>JACRNF010000043.1 GCA_016219355.1 Chlamydiota bacterium | reverse complement strand
TTAACCTTCAAGAAAATCCTTGGTCTGAATTTACAGAAACAGCGTTACACTACCGGATATATATATTTTAACATGAAGCCGAATAACAAAGTAGAAATGAAATTTTCTAGACATGATGATATCTTTGTAGTTAATTATGATGAATTATTAAATGCATTTGAGCTGTTTACAAAAAAAGTCAAACGTTTTTTTAGTAAACACGTACCTCCTTTAGATCGTACAGATTGGGGAAGGTGGGTTAAGGGAGAAGCTGAATGGGATGACGTTACATTTGAGCTTGTACCAGTTAAATCTAAAAAGCTGCCATGGATCAAATTCATGGGTCAAAAAATCCTGAACATATTCAAAGATGGAAATGAAATCCCAAGGAATACGCATACTCGATAAAAACAATAGAATTGTATCTGTAGAGCTTCCTGATATTTTAAAGGAAATTCAAAATGGAGATTTATTCCATTGGTCCATCCTATTTTTAGAAGCAACAGGACATTTAGGAGAAGGGCGATCTATTCCAATTTTTGAAAAACAAATCTATGACTCTGAAAAAGGATTATTTATTACTTGGAATGAACTTAATTTACTATCTGGTAAATTTCATCAAGTAATAGACATAATTCTTATAGGATGTAAAGATAAAAATTTATTAAGGCGCTATGACAATGATCAAGAAATGTACGAAACATGTGACATCGTTATCGAAATGTTTGATAGTTGTTATTGGGAAGTTTTTTCAAAAGATAAAGATCTAATTAATAGGCTTGCAGCAAAATTTAAAGACATTAAATTTCTAGCGCCGGACTTCGAAAAATAAAGACATGTTAGCCCTTCCATGTTTTTTAAATCTTTTACGCCAAAGGCGTTGAAAAACTAATATTTTTTTCTAGCGTTTTCTTAGTAGATATATAACAATACTTTTGCGCTTACATTCAACAAATTTTTCTTGCGCCGTAACAAATCTCGTGTTAGATTGTGAACATAAAAAGAGGAATAAAAGTGCTCACTTGTAAAGAAAGCGCGTGGCAGCAATTTTTATCATTTGTTCAAAAAAAAACCTCTTCGATAGAATTTCAAAATTGGCTATCCCCTATTAAAGTTTTAGAGCTTTCCGACTCTTCTGTTACCCTGGAAGTCCCCAATATCTTCGTTAGAGAATATCTTATAGATAATTATAAACAAGACCTTCTTTCTTTTTTACCCAAGAATGCCTCAGGTGAACTAGCTATTAATTTTGTTATCAGCGAAACCCAAAGCAATCCCGAACCTTTAAAAATTGTACCAAAAGAAGAAAAAAACGATTCTAATTTTATAAAGTTTAACAAACATTACACCTTCGAAAATTTTATCGAAGGAACATCTAACCAGTTTGTAAAATCAGCCGCTTTTGGTGTAGCACAAAGACCGGGGAAGTCTTTTAACCCTTTGTTTATCCATGGTGGGGTAGGCCTTGGAAAAACCCATCTTTTACATGGTATCGGTAATTTTATAAAACAAAACCATAAAAGTTTGTCAATTCAATGCATTACAACAGAGGCTTTTATCAATGATCTTGTTTTTAATCTAAGAAACAAATCGGTTGATAAAATGAAAAGGTTTTACCGAAATTTGGATGTGCTACTGGTCGACGATATCCAGTTTTTACAAAATAGGTTAAATTTTGAAGAGGAATTTTGCAATACTTTTGAAACCCTTATCAATCAACATAGACAAATCGTTATCGCAAGCGATAAACCGCCGGCCCAATTAAAACTCTCAGAGAGAATGGTCGCAAGAATGGAATGGGGCCTTGTTGCCCATATCGGAGTGCCAGATTTAGAAACACGAGTCGCCATTATCCAAAATAAAACGGTGCAAAAAGGATTTATCATCCCGACTAATGTGGCTTTTTTTATCGCCGAGCATATTTATAATAATATCAGGCAATTAGAAGGGGCTATCAATAGACTTAGCGCTTATGCAAGGCTCATGAATAAAGAGATCACTCAGGATGTCGCCGAAAATCTGTTAAAAGAAATGTTGGAGTTCACACCGTCTAATAAAATATCGGTAGAGAGCATTTTAAAAAGCGTTGCTAGCGTCTTTGAAATTAGAGTAAGCGATATTAAAGGAGAATCTAGATTAAAAAATATCGCAGAAGCAAGACAAGTTGCCATGTATCTCGCAAAAGAATTAATAGCAGATTCTTTAACCAAGATAGCTTCATCTTTTGGAGGCAAAACTCATTCTACCCTGCTTCATTCTTGGAAAAAAATATCCGAGGAAATTAAAACAAATGAAATGCTAGGCAAGAAAATTCAGATGATCAAAAGAAACATCGAAGCACAAACCTAAAATATAACTCTCTTGATTGCTAAAATCCGTTATCACTTTTTTGTTTAAAATATCGCAGATGACTAGCCCTGTTTCATTTTTTTTTTTTTTTTGGGCAAATGGAACATCTAAAATTTTTGCCGTTTCTTTGGCAAGAAGGTACACATGGTCTTTGTTTAGATAATTACCCCGGCTAGGTATAACAACGTTGGGTAAAGGCCATTTTAGGTTGATGAACTGGGCTATTAAAAAGCCGGCGGCCCCTTTTGAGAGATTAGTAAAGTTATTTTTCTTGAGGGCTTTAAATAATGAGTAAGCGGGACCGAGCATTTCAAAAGCGGCAAAATGTTTAACATTTAAGAGCGGTTCTACCAAACATAAAAGCTCGGAGCAAGATTTACAAAATACTTGAGAATCTAAAATCTTATCCTTGCAATGCAAACAAAAGGAGGGGTAGAGAAAATTGATAAAACCGGTTTTTAATTTTTGCAATAGGGCCATTGGATTAAAAAATTCCTCTTTTTTTGGTTAAATTGCATTTAGGAGTATCAAGTGTTCCCCTAAGAGAAATTATGAAGGACTCGGTAAACTTAAATAACACAAATTGTTTCATGGCAATATCGATGTGCATCTGACCGTTAAAATCTATGTAAGAGCTTTGATTGTCCGATAGGAAAAATTTAGAGCGGTCTTTTTCACTAAAGGCATCTTTCATTTTGGTTAGATAAAATTTAGCATTTTTGACCTCTATTTCTATTTTACCACGGACCGGAGTTAAGAGCTCTATATCCAGACCAACAATTCTGCTGAATACCTCGGAAGGAAATTCAAAAATGGAATAGCCCCTTTTAAAAGAATTAATAAACTTTAAATAGCCTCGGCCAGAAAAACTGTTCGGATCACTTAACTTTCCTTTAAAATCATAAAGATTTAACTCTCTTATGACTAAAGGCTCAACTGCTTTGGGCTTTGGATAAAGGCTTTGAAATAATGAAGGACGAAGTTCTTTCACCGAGATTTTGGGAATGGCCAAATACCACTGATTTGAAATTTTAGTGAGATCTACCTCGCCGATGGTCACAAAACCCCCATTGTCAGAGGCTTTTAGGGATTGAATTTTAATTAAGTCGGGCTTAATGGCAATCTTGCCAAATAAAGTGGTAAATTGATAATCAAAAAGCTCAAATTGCTTGCCGGAGATTATTCCTTGAAAATCAATCCAATTTTTTTGCTCAAAATCAATTTTTAGCTCACCTTTTAGCTCATAGCCTTTGCCGAGGGAAAAATTTTGACATAGCTCTTGAACATTTTTGGGAAATAACTTTTTAGTTTTATTAAAATCAACTTTGACAGAGCCAAATAAAGCTTTTAAATTTTGATCTTGTTGAAACGTTGCATCTATACCAAAAAAACTTCCTTGAACATCATTTATCTGAACCGATTTATTGGGACTTAAAGCCCAGTTAATAGTTAAGGGCTTAGAGTCTTTAAAATTATCATACAAAATGGTTTTAACATTAACGTCGTCTTTAAATTCAAAAATATTGGCAACCTCAAAATAGCCGGATGGACTTAAATAGTTAAAATCTAAATAAAAGAGATCTTTTTGATATTTAAAACAAAGATCTTTGAAACTCCTTTTGGCTGAGAATAACTCCAGATTTACTAAAGGGGCCCAAAGTTCAATGGAGCTTAAATCATAGAGAAATTCTAAATTAAAGTATAATTTGCACTCTTGCTCAAGATCTAGGGATGTTAAATATTTTGAAAAAGAGGCAAAACTTGGCAATTTTTTTAAAAATAGGAGATTGGGCAGCTTTAAGGCAACATCTTTAAACCGCCATTTTTTAGCAATCAGATCATATGAGATTTGATTGATTTGACAATCAACCGAAGAGTGGTCAAAAAATTTAACTAGATCAAGGTCAAGTCCTTGTATTTGTAGTCCCTTATCCGAAGAAAATCCAATATGTAAAAGACCTTTGTTATTGATCTTGGTTTTTTGGACCTCTAGATGAGATGTTAGAAGGTTCCAATTGGAGGAAAACTTAAATTCTCGGTCCTTGCTGGGCAGATCAATAACAAAGTCGGCATCGCCCGATAAATATCCCGAAATGTCTTGAGAGGGAAAATCGATGAATCTTGCAAAAAAACTCACTGTGTTTTTAAGATCGATTTTTACATCTTTTAACTTTGCCACAAAAGAAGAATTTTCTAAAAATTCCCCTTCTAGATTACAAAAAAAAGATTCTTCTTTTTTTAGATTGCATTGAGATATTTTAAGTTTGCCTTCTTGAGGCTGTAATAAAAATTGGGCGTCAAAATCATTGGCCTTAAATTTTTCAATTTGCCAAACATCATTTTGTTTTTTTGCAATAAGCTCAATTTTATCAAAAACCTCACTTCCAATTTTAAAATTACCTGAGCTTAAATTGCATATAATGTTTTTATTTTCATCTAGACAAATTTGGTAATGAAAATCTCCTTGCATCGGAATATTAAAAATGGGAGCAAAAGAAAGATTTTTTATAGGTAAAATCCCTAAATCCAATAAATGCTCGATTTGCAAAAAGAAGTTTTTGGAAAAAGGGTTCGCCTCAATCTTAAAATCTGTAACAGCACCATCCTTAATTTTTAAATCAAGGGTTTTGAAAGGCTCTAAAAAAACCAAACTTTTCTCTTTGTCAAAACAAAAATCAAAAACTCCTTTTTCTTGTTTGGCATCTCCACAAAGTCTTAAAATATCCACAAGATCGTTCGCTAAACGAATATCAAATTCCCATTTTTGCCCAAGTTTATACAGCAGAGGACAGGCAATATTATAAATCTTGTTTTTTAAGATAAACTTGCCATCAACATTAGAAAAATTAACTTCCTCATTTTGAGAATCAAATTCAAAATCAAATTGCATGTTTTTTATTTGGACATTGGGATTAATAGGTAAATATCCCTCTTTGACATTTGCAAAAATTTTCCAATCGATTAAAGACTTTTCATCCAAACACTCA
The DNA here is from genome assembly GCA_016219355.1 of Chlamydiota bacterium. GTDB lineage: Bacteria > Chlamydiota > Chlamydiia > Chlamydiales > SM23-39 > JACRNF01. The sequence continues at coordinate 13,863 of JACRNF010000043.1, read as the reverse complement.
AAGTTGATCATGCCGCTTCCCTGAATTTTTCCCTCTATCGGCAATTTATCAAACGGACCAAAATGCAAAGCAAACTGCTGCAAATCTTTTAAATCTCCGAAAAAATCTTCCATTTGAAGATTAAGCTTAAGTTTGTTTAAGTCAAAAGTAGCGTTTCCTTTAAACTGCATTTTAGAGCTTTCAGCAAGGTTCAAAGAGGCGTCAATGATATCATTTTCAAGTTGTAACTTCGCCTCTTTTAAATCAAATCTTAGACCCAATTTAGGCAGATAAAAATATCCTTTAAAAGCAGGACTGGTACCAGTCCATTTTCCGTTTTGAAAGACCACTTCAATACATTTACCCTCTTCAAATAAAAAAGAATCCAAATCCCCGATCTTATCGATTTTAAAAGCAAAATCGGGAGTTTTAACTTCAAGATCAAGGGCTTTTGCTTGTAAAAATAATTCATCTTTTTTCAAAAAGGCAGCAATGGAGGCCCTGCCGTTAATTGGAAAGGTTGTTTTAAATAAAGAAGACCATTTATCTAAAGAAATATTTTCTGCTCTAACCCATCCACCCGACATCTTTGGCAAGATTTGCTTTATATCAAACGATAAAAAAGAAAAAAGATGGTCAATATCAAAGCCAAATACAATATCTTCTGCATTTAGAGCTTGAAAATTACCGCTAAAAGAAAAACCGCTTTCTTTTCTTTTGCAATACACCACACAAGAGATCGATTCATCTAGGCTTGTAAAAAATCCTTTCATTTTAGCCAGCAAATTAAACTCTTTTACCGGCCCCTTAAGCTCAATATCGGCTTTGATTTTTTCAAAGCTTAAAGAGACTAAAGAGGGAAAAAAAACACCTTTACGAATTTGAATTTCCGAATTGATATTGCTAATCTTTTTTTGGTTAATTTCAATAGCCGATTTAAAAATTTTTAATTCGGCAGAAAAAGTTTGCCAAAAATCTTCTTCAGACAAATCAAAAGCAAATTTAGACTCTAAATTATCCAATAAATAAGTTATTTCATTATTTGTTGAAGCAATAGAAAGATCCTTAACTTTCAAATCGGAGATGAAAACCTTCCCAATAGAATTTTTATCAAACTTGCAGTTTAAAAAAGCGGAAAAAAATCCTTTTTCAACTTTTAAATCCTTAAACAAAGGATTGGAACAAAATTCTTGAAAACGGCTAAAGCAAGAAGCGTCCACCTCTTCAAAGGCCATTTTAGCTTCCCACTTATCTTTTTCTATCTCTTTACTATTTATTGCGATAATTTTTTTATTATCTAAGAAAAGGGTAAATTCATTCCAAAGAGCGGGATAATAAACATTTAAAGAAGCTTTAAAAGGATGGTTTTTCGATACAAATCCTTCCAATTTAACCTTTTGTCCGATCAACTGATCATAATAAAAAGAGCCTTTGACCTGATCTAGCAAGGTTATGTTTTGTTTATCCAATAAAGCTAAATTATCAATATCAATCTTGATTTTAGAATTACTAAACGCCGGCTTTATGAAAAAATCTAAAAGAGAAAATTGATTATCCAGCTTGGGGATCTCCCCTTTAATTTGGAGCTTATCAATTTTAGCGCCCAAAGCATATTCATTAAAAGAGGCGAAGAGATCTTTTATAGTGGCATTAATTTTTAAATTTTTAAATTCATTATTTTGCATTACACAAGAAAATGAGCCGCTAACTTTGCCTTTAAATATTTGCGCCTGTTTTAGGTTAAAATCATTAATTTTTGACAGATCAAGATCAAGAAACTCAAACTCGGCTTTTTTTTCTTTTTGATTATAATTAAAAACGATCTTTTGGCCGTTATATGATATGCATCCTTCTTCAACATTGAAAGCATACTGTACCAATGAAGAAAAAGGGAGCTTTACAAAAGCTTTGGACAAATCATCCTTTTTTATTTCTATCGAAGGTTTTTTAAGATGCATGTCGATTAGAAAAAATGGCCTGCTAAAATTAAAATGAACCTTAAAAAAGATCTTTTCGCTTGTTGCATTTAAACCTTTTTGATTGCCAAGCTTTGCATCTTCAAAAACAATCAACCCGTCATTAAACCTTAAAGATTTAAAAGAAAATTCTTGGCCTAAGCTTTTTTTAGCAAAAAATTTTACAAATGAAGAGGCCGTATATGAAACAAGATTTTTCTCAAACAAAAAAAATCCCAAGATCAATATCGAAAGAAGGATCAAAATCTTTTTTCTTTTCACAATTTAGCCCTTAAAGGTACGCCTACTATTTAGTATAGCAAAAAAGGTAATTGAATAAAGCCTATCCTTTTATTAAATCTGCTGAAAAAATCAAAAAAATGAAAATGTTGTATATTTTTGCTATTATTGATCTATAATACAACATTTGAAGCATTAAAATTAAGCAAGCTAATGAATGCCAAGATCTAAGAATACTCAAGCTATCCTATTCTTTTAGAACAGGTCAAAGAAAAAATCAAAACCGCACAGCTGAAAGCTGCTCTATCAGTTAACAGCGAACTCGTTTTTCTATATTGGGAGATTGGCGGGATGCTTTCAACAAAAATGAAGCAAGAAGGCTGGGGAGCTAAGGTCATCGATCGGCTGGCATCTGATATAGGAAAAGATTTTCCAGGAGTTTCAGGATTTTCTCCAAGAAACCTTCGATATATGAGAAAGTTCGCCGAATCTTATGCCGATCAGTCAATTTTGCAAGCACTGCTTGCAAAAATTCCATGGTGGCATAACATACTTCTTCTCGAAAAATTAGATAGCCCAGAAGAAAGGACTTGGTATGCACACCAAACCATTCTAAATGGCTGGAGCGGAAGAGCTTTAGATGATTTCATCAAATCAAAACTTTACTCAAGACAGGGAAAGTCTATCACTAATTTTCATGATCGTTTGCCCGTACCTCAATCGAAATTGGCAAATGATATTTTGAAAAGTCCATATAATTTTGGATTTTTATCATTATCCGACGATTATATTGAGCAGGAACTTGAGCAAGGCCTCGTCAATAACATGCAAAAATTGATTTTGGAACTTGGGCAAGGATTTGCCTTCATTGGAAGGCAGTATCATCTTGAAATCGCTGGTGATGATTATTTTCTCGATATGCTTTTTTACCATATCAAGTTGCGGGCTTTTTGTGTCGTTGAACTAAAAAGTACAGACTTTAAGCCAGAATATGCAGGCAAAATGAACTTTTATTTAGCAGCGGTCGATGAGCAACTCAAACATCCAATGGACAACCCATCAATAGGTATGATCATTTGTCGGACAAAGAATGACCTTAAGGTGGAATATGCACTTAAACGAGTATTAATGCCAATGAGTGTTTCTGAATACGAGGTAAAAATTCAGGATTCTTTGCCAAAAGAACTACAAGGAACATTGCCTACAGCAAAAGAAATTGAAGAAAAGTTGTCAGAACACAACAGTGAAGATACAATCGATAAGTAACAAAACCATCAATGTTTTTTAGGAACGAAATTTGCAACTGATTCGCAAATATATCCGTAAGTTTTTAAAATCTCCATTATTATTTTTTAAGACAAGGAAAAATTTGGACTTAAAATATATCTTGTTGACAAATCAATACTCTCATATTTAAATAAGAAAGAAGACCAGCATTAGTAATGCTTCAAATTAAGGTAAACTTATGAGATTGAAAGATGTTTTTAAGTGGTGTTTTTTATTAGCTTTTTTTAGTTTTATTACTCCTAAAGCTTTAGCTTGTACAACGATTATCGCAACCAAGGAAGCAACGCAAGATGGATCAATCATCATTGCCCATACCGATGACGATGAAGTAGGCGATCAAAGAATTGTTAAAATTAACGCTAAAGATTACAAAAAAGGAGATAAACGTCCGATCTATAAAGATGCCACCCTTTTTCCAAGATATGTAGGAAAAGACAGATCTAAAGCTTATGATACTCAAGATGCAAAACCATTTGAACCTATTGGATATATCGATCAAGTTGAGCATACCTATAACTACATAGAAGGCAACTATGGCATTATAAATGAGCATGAGCTAGCTTTTGGAGAGTGCACAAATTCAACTTATTTCTTCTATGATGTCGATCCCAAAAAAAGAATAATGGGCATATTTACTTTATCTCAAATAGCGCTAGAGAGATGCAAAAAAGCTAAAGAAGCTATTGTTTTAATGGGAGAGCTCGCAGAAAAATATGGATATTATGGCTTTGGCGAGACCCTTTTAGTTGGAGACACGGAAGATGCTTATGTCTTTGAAATTTCTTGCGATCCTAAAGGAGAATCGGCTATTTGGGTTGCCAAAAAGGTTCCTGCTGGAGAGGTTTTTGTCGCAGCCAATCAGTTTAGAATCCAAGAGATAGATCCTAATAATGAAAATTTTTTATATTCTTCTAATCTTTATCAAATTGCAAAAGAGCAAAACTGGACTAAAGATAATCAATTGCTAAACTGGCAAAAATCGGTTTGTCCTGGAGAATTTGACCATCCCTATTATTCTTTAAGAAGAGTTTGGAGAGTTTTAAGTAAGATGAGTCCCGCTTCAAACCTCAGCCCATATGTAGAAAGCGCTTTTACCAAATATTATCCTTTTTCCATCAAGCCGGATAAAAAGTTATCGGTGCAAGATGTAATCTCTTTAATTAGAGACCACTATGAAGGAACAGAATTTGATCTCACAAAAGGGCTTGCTGCAGGACCCTTCGGCTGCCCAAATCGCTATATTGGAGACTATGATAGGGTTGATTTTCCCAACCAAATGAAAAAACCGCTTGAAGGGGCCTGGGAAAGATCTATTTCTATTTATTATACAGGTTTTAGTTATGTTACACAGCTAAGGGGCTCTCTTCCTCACGGTCTTGGGGGCTTAACCTGGATCGGTTTTGATGATCCCTACCAAACCTGCTTTATTCCTATTTATGCAGGTGTTGAGTCTTTGCCAAAGTCCTTTGAATATGGTAATCCTCAGAAATTTGATCCTGATTTTGCCTGGTGGATTTTTAACTATTCGGCCAATTGGACCGATTGTTTTTATGACAGAATAATTGGTGAAGTGCAAAAGACGCAAACAAAGTTGGAAAAAGAAGAGTTTGATAACCAAAAAATGATTGAAGAAAAAGCTCTTCAATATTTTTCAAAGGATCCTAAAGAAGGAAAAAAATATTTGACCACTTATTGCCGGGATAATGCCAACAATATCGTTAATCAATGGTGGGATTTAGCCAAATTTATCTTGGCTAAATTTACCGATGGCTTTGATAACCTTCCGAATTCAGGATCTAAACTTGGCTATCCTGCTTGGTGGTTAAAAGATGTAGGCTATGAAAAAGGGCCCACAAGTTATAAAGAAAAATAAAGTTTAATTATACCCAAACAATCTGAAAAATTGGTTTTGGGCTTCAGTGAAAAATCTCAGGATTCAACGATCTTAAGTGAGTCAATATTAGAAATATGAACTCACTTAAGATCGTTGAATCCTGAGGCTTTGACGAAGCCGAAAATCCAATTTTTCAGGTTGTTTGGGTATAAACTATTTTGACTTTAAAAAGCCACCCTTTTGACTCGGGATAATCATTGATTAATGATAAATCTTTTAAAAGTTTAGAATTGACCTCTACGACTTTGCCAGATACCGGCGAATAAATATCCACTGCCGATTTGTTGGATTCAAGTAAAACTACCTCATCTTGGGCTTTTATTATTGATCCAACTTTAGGAAGCTCAACATATACAATTTCTCCTAGCTGATCTTTAACAAATTTGGTTATCCCAATTGTCGCAATGTTCTTTTCTACTTTTATCCACTCATTCTGATCAGTCATATTCATCCTAAAACTAATGTAGCCCAAAGATAAGGATTTCTCTCTATTGGATATTCTTTAGAAGAGGCGCAAAAATGCATCGGTTCTTGACTATAGCGATTTATCCTATAGTTAAAACCTAGTTTATTATTGTTTTTAAGGTCATAGCCATGTAAACAACTTTGAGGAATAAAAATATTCATAAAATAAGAATCTTTCAAAATAGATGCTTCAATCTTTAAATCTGAGGGATTACAAAGCTTATGCATATCATCTGCCCGAAATCTTGAAATTTCTTTTCCAAAGCTATTTTGCACTTTTTCTGGAAAAAAAACAAAGTGATGGCAAAATTTAGTTACATGACCCTTAGTTTTTAAATCTTTGGTATCAAGGAAGATCTCAATGCTATCAGCTTTATTAAATTCTGGAGAATTGACTTTGGTAAAGGGAACATTTACCCTAACATGAAAATAAAGCCCCCCTTCATCATAGGCCATAAAAAAGTCCGCAAAGCTCTCTTCATTTAAAAATTTTGCAAAAGAGGGAAGTAAATATTTTTTATCCAATAATTTTTTTGAAGAAATATACCTAGAAATGTTAGTTGTTACTTCAAAAAAATTAAGAACCGAAACAGGGCTAACTCTCAGCATTTAATTAGCTTTTACCATAATTGGATAAAAAATACTGTTTTCTAATTTAATCATTTGTAGCATTCTTTTGCCAAGCATTAGCTTAGTCTCTTTATCCAGGCTATTTTTAACCTCTTGCATTTTTTCTAACGAGGACTCTTTTTCACTAAATTCTTTTAAGTAAAAAAAGGAAATTTCCCCATTTTCAACTTTAACATCTGAAAAACTATCTTTCTGCATTTTAAACGCCTCGTTAAATAAATTTTTAGAAGATCTAGGTACTTCTATATCTTTAACAACAAGTTGCCATTCAGAGGGCAAAGTTTGTAAAAATAAAGCATCTTTTTGCATTTGGGCATTAAGATTTTTAACAAAGGCAAGTAAATAATTTTGTACAATCGAATCAACTTCTTTATTAGAATTAAAGTCTTTTAACTTGGGAAAAAGAGCCAAGCCAAGCTCATTTTCATTAAACTCTGCAATGTTTAATTCCGCTTGTTTAGCTTTTAATCTTTGATCCAAAATCTTTTGTAGGGTTCCATCTGCTTTGGCCTCGTTAAAAGATATTATAGATTTATTGTCTTCATTTTTAAGAACTTGAACACTAAAAAAACGATCGTTATCTTCGGTATATTTTCTTAAAATAGAATCACTGTTTTGCACAAGCTCTGCAAATTTTTGTTTGTCTTTAAGATCTAAATGAACCTGACTATTTTTTTTGCGAAAACTAAGGGTTAGCTCTTTTGTTAAATTTTGGACCAAAGCTGTATCGATAATAGAGGGGTTGGCATAGGCCATTTGTATTCTTGAATATTTATCAATTTCGTTTCGATCCATTGAATTTAACTTTTCAAAAGCTTTGAATCTTTCATCTTTTGTATTGGCAGAAATCAGCTTTGAAAATTTTTGTTTGAGAAGTTTATAATTTTCTTCCTCGACTTGCCAATCCCACATTTTTTTTAAGCTAATATTTAAAGAAGCCGTTTCAATATCCACTTCTTTAACACCCAAGGTATATTTTTGCTCTACTAGCTCAGGATAAGTGTCTAAAACTTCCTCAATATTTTTACAGTTTATAGAAGAAGAAAGAATCTTTTCATTTGTTGTTGCTTCAAGATAAGTTTGTAAAAGCATCACATCATGAAATTTTTTTAATCTCAAATGCTCGGGAAGCTCATATAATTTAATTTGAGCATTTAAAGAAGCGAATTTATAAAAATCTTGGGTTCCTTTTTTATCAACTACAACCGAGGAGGCCACATCATTAAAATATTTTCTAAAGAGCATGACTTTTTTCCATATTTCAACTACGGAAATTTCATCAAGGCCTAAAACTTGAAGCTGCCTTTTAAATAAAGTTGCTGTATCTCCAGATGCAATTTGCTGTTTTTTTAGACCTTCATTTAAATGTTTAAATAGATCAATTGCTACTTCTTCGTTAGTGATTTTGTATCCCTTGCTCTCTGCAAAATTTGCTACGTTGATAATGTATTCGGAAAATACATCCAAGAAATTTTTACCAAACCAATCCTGGGCGTTGTTAAACCCAAAAAGGGCCATGCTTTCGAATAATCTTTGATCAGGCGCAACATTTTTATACTGCCTTTCTTGATAAATTAAAATTTTTCTTAAAAAACTTTCAGGAAATTTTTTTTCAGACATATAGAGGTCCATTAAAGATAGCATAAATGGAAGCGATACTGTTTCCATTTTTTTAATGTCCTCTAATTTTTGATTAATTTGAGGACAAAACTTTTCCCAAACATTTTTAGCTGAAATTTCAAGCAAGCTTACATGGACAAACGAGTTGTAATTTTTAACTTTATTGAACCTTTCTTCAAGATCTTTTTGTAAAATTGGATAATAATGCTCTACCAAAACTTTAGCGATGCCGGTTTCTATAAAATCTTTTTTGATCACACCATCGTTAAAAAGATTGGGAGCCATTCTCCCTTGAGAGGAATATTCAGAATTATCAGTAGATAAAAAATAGCTCATTTTATCCACTTCGGAGAGCTTAATATTCTCTCCCGTCATGGTTTTGCCAATAACTTTATCTTTAACTTTTTTATCAATACTTTGTACAACTCCTTGAGTTCCAAAAAAAGAGAAACTAATTACGATTACAACAGCGACGATCACAAAAAATATTTTTTGGTACTTTCTTAAAAAAGTTAGCATATCCTCTCCTTAGTAAGCTTTGGCAAAAATAACTTGTCTAGCAGCTTTATTTTTAGAAAAAATGCAAATTCCCTCTTTATCTTCATGATCCAAAGGAATGCATCTGACTGTTACATTAAGATCTTCTTTTAATTTTTCTTCGATTTTTGCATCCATGCAAAAGTAGGCTTTAGCAAAACCACCATGGATTTCCGGTTTCTCTTTGTTTTCAGGAGTGAAAAAAGCATAAAACTCCTCTTTTGTCTTTATCTCTTTGATATTTTCATCTCTAAATTTCGTAGCCCTAAGTAATAGAGCGCTCTGAATGCTGTCCAATTCTTCCACTAGTGTTTCTAAAAAAACCGATCTTTTTACACTTTTCGAACTTTTATCATCTCTTCTAGTGACAAATAAGGCCTCTTCTTTAATATCTCTTGGGCCTACTTCTAAAATTAAAGGTATCCCCTTTTTGATCCATTGCCATTTTTTCTCTCCCCCTCTAATCTCTCTTTTATCTATAAAAACTTGAAGAGGTCTTCCAAAATAATTGATCTTGGTCAACTCAGATTTAAGATTTTCACAGTAAGAGGCCACTTCTCCAGCAACGTCTTCTTTATGAACAACGGGCAAAATAACGATATGGGTTGGAGAAATCCTTGGAGGCAAAATTAGGCCATCGTCATCGCTATGCACCATAATGAGGGCCCCAATAAGTCTTGTGGTCACTCCCCAAGAAGAGGTCCAACAAAAAGTTTCCTTGCCATCGATGTCAGCAAATTTAATATTGCAAGATTTAGAAAAATTTTGGCCTAAGAAATGAGAAGTTCCCCCTTGAAGCGCTTTCTTATCTTGCATCATCGCTTCAATACAATAAGTAGTATCGGCTCCTGGAAACTTTTCCCCTTCTGATTTTTGACCTTTAATTACAGGAATAGCTAAATAATTTTTTGCAAAATCGGCATAGACATCTAACATTTTTAAAGTTTCTTCAAGCGCTTCTTCCTTGGTCGCATGGGCGGTATGTCCTTCCTGCCATAAAAATTCGGTGGTCCTCAAAAACATCCTGGTCCTCATTTCCCATCTGACGATATTGGCCCATTGATTTATTAAAATGGGAAGGTCTCTATAAGAATGGACCCATTTGGAAAACATCTCTCCGATGATCATTTCAGAAGTGGGCCTTATTACTAACGGCTCATCTAATTCCCCTGCAGGAACTAATTTATCTCCCTTTTTTTCTAAACGGTGGTGAGTAACTACAGCGCACTCTTTAGCAAACCCTTCCACATGCTTAGCTTCTTTTTCTAAAAAGCTTACTGGGATAAAGAGTGGAAAATAGGCATTTTGATGGCCCGTTTCTTTAAATTTTTCATCTAAAACTTTTTGGATATTTTCCCAAATGCCATATCCCCAAGGTTTAATGACCATGCAGCCCCTTACCGGAGAATGCTCCGCAAGATCGGCCTCTTTAATAACCTGTTGATACCACTCGGAATAGTCTTCTTCTCTTGTGGGAGAAATGGCGGTCTTTTTCTTTGAAGACATAAAAATCCTTTTAAATATAAAGTCCAAAACTAAAAATATATACAAATCTGAATAAAAAAGACAGTTTTCGTTTTTGAATGTAGAGATTTCTAGCTCTATTTCTTAAGAAAAGCTCTGTAGCTAATTTCTGAATCTGTTTAAAAAAAATTTAAGGCCTAATTTTAGCTAAAAAATTTAGGAAAAAAAATAGTTTTCAAGCTCTTTATTTCCAACACATTAGGTTGCAAGTATTAATTTTAATCTTTTTTTACAAAAATAATGCATTTCATCTCAGCGCGTTGAAAATGAAAATGTTATAGGATTTTTAAAAAGATTTAAGATTCTTAGCGATAGATATAAAAATCGCAGAAAACGTTTTGGACTTAGATTTAACCTGATTGCAAGAATTTGTAATGAAGAGACTAGCTTATGATGAGTTACGCAAGAAGTCTACTTAAAGATTTAGCCGGTTCATTATGCAAAAAATATGGATTTATTTTTTATAAAAATCATCAACCTCAATGACCTCAGGGATATTGATTAGATGTTCAAATTCTATTACTCCTTTTACAGTAATATCAAACCAAGCTATCTCATGAGGATACAGATCTCGATTAAGATTATCCCACTGAAATTTTATTTTATTCATTATATTATTTAGATCTTCCTTCCATACGTTAAATTTATTTTCATCTGTTATAAAACCAATTTTAATTAATTCAGTTTCTAATAATTCCTTAAGTATTTTTAAAGTCATCTCTTTTAAAGGTTTTATATCTTTAAATCCATAAAATTCTTTTACAAAACTAAATAATGAAAATAAAGAAGAATAATCTTCACCACACCACATTAAAAATTTATATTTGACTTTTAAATATTTTACGTCCATATTTATTCTCTATATTGAAATTGAAGAGTTTTGTTTATTTCTGAAAAATGTATATCTATAACGGTTATTTTAAATTTAGATTCTTGTCTATAAGAAATATATGTATCATCTGATAATTTATAAACTTTAAACTTCTTTAAATTATCACTTTTTATTAACTCAACTCCGTTTGTTAACCTAGATACCATTTCTTCAGCTGCCTTTTGCCCTCCTTCACAAATTCTAATATAATAATTGATCCTTTCTTTTTTTAACTCAGGTAAATTATCTAGATACTCAAATTCTTTTTTTCCTTTTTCTGTGATATCAAACCAAACAATTTCTTGTGGATGTATTTCTCTATTCAAATTATCCCATTTCGATTTTATTTTTGCTACAATTTCATCAACAGGCATATTCCAAGGCGAAAAAGTATTATTTGGCATTAAATCTCCGGCCTTCATTAAGTCTTTTTGTAATATATCTTTAATAAAATTAAATGTAGCATTTTTTAACGTTTCTAAACTTTTATATCTATGATATTCTTCAATAATACTTGAAAAGAAGAACAAATCAACCCAATCTTCAATACTCCATGCCAAGATTTTAATTTTGGTTTTTTCGTATCTAATATTCATTTTTCCTCAAAAAATTTAAGCTTAATATTATGTTCCATTTCTGGTAATTTAATATCTATCGTTGGTGGTCCTGATTTGGATAAAGATCTATATGTAATATAGACTTCATCAGACAATTGATAAACTTTTCTTAATTCATCGAAATGTATTAGTTTACCATTTTTTGTTAGCTCATTAAATACTTGTACTGCATCATTAGGACCTCCTGCAAAAAGTCTAATATAAATACTTGTTCCTTTTTTTCCAATCAATTCACCATTACGCTCAAATATATTCAAAATATCATTTTTAGTTGTGATAGAAGAAACATTCCTCAAACCTTTTAATATTTCAGATGAATGTGGAAGATCTTTAATACCTCTACTAGAATAAACAACATCCGCGAAAACTTCTGAACTTCCACCAGTTTCAGCAAGAGCATCCAAAATTACATATTTTTCGGCATTTTGTAAATTTTTTGCTATTATAGCAAGTTCTTTGGCGTCTTTAACACCTTTGGAGATAGCTTTGGCTGTAGCGCCTGGTAAAAGAATATCCGCTCCGTATTTTCCAACGACATAGCCTGATTTTTCGCCTCTCTCTTTTGAAGAAAGGATTTCCCATTTATTAATCAGTTCACAAGCTTCAGGAGCAAGGATTTGACTCAAAACTTTCCATTCTTGAGAACGAACAAGTTGGGAAAGATCGGAAAATGCTGTATATATTTCATAACTTGTATCGATAGGATGAGTACAAGCGCTGGCTGCAAATGAAAGTAATTGCTTACCGGAATCTATACCTCCTTTGGCAATACCGTGATCTCAAGAGCTTTTCCAAAATTATCTATTGCTTGATCATAGTGTTGTGTTTTTAAAGCTTCCTGTCCCTGAAAATAAAATACATTTTCCTGTAAATTCCCAGAACCATTTGTATTTTTATAATCAAAATAAAATGGAGTTTGACAAGTTGAAAAAGCGTTATCAATTTTTCCATGAGTTTGAGTAATTAAATCTTCATTTTTGCCTTGTATATTCTGAGGAATATTATTTAATGCTTCATGAGCTAGAGTAGCTCCGATAATTCTTTCATTGCTTCCTTGGGGATAATTTTGATCATCCAGTTTTAATTGAAGGTTATTTTCTATAGCAGTATTTTTTAAACTCGAGAGTTGATTATCAAATAACTTTTGCAAAGCAGGATCAGAAAGATCAATAGAAGGATTGTTAGGAACTGTATTAGAATTGGTTGTAGAAGACTCTTCTTCTTTTTTATCATCTTTTGATTTAGAGCCAGCAGCTGCAGTTGCAGCAGTTGCAGCAGCCGCTGCTGAAGAAGCTATTACAACAGTTGCAACCACAGCAACAGTAGCAACAACAAGAAGTGTGCCGATGATAACCTCAGTTTTATGTTTATCAATAAATTTTACCACTTGTTTAAATTTGTGAGAGATCCAATTTGTACGAAGTATCGCTATGCTTTGGCCGTAATAAATACAAGGAATGATTTGATAGTTATTAATGTCATAAAAAGCATTTTGGTATGTAATAGCGTCGTTATTAGAATCTAGAAGTTCTTTAATATCTTTTTCTATTTCTGCCTTTTCTTCATCTGTTGTATCCGGCATAATTCCCTGTTTTGCTAAAAAAGCTATAAATTTACTAATTTTATCGCAATCGTCCTTAGATACATCATTTAGAACTCCATTTTCCAAATCTTCAAGAAATGATAAAACTGCATTATAAGAAAGCGTACCGTCTTCATTAAACAATCTTCGAAACATATTATCTTGGCTAAAATTTGAATCCGGCGTTATTGCCATTGAAATATCATTTGGTATTTGTGAGGCAAGAAGATAAGCTGTATTAATGAAAATAACAAGAAATATAAAAACCTTGGATCTTTTAAAAAGCCTTATCATAAAAACTCTTGTTTTAAATAAAGAAAATAATATAATCCTTCAAAAAAATAATTTACAAGTGTTTTTGTTAATGATCAGCAGCTCCCACTATTTCCAAGAAATTGAGGGATAAAGATTTTTCTTTGCCGATAAATATTTTTAGAGAGTAAACTTCGACCTCACTTTCACTAGAGATTTTTCGGTCAATGATTTGCTGCTTCTGATAGTCAAAATGCAAAATTTCACCCCCAAGGAGTAGCTTGTCGTTACCTGCGTATTCCGATGCATCCGCGCTAGGATTCCGATTTTATCCGCGCCTCGATTCCGAAAACATCCGCGCTTCTTAAATCAGCCTAAGATTTAATCTTATCAAACTTTTATTTTCTCCT
>JACRNF010000042.1 GCA_016219355.1 Chlamydiota bacterium | reverse complement strand
CGATGCCGCAATTACCTCCGATTACAATGTTATAGCTCACATTGATGAGGACTTTCACCTCACTGTTGTGATATGTTCACAGGCGCACATTCATCAGCGAAGCTAAAGACTTCTCTGTTTTCTCGTTTAAAAATTTATAAATAGTGAGAAAGTTGTTTGTCAAACCATTGGTCAGATCCTAGCAACTGAGCCGTTTTTAAAACTGTGTTATCCAAATCAAGTACAACAAGCTGATCATCTATAAGATATAGATTAATTTCTTTAATTTGCTTAATTTCAAAAATCTCAGCGCTAAGGGAAAAAACAAAGGTCAAACTCAACCACAAAAATAATCTTCTCATTAAATTTCCAATTGTTTAACAAAATTTTGCAAAGATAATGCGACATAATGCTTTAACCTTTTCCTTAAAATCAAGAAAATTATGGATGAAAAAAAACCTTTTAGCTTTACTTTGCATGAAATGAATGAACCATTATTTTTTTCCAAAACTTTGTAAAAAAATACTAATTTGACAAAATGAGAATGCCAATCAACCGTGAAACTCTCATTTTCTTGAATATCGACTATCTTAAATTTCACCCCTTTCCCTTTAGCCGTGACCACAAAATTTTTTTTATCAACTTGAAAATCGGGATTTTTCCAGTAGGCTTTAGACCAAGCCTTCCAGATCTTCTCTTTGGCAATTTTGGTAAAAATGGTTTCTTCGATATAGCTCATATTATTTTTTAAAAAGTCCAATTAATTCTGCAAAGTCCAAGATATGCCCGTCCATTGCTTTTTCAAGCTCCATTTTAGTAATTCCCTCTTTTAATTGCAAAATTATGTCAAGGGCATATAATTTACAAAAATACCGATGGGTGCCGGACGGAGGGCAAGGAGCTATATATCCCAGTTCATTTGCATCATTGGTTCCCTGTATTCCTAAAAAGCTATTTTCATCAATTTTAGAAACAATTGGAATATTGAACATCACCCAATGAACAAATGTTTTTACCGGAGCATCGGGATCATCTACGATCAAAGCTAAACTTTTAGCATTTTTGGGTATATTTTCAAAAACAAAAGCGGGGTTGATATTTTCTCCTAAACAGGTAAATTTTTTAGGGATCATTTCCTTATTTTTAAAACTTGGAGAAGAGATCTTCATGACAGCCTTATAGCTATTTTCTAATAGTATCCAGATCGAAATAAATCAACACAACAAAAAACAATAAATTTATTTGTACATACTGTAATCGCGCTCTATCTTAAGGCGAGCGTGATTACAGTATGCAGAACACTCGTTTTAGTGTAGATTGAGGTTTTTTTTAATCCTCGCAAACATTTTTATTTAACCGCTGAATATTAATAGCTTAAGTACATAAAAAAATATTTTAACAGTAAATATATTTTTAATATAATTTTCACAAATGTTAATATTATAATTGATTTTTAAATAAAAATACATTATAATTAAATAACAAAATCGGATAATTGTAATTATGGCAACTAGGGTTCAAATAGCTAAGGGCGAGAAAAATCAATCTTACGTTCATGTACATGCAGATATTAAAATACCCATTGGCGAAAAAATTCAACAGCTTGTTAAAAATCTTGAACTTTGCACAGCCCCTAATTGCTCATTGCCGCATAAGCATTATGCATCAGATAAATTCAAGTCAGTCAAATTAAATGAATTTATAAATTGTTTAAATTTACTAGAAGAGCTTAGCAATCAAGATCCTAAGATCAATCATTACTTGACAGCTAAGGTATTTTCATTATTATCCATGATTTTAGCTTATAGAGATCCCGACACTGTAAAAAACATCTTAGGGCATTTAAGGATACCGGTTTTTGTAACCGGCAAAAAAAGATATTTCGAGTTAGAAGAGACTCTTGATCTTGGAGGAGGGATGAAGAGTTTTGGTTTGGTGGAAATTACTCAAGATCCTCATCCAATTTGCATTTTACTATCTCATGGAACCTATACTTACGCCGGAGGAAGAGGGGCCGGACAGACCATCTTGGATGATGCCGATCCGTTCGGCGCAGCCTTTTTACATTTTTTTCAAGAACGAAAAAACGTCCAAGCTTGGGTTGACAAACATAAAAATTCTGAAATATTTTCAACAGGCCATAGCCTTGGGGGCATGTGGGCATTAAGAATGGCCGCGCATATAACCGGCATTACAAAGACATACGCTTTTTGTCCTCCCTTTTTAGATCAAATAACCCTTAACAAGCTAGAAAATTCAAAAGCTAAAATTTGTGTGTTTATTACTAAAGACGATCCCATTCAAAAAATCCCCTCAGGCAAAACATATCCAGGTTCGGTATATAAAATTATTCCGGCTCTCCAAAATATAAATCCGGCAAAAGCCCATACTGTACCTTGGATATTTGACGCAGATAAGATCGTTAAACTTAAAACCCCGCCCAGCATGCCGCTTAGCAAAAGGTTAGGCTTTACATTTTTAGGGAACACATTTATTTGGACTTTTACCGCTATTTTTTTATTAATCTCAAGAATTTTATTCGGACAACAAAAGATACCCGGAATAATAACCTTTCCTAAAACACTTATCAAATTTTTATATAAAAAGATTACAGAAGAGAGTCTGAAAAATTCAAATTTTGATGATCAAGCAGTGCAAATTTTGCACAATCTGTCCCAATTAAAAAAAATTGAAGATGTCATTGAATCGACAAAAAAACAAAGCTATAAAATTTCAGCATTTATTTTTGCTCTGTTTTTAAAAAGAAACATCTCGATGGATCATATCCCCTTAAAGTTAAAATTAATCAATGCTCTGGCGCTAAAATTTGGTAAAAAAAACAAACTGAGCATCACTTCTGATACATTAAATACATTTATAATAGATCTCGCAAAAAAAGAAAAACTCTCCTATTATTTTTACAATCCAATTGAATATGTATCGGCCCTTTGTAAATATTTAAAGCTTGATGATAGTAAATCAAAAATACTTAAGGAATTTACACAAAAAACACTTAGGCTTTATTTATTTAGCGAATCACCTGAAAAAAGCAATTTGGAAATTAAGTGCGAAGAACTGGCAAATGTTATATTTAATAATCACTCAATAGATGATATTAAAAAGCAGTCGCTTTATAGATCAAATATCCAGTTTATAACAACACTATCTATCCAATGAATACTCTTATCTTTTCCCGGGCGGGAAAGATAGCCTAAATGGCCCCCTTGCTTAGTTTTATAAACATGAATATTTTGAGGTAAGATCAAATTATTAAAATCTTGCGGAACAATAATCGGATCATCTTCAGAAAAAAGGATCGAGCAGGGAACTTGTATAGCAGAAATAATATGCTTGGAACTCGCCTTTTTATAATAATCTATCGGATCTAAAAAACCATAGGCCGGAACAGTGTAGATCCTATCAAAATCCATAAAACCCATCTCTTTAGGACAATTGATCTTCGGCATATCGATAAAAGTATGGTTGCGATAATTTATCTCGCTTCTTATCCGTTTTATAAAATATCTTTCATAAATTTTATTTTCCGGAAGAGCCATTCTTTTAACGCTTGAATACAAATCGACCGCAGGATTAATACCGATTGCCTTGGTAATCACATCTGAATTAATCATTCCAAGCTCAGCTGCCAATTTTAAAACAATATTTCCACCTAAGGAAAATCCGACTACAACAATTGGAGAATATGGATTTTCTTTTTTTAACACTTTGATTGCTTCATAGAGATCATCGCTCTGCCCGCCATGATAAATCCGCCTAGCTTTTCCTTTACCTGAACCGCAACCTCTTAAATTATAACGGATTACTTTTACCTTTTTTTCGTATAGTTTTTGTGCAAGCCGTATTATATAAGGAGATTTATGCGAACCACAAAGGCCATGGACCAATATTACGGTCAAATGCTCTTTCTTCCATCCAGGGGGAATAGATACTTCCAAGCTAAGCATATCTTTATCCGAAAGTGTTATAAATTTAGTACTTGAAGGAGGTTCTTTTAACATTAATGAAAAAGTACCTATTATAGTCTGATTGTGCCTCCCATTTATTATGGGAAATGGATCAAAAGGAAGTTCTTGCATGTTATTATTAACGTTATTGCCTGACTGAAATTTATCACACTCTAATTATGTTTTCAATCATTTAATATATTTTAATTTCAAGCAATCATAAGTAACTTACATTAAAAGATAAACGTATTAATAGCAATTTTTTCAATATTTTGAAAAACATTCAAATTCGATCATGAAGAGCCACACCTTTTTTAGTAGAAATAAAAAGATTTCAAGTTTATAAAGACATTAAGATACTTATTATAATGATATGTTGAAAAAGTTTTTGTTGTTTCTTTTTTCTTTTTTAATCCCCCTGTTTTTATGGGCCGATTGTAAAGAATACGAACCCTGGTATACCGGCCCTTTTGAAGCTGATTCAGCAACAAATATCCCCAAAGGAGACGTAGGCATTTATCCTTATTATTATTATCAAGTAAGCCACGCACAATATACACCAAGCGGAACTAGATCTTCTCTTCCAACCATTACAATGCAGACCGGCGAACTCGCTTTGCAAGTTGGAATAACCAAGTGGCTCGATATCACCTTCGATAGCCGCGTAGTTTTTAGCAAACAGTTGACGGCAAAAACCACTGAAATCAGCGATACCTATGTAAAATTGGGATTTCAATTAGCCAAAGATAAAAAGGGAGCCATCATGCCTGCCGTCCGTTTCATAATAAGAGAAACCTTTCCCACCGGAAAATATAAAAATCTAAATCCGGACAAAAGGGGCTTGGATTCCTCAGGCTCAGGATCATATGAGACAGATTTTGGCCTCAGATTTTCCAAAACGGTCTTTTGGTGGAAATGCCATCCTATCAAATTTGTCTTTACATTAGATTATAATGTGCTAACCGATGTTAGCGTCCAAGGCTTTAATACTTATGGAGGAGGCTTCGGAACCGATGGATCTATTAAGCCGGGAAGAACTTTTTACACAATTTTTTCCTTTGATTTTAGCCTTACACAAAAATTTGCTTTTTCAATGGATACCGTTTTTGGCAGGACTGCCGGTAGCTCTTTTAACGGTCAAACCGGTTTTGATGTTAGCGGGGCATCAATTACTAACCAACCGGCAATCCCTTTTGGCCAATTGGTTCCAATTACCGTTATAGCCACCAGGCCTGAAAATACCTTATCAATCTCCGTATTGTTTCTTTCTCCGGCTCTCGAATATAATTTTTCACCCAATCTCGGCGTTATCGTCACTTATCTGATTTCAATGTATGGCACCAATACTTTAGAATTTAGAACTGTAGCCGCCAATCTTTCTTATAGCTTCTAATATTTTAATGCCGAAAAATAGGAAAAGAATAAAAGAGGTCCAAAGACTCTGTCCCCGGATTTCTATGGCCTAACTTAGCATTGGAAGTATGATATGCCAGAATTCCAACTCTTGATTTATCATTTAAACCCAAAGAAATCTCTAAACCAGTTCTAAATTCTAAAGGATAACCCATATCCTTACCGCTTCCATTGGTATAATACCCGGCGCAAAAACTAGGAGCAAAAACTACCCTCTTATTCAGATTAAGGTCTAAAGAGACTCCCCCATAAGTAAATGTTACCTTTTCTACAGTAGCCATAAACCCTAGCATTGGATGGAACTTTAAAAAAGAGGGATAAAATTTATATTCTACTATTCCTTCCATCGTTTTATTTCTTTTTAAAAAATCATTTATCCCCACTCCTAAAGAGAGATAATCAATTTTATCTTTCGAAAAAGCTAAAGTTGACGAAAAGAGAAAAAATAAAATAAAAATCTTTCGCATAAAAAAACAAAAAAAGTTTTAAGCTCAATATGATTCAAATAAAATTTTTTTTCCATATTTTTGTTTTAAAAAAAAATAGAAGATCCAAACAATTATTATTACGATCAAAACAACCTTCCTCCTGTTTATCTACCCCATGGATCTCATCAATTACTCGCCGTTTCGGCAGACGGAACCTCTTTAACAATTGAAGATGACTCTGTGTGGAGTGTTAGAAGCAATTTTTCTAAAGATATTCTATCCTGGAGATCTAGTGACACTTTAATTATTTATAAAAATGACAGCTTTTCATCTT
Organism: Chlamydiota bacterium; assembly: GCA_016219355.1. Taxonomy (GTDB): domain Bacteria; phylum Chlamydiota; class Chlamydiia; order Chlamydiales; family SM23-39; genus JACRNF01. The sequence goes on along the minus strand of JACRNF010000042.1, from coordinate 8,897 downwards.
GGCTAAGAGGTTATAAATATAAAATCACCAATACAATTTTAAATTCAACAGTTGAGGCTAATGTTTGGCTAAACCCAAAAATCGACAATTCTTACACTTTAACTATTGCAAATATTGATAAATGCAACAACATGGTAACTCTATCCGATCAAACAAATTGGATAATAAAAGACACTTATTTTAATTCTATTTTAAGCTCTTGGATCGTTGGCGATTGCATTATTGTTGGAACCAATTTTCCATGGTTTTGGGAAAGATGGGACGCCATTTTAATCAATGTTTCTATGAAAGGAACAACCAGCGCCGCAGCGCACAAACAATAAGGAGTATTATTTATGTTACGAGTAACCCCACTATTGGACGGAGCGCTAACATTCCGTCCTATTACTCTTGATCAATATAGGTCTAATCCTATATCTACAATAGCTCTCGCCGCTATCGGGATATTTGCCTCTTTCATTCTTTTACCTTTTCCTCTTGATATTTTAGCAACAGCGGTTATTATTTCTCTACTAATTTACAATCTTTCATCTCAAGCTGATACTGGAGATTCAAGCCACATTATTGTTGTCCATCATCATGATTCTTCTCCGTGGTTTTCTTTCAGACAAGGCCTAGGCCGACTGACATTTGGAAGAGACTCTGTGATTCATCGAACTCTCGAAGGTGCAAAAACTTTAACAAGAGCTATTCGACCTATAGTTTCAAGACCAAATGCTTTAGGAAGAGCTCTGGTAAGATAATTTTATGCATTTTATGAAAAACAATAAGGAGTATTATTTATGTTACGAATAACCCCGTTCTTGGACGAAGCACAAATAGCCCGTCCCTTTAGACTTGATCACTCTAGATTTAATCCTATATCAACAGTAGCACTTGCAGCTATTGGAATATTTGCCTCTATTATTCTTTTTCCTTTTCCTCTTGATATTTTAGCATCAGCTTTTGTTATATCTCTTTGTATTTATAATCTTTTACCAAGAACTCATACAAATGTTGCTGCTCAATATCAAGAACAAGAGCCTCCTTCCTATTCAGCCACTCCAATCTCAAGTGTTGTAGTATTACCCTCAAGTCCTCAGCCAGTTCCTGTTGTATTCGTTCAGGGCCCCGCTCCTCAGCCGATGCCGGTAGTAGTTGCAACTCCTGGGGCACCTAGAGCTGTGATAGGGCGTCCCACTCAAGGTGAAGGTGAAAGAATGCCTGTAAGAGATGCGCAGTCTCAAGGTATGCCAACTCAGAGCGCGCCACGCCTATCGCTACCGCCAGTACCTTCAAGAGCAGATTCTTTGGCTCATCAGCGTGCTGTTGAACAGGCAAGAATTGCTATCTCAACAGGAGCTACTAGAGCTCAAGAGCCAAGGCCAACTAACGGTAGCGATAGACATCAAGTAACAAGATAGATTTTATGTATTGCTTTAAATGCAAAAAAAAACTTGATACGCCCAAAAAAGTGGGGTTTAGGGATAGTTGTTTATACTGCGGAGCCGATCTGCATGTTTGCAAAAATTGTAGACATTATGCCCCCGGAAAGCCTAATGACTGCAACGTTCCCAATACCGAATTTGTTAAAGACAGGGAACGTTTTAATTTCTGTGAAGATTTTTCCCCTCTTGATACTCCTTCTATGGAAAAAACTCATAGAAAAGATGAGATAGCCAAAAAGCTTTTCAAGGATTAATTCAAATAACAAGCCTCTTAAATGAGGCTTGTTTCAATAAACATAAAACCCTATGATTTAACAGCTTACGTTTGTTGATAATTCAAAATGCTTTTTAAAGTGATCCTATTTATTTTTGTTAAGGGATATCTTTGCAAAATGAAGTTTATTTTTTTAAATTTTCATTTAGTAAAATGACAATTTATGAAAAAATAAAAGGAAATTTAACAAAGAATACTTATGTTCCAAAACAAACAGAGAACTTTAAATGTTTTTATGCTCGCGATGATCAACGTCGCTGCCATCTGCAACTTTGCAAATTTGTCCATATCTGCTAAATATGGATTTTCCTCTTTATTTTATTTATTTTTTGGCGCTATTGTCTTTTTTATCCCTGTTGCTATCGTTTCTGCAGAACTGGCCACCGGCTGGCCTCAAAGAGGTGGCGTATACATATGGGTTAGAGAAGCTTTGGGAGAAAAACTCGGATTCTTGGCCGTATGGCTCCAATGGGTAGAAAATGTTATATGGTACCCGGCCGCTTTATCTTTTGTAGCTACAGCCTTTGCTTATGTGATCAATCCGGATCTTGCGCACAATAAGTATTATATAATTTCAATTATTCTAATTGTTTTTTGGGGCGCTACTCTCCTAAATTTTTTAGGAATGACCATTTCGGGATGGATTAGCTCAATTTGCGCTTTATTGGGAGCTATTTTACCCGGAATCATTATTATTGCTCTCGGGACCATTTGGGTAATATTAGGCTATCCTTCCCATATAAAATTTTCTTTAGATAACTTTTTTCCTTCCGGAACCTCCTTAAATGAGTTCTCTTTAATGGCCGGGATATTGATCTCTTTTGCCGGAATGGAAATGTCAGCCGTCCATGCGGGAGAAGTTAAAAACCCTACAAAAAATTATCCTCTAGCCATCTTGATTTCAGTAATCATTATTTTAACCATTTTTTCCTTCGGATCTTTAGCCATAGCCGTAGTAGTTCCCATCTCAGACATTGCCCTTCCTGCCGGAGCAATTAAAGCAACGTCCGATTTTTTAGCCGCTTATCACTTACCTAATTTAACTCCTGTTATTGCAGCCTTAATAACCATCGGATCACTTGGAATGGTAAGTACCTGGACAGTGGGCCCTATAAAAGGTATCTTTACTACCGGTTATCATGGAGAAATACCTCCATTTTTACAAAAAACCAATAAAAGAGGAATGCCTGTAGTCCTATTAACTCTCCAAGCAATCATCGTCAGCATTTTATCATTAATATTTTTATTAATGCCCGATGTTACCTCCTCCTATTGGATCTTAATCGTATTGACGGCTCAGCTTTATTTAATAATGTATATTTTGATGTTTATTGCAGCTATTGTGCTTAGATATAAAAAACCGCATGTCTCAAGAGATTTTAAAATTCCCTTTAAAAATATAGGAATGTGGGTTGTTGCATCAACCGGCATTTTAGGCTGTCTGTTTGCCATGATTATGAGCTTTTTTCAGCCTGACCAAATACAAAAGGTCAATGAATGGATTTTTTCTCTTTCTTTGATGTTTGGTATTATTGTATTTAGTATTATTCCGTTTATAATCAATCGTTATAAACATACCGGTTGGCAGCTATATGGAAAATACCACAAGGTTAAAGATGAAGTAAAAAAAGACTTGGATTTTTTAAAAAAATAATTATATACAAGGTAGAAAGGGACAAGGAAAAAACATGTGCGGTATTTTTGGATATATTGGCGATAAAGATCCACTAAAAGCCTGTTTGGAAGGGCTAAAAAGATTAGAATATCGAGGATATGATTCAGCCGGCATAGCAGGTTTAAAAGCTGGGAAAATCCTTCTTTATAAATCTGAAGGTAAAATTATTGAATTGGAGAAAAAAATCCCTTCAAAAAATCTCAAGTTGGAGCTTGCCATTGGCCATACCCGTTGGGCTACCCATGGAAAGCCCATTACCAAAAATGCCCACCCCCATTTAGACCATTTATCATCCTTAGCGATAATACATAATGGTATAATTGATAATTATGCGCTCATCAAAAAAATGCTGCAGAACGAGAAAATAAAATTTCATTCCGATACCGATACCGAAGTCATCGCTAATCTTATAAGCTATCATTACCAAGATAATTTACTCGACGCCATCTCAAAAGCCCTAAAAAAATTAAAGGGAACTTTTGCCATAGCCTTAATTCATAAAGATCATCCTAATCAAATTATCGTAAAGAGAAAATCCCTTAGCAATCGGCTACGACGACAATAAAAAAGAGATCATAATTGCATCCGACCCCAACGCTTTTTTAGGTAAAAACCTAAATGTTATTTTTCTTAGAACTGATGAAATTGCCATAATAAAAGAAAAAGAAGTTAAAATCTTTGACGCTTCCCTAAAACCTAAAGATAAAAAAGTAGAGAAGTTCACCTCATTAAGTAAAGATCATTCCAAAGAAGGGCACGAACATTTCATGTACAAAGAAATAATCGAGCAACCTTTAACTATTCACAAAGCCTATTTTGGCAGAATTTTAGATAATAAGATTGCATTTGAAACTTTATCCTTTTCTAAAGCTGATTTAAAAAAGTTTAAAAATATTATCATTGTGGGTTGCGGTACATCTTGGCATGCTGCATCATTCGGAGCCTTAATGCTGCAAGAAATTGCTCAAATTCCAACAACTTTTGAAATTGCCTCCGAATTTAGATTTAAAAATCTATTTATCACCGAAGAAACCCTGGTTATTGCCATTTCTCAATCCGGAGAAACATTAGACACTATCGCAGCTGTTAGAGCTGCAAAAGATAAAAAAGGGAAAGTTTTAGGGATTTGTAATGTACAAAATTCTCTTTTGACAAGAGAGGCCGACTCTTGCTTATTTTTAGATGCTGGACCTGAGCTTAGCGTCTGTTCCACAAAAGCATTTACATCTCAAATCACTGTCCTTACTCTATTTTCTTTATATATGGCAGAGCTTAAAAATAGAGCGGTAGATGTTGAAAAAATACTTTTTGAGCTGCAAAAAATTCCACAAAAAATAAAACTCATTTTTAAATCAATTGATCACATTAAAAAAATAGCTAAAAAATATCAAAAATTTGAGCATTTTTTCTTTTTAGGCCGCCATTATATGTATACAACTGCCATGGAAGCGGCATTAAAGCTTAAAGAAATTTCCTATCTAAATGCCAACGCCTATCCCGCCGGAGAAATGAAGCATGGACCCTTAGCTTTAGCGGGTGATCATCTTGCTACAGTCGGTTTTTGCGCCAATGAAAAAACCTATGACAAAACCCTTTCTAACCTTATCGAGGTAAAAGCAAGAGGCTCTTTAATTTTAGCTCTGGCTCCAGAAAATGCCAAGGGAATACAAGATATTGCCGATGATATTATTTGGCTTCCAAAAACTATTGATGAGCTATCGGTATTTCCATCAACCGTGGCAGGTCAGCTTTTAGCTTACTTTATTGCCAAGGAAAGAAAGACCGATATTGATAAACCGCGCAACCTTGCAAAATCGGTCACGGTAGAATGAAAAAAGGATTTAAAATCAGCAAAACCTTTTTAATTTTAGTAATAATAGCTCTGTTTATTTTTTTTCTTCCCTCTATTGTCTCATTGGGAGGCAAGAGCATCTTAATTAATTTAATAGCAAAAAAACAAAATGCTAAAATATCTTTAGAGCGCTTAGAGCTCTCCTGGCTTGGGCCCCAAACTCTAAAAGGGCTCAAATACCAAGACAAGAATTTGGATCTAGACTTTGAGTCCATGACCTCAAATATTTCTCTTTTTTCTCTCTCTTTAATTTTAAAAAACGTTGACAAAGCGACCACTTTTTTAACTCACACTCAAATAAAAAACGGCAATGTTAAACTGCACTTTCCAAATGAAGCTTCCACAGAATTTTCCAACATTAACCTTTTAGCCCAAACTAAAGGAACCGACGGCGCATTAAATTTATCAATTCAAGGCAAAACGGCCTTTGAAAAGGCCCTTGGTAGTTTTGATATTTCTTTAGATAAGGAAAATTCAAAGTGGCAATCAAACATTGTTTGCAAGCAGCTTCCTGTAAAAGGCATTGATGAAATTGTCTCGTTTTATTATCCAAAATTTAACGAATGCCTTATAAGTATTTTAGGCTCTCTTCTTGATTTAAATTTTCATTCCGAGCTGACCGATTTACAGGGACCTTTTTCCATAACTCTTACTTCCACCAATGGAAAAGCCGATGTAATAGGCAATTTCAACAAAAATAACATAACTTTAACATCAGATGCCTTTTTAAGTTTTACCATCGATGGCTCTTCAAACTCAATGCTTTCATCAATAAAATCCGAGTCTGCCATTGCTTTAAAAATCGATGCCGCCGATTTTTTTATTCCTTTAAAATCGTTTGATTTACAAAACCTCAAAGTTGGCCATGCTTACCTTGATTTGGGTAAAATGAAAGTTCCTACCAAAGGGCCTATTGCGCAAATCACCAAGATAATGAAGCAAGGGTCATCTAAAATGGCCGACCTTTGGTTTACCGGCGTGAATCTAAAATTAGAAAATGGAATTTTATTTACCGATCGTATGGATGAGCTGATCAATAATTCACTTCATGTCTGCACCTGGGGCAATGTTAACATTATTAATAAACAACTCCGGATGTATTTAGGCCTCACGGCCGACACATTAAGCTCGGTCTTTGGTCTTAACGATTTACCTGACGACTATGTGATAAAGGTACCGATAACAGGCACTTTGGATAAAATGAAAGTTGATGCAAGCGGCGCATCGGCAAAAATAGTTGCGCTATCGGCTTTAAAGTCAAAAACTGGTATAGCAGGCCTTATCGGTGGGGTGTTGACCCATGTAGATAGAGATACCGATATTCCTTCTCCTAAATTGCCCTATCCTTGGGAAGGAAAGGTTAAAAAACCTTCCAAAGCAAAAACCAAAGTGCCTGATATTTTTAAGTTATTCTAAAAAACGATAAAATCTAAACAGCTAAAGAATATAAGAGCCAAGAAAAATTTCTTGGCTCTTATATTTAATTTTTAAGCAACCGTGATATCTTTATTAAGATAAACGTCTTGGACCGTATGAACGATCTCAATGCCTTCTTTTAAAGGTTTTTGGAAAGCCTTTCTTCCTAAAATCAGACCCATCCCCCCAGCCCGTTTATTGATAATGGCAGTTTCTGCCGCATCGGCCAAATCATTCTCGCCGCTCGCGCCTCCTGAATTAATCAGTCCAATTCTTCCCATGTAGTTATTTACTACCTGGTATCTGCAAAGATCTATCGGATGGTCCGAGCAAAGTTCTTTATACATCTTATCGGAAGATTTTCCAAATTTTATAGCTTTAAAACCGCCGTTATTTACCGGAAGCTTTTGTTTGATAATGTCGGCTTGAATGGTAACGCCGAGATGATTTGCCTGGCCGGTCAAATCAGCTGCCTCATGATAATCTGTCTTCTCTACCTTAAATGCAGAATTTCTTAAGTAACACCAAAGAATGGTTGCCATTCCAAGATCATGGGCCATTTCAAAGGCTTTGGCAACTTCTACAATTTGCCTACGGCTTTCTGCTGAACCAAAATAGATAGTTGCGCCAACTGCCACACAACCCATTTCATAGGCCTGCTTAACTGATGCAAACATGATCTGATCATAAGTGTTAGGATAAGATAAAAGCTCGTTATGGTTGAACTTTAAAATAAATGGGATCTTATGGGCGTATTTTCTCGCAACTATTGCTAGCACTCCTGATGTGGAAGCAACACCATTGCAGCCCCCTTCAATTGCTAATTTAACAATATTTTCTGGATCAAAATAAGCGGGATTTGGTGAAAAAGAGGCCCCGGCCGAATGCTCGATTCCCTGATCTACCGGCAAAATGGAAAGATAACCTGTATCGGCAAGCCGTCCGTGGCTAAATAAGGTTTGTAGGTTTCTTAAAACATTGATATTTCGATTGGATGGTCCAAAAATCCTATCAACCCAATCATTTGATGGTAAATGTAGCTTGTCTTTTGTGATTGTTTTGCAATTGTACTTTAATAAAAGTTCCGCTTTTTCTTTTCCTAAAAGTTTTTCATATTTTTCAAATGATGCCATATTTTTTACCTCTTATTTTTTTAATAATTTTTGTATTTGCTCAAAAGTCTTTCCTTTAGTTTCCGGAACCAATTTATAGACAAACCATAAAGCTAAAACTCCGATAACTCCATAAAACCAAAAAGCTCCTGTTTTGCCAAGCAAATTAATCAAACTTAAAAATGTTAAAGAAACGATGTAATTGCAAGTCCAGTTGGCAAAGCTTGCAAATCCCATCGCCCTTCCCCTAATCCCCATGGGATAAATTTCCGAAATAATGAGCCAAGCGACCGGCCCTAGGGAGATTGCAAAAAAAGCTACATAGCTCATTAAGCTGATCACCGAGATAGCGCCGACGACCTCAGGAGATAATAAAAATGCAATGCCCAGAGTAAATAAAGAAGCGATCATTCCTATAAGTCCGACAATTAAAAGAGATCTTCTTCCCACAATATCGATGAGCCATAAAGCTATTATGGTCATTATTACGTTAATACTTCCTACTCCCATGGTAGCTAGCATAGCTGACGAGGCCGATTCAAATCCAGCCATTTGAAATATTTTAGGAGCGTAATAAATTACTGTATTAATACCGGTAATTTGTTGAAAAATACTGATCCCCACCCCGATTAATAATGCAGGTCTTAGCGATTTTTCAAAAAGATGCTTCCAGCTTACAATTTCTTTAGATTTCGCTTTTTTAGTTTCAACAATAATTTCCTCATCTTTTCCCATTTTATGAGTTTTTAAAAGCACTCTTTGAGCTTGGGCTTTTTTGCCATGAGACGCGAGCCAGCTGGGGGTTTCCGGTATAAAGAACAATCCTAAAAATAATATTGCGGTAGGGACAAAACTAAAGCCGAACATTTCTCTCCAGGCGCTACTGGCAGAAAAGCTAAAGTCTACTCCATATGAGACCAAAATTCCGATAGTAATGGCCAATTGATTTAAAGAGACAAAAGATCCTCTTGAAGAAGCGGAGGATATTTCAGCTATGTAAAGAGGAACGGTAAGAGATACTATACCAACGGCAAAGCCTATAATTAACCTTCCGATTAAAAGAGCTTGCATGGTATCGGCCATAATCATTACAAGTGTTCCGATAAAAAATAAAAATGTTGTCAAAAACATACTAAATTTT
>JACRNF010000048.1 GCA_016219355.1 Chlamydiota bacterium | reverse complement strand
TATCGGCTCCATTAACTTTGCCCTTTATTACCATTGCTTAAAAGGAAAGTTTTTTAGAGTTTATGAGCCCGATTTTTTCTTATATGTGGCCATATTAGTAACTAGCATAATCTTGGTTTGTCTTTTTTTATTAGGAACGAGCATCATAACTTTAGATGGAAAAAATTTAGGACCCTATACTTTTACAAGAGCTTTAAGAGACAGCTCTTTTCAAGTGATTTCAGCAGAGACCTCCACTGGATTTGCAACAGTTGATATTGTTAGATGGCCTATGATAACCCAACTCATTTTGTTTGTTATCATGTATATTGGAGGTATGTCGGGATCAACCGCCGGAGGAATAAAAACTTCTCGAATTTATATTCTTTATAAAATCATTGTCCACAAAATCGAAGAGATTTTTAGGCCCGATTCTATTCACAGATTAAAAATCGGCTCTAAGGAAATAGACCATAAAGCACAAACCACTGTTTTGGTCTTTTTTTGCATTGTGACCTTCGTAACTTTAACCGGCACCATTTTAATGATATTGGATAATGTTGATGTTGAGACAGCCCTTGGAACTGTAGCCTGCATGTTAAATAACGTAGGATTTGGTTTTCAAGAAGCAGGTCCCTCTCATTCATTTGCTTTTCTTTCTGCAACAAATAAAATTTTATCTTCTTTTTGGATGCTGCTTGGAAGGCTTGAGTATTTTGTGGTCTTGTTATTGTTTATTCCCGGTTTTTGGCGATCTAAGTGAAATGCTTAGGGATCGTAAAAGAATAAAATTTTAATTATTCCGTTTGTCTGATCGATAGCCAAGCTTTGTAAAATCCGCCTTCCCCTGGTCATTATCCCATTTTGATCGATCAATAATAGCAAGCCCGACTTCCAATAACTCTCGGGCATTAAGACTTCGATAATGTTCCACAGCATCCCGACTAGTTTTTGTCAATGCAATGTAAGCAACATTTTCAATCTTTTTTTCTTTCAGCCCCCTGTGAAGATGGCCACCACCTTTGATCATTTCGTCTTTTTCTTGAAAAAGAACACATATTTTGGCTTTGGTTTTAGATAAATTCTCAACCGTATCAATTTGCCATCCAAGCATCTTTAAAACATTCCTGATAAAAAAATGCGCAATCTTAGAAAAAGGAAGAACTGCAATATTTTCGGCTGCATTAACCAAGGAACTATAAGTTCGATCCAAGATCAGAGCTTTTAGATCTGGGTGCAACTTTACTAACTCCGTTGCAAGCCCTCCTCCCAAAGAATGACCAAAAACAATAATTTTTTCAGGATCTGTTTTTTTATTATTAACTGCAAAATGATAAGCAGCATGCACATCATTGACCAACCCATCCTTTGTAACAATGCCACTGCTATCAGCCACCCCTCTATAGTTAAAAAGCAAAATATTACAACCTAAAGTCCTAAAGTGTAATAAAAGATAGCTCTTATTTCTCTCAGCAAAATGTTCATATTTCATTCCAATGCCGCCAAGGCATATTAAAGTTGTCCCCAAAAGTTTGGGGTTAGGATTTGACTCGCTTCTTATACAAGGCAAAAAACAACCATTGAGTTCAACACCATCTTCGGTTTTGAAATAGACTTCTTCTCCACCGATATTCAATAAACATTTTCGCAAAACACGAAGATCACTTTTTTCATTTTCATACTCTTCATACTGACCAACTAAAATAATTTTCCCTATCAATAGATGCAGAAAATATTTTCCCAGTCGAAAAAGAGCAAGGGGCAAAAACAAAATTGAAAAAATATCGTACGCAATTTGTTTAGTTTTTTGAAAAGTCGACCGGGGTGGAGTTATTGAGCAGGAAAATGGAAAAACTTTTTTTTGTTCGCTTTGTCTTGCCGAAATAACAGCAGCCATAATTATAGTCCCTTAACTCAAAACGGAATAATTATAGACTAAAATAAATATTTATCAATTTAAAAGTATTGTTTAGGACAAAAAGAATTTAGGGATCGAAAGACAATAAGAGTTACGATCCCTTAGCTACATTTTTGGGAATTTTTACATCCTTCGCAAGATGGGTTTTTGGGTCCTTTCTTGTAATCATTCACATAAAAACCATCTCCTTTAAATTGAAAGGTGGCAGAGCCTCCGCCAAATCCTCTTTTTAAAGAAACAGCTTTACACTTTGGACACTCTTTCAAAGTTTCATCATTGATATTTTGAAACGCTTCGAATTTGTGCAAGCATTTTTCGCAATGATAAGAATAAGTAGGCATATATTTTAAAAATTTTTAAAATTAAGAAGAAATATTTTTACATTCCGCCCCATTGATCCATACCACCCATCATGCCGGGCATTCCACCCATACCACCCATGCCGGCTCCCATATCCATTGAAGGAGATTCCTCTTTGGGTTTGGGTTTTTCAGTAATTAGAGCGTCTGCAGTAAGTAAAAGGGCAGCGACCGAAGCTCCATTAACAAGTGCGCTTTTGGTCACTAAAACAGGATCTATCACTCCATCAATAATCAAGTCGGAAAATTGATCGGTAAGGCCGTTGTAGCCCCAAGCCCCTTTCATTTCGCTGATCTTTTCTGCAATCAAAGCTCCTTGCTTTCCGCAATTGTTAGCAATAGCAATAGCAGGAGCAAAAGCAGCCTTTCTTAAAATTTGTATACCAATTTTTTCATCTTCAGCACTATCAAGCCTATCTAAAGCATGAGACGCTCGGATCAAAGCAACACCGCCGCCGGGCACTATTCCTTGCGAAACTGCAGCTCTTGTAGCATTTAAGGCATCTTCCACTCTAGCCTTTTTCTCTTTTAATTCCGCTTCGGTAGCAGCTCCAACATTAATTACAGCCACTCCACCAACTAACTTGGCCAAACGATCTTGCAACTTTTCTATCTCATAATCTGCTGAGGCACTTTCGATTTGGGTTTTAATATTTAAAATTGCATTTTTAAGAGAGGTTTCATCGCTATTTCCTTCAATGATCGTTGTCTCGTCTTTACCAACTTTGATTTTTTTGGCCCTGCCAAGCTTTTCAATTGTGACATCTTCTAGTGTTAAACCAATCTCTTCGCTAATTACCGTAGCACCGCTCAAAACTGCAATATCTTGTAAAAGAGCTTTTCTTTGCTCGCCAAAGCCTGGAGCTTTTACTGCGCAAACAGCAAGTCCCCCTTTAATCTTGTTAATCACTAAAGTTGCCAAAGCTTCCGAATCAATATCTTCCGCTATTATCAATAAAGGATTTTTCCCATTGGCCACAATAGCTTCTAAAATAGGAACTATTTCTTTAGCTGAAGCAATTTTTTTATCGGTTATTAAAATATGGCTATTATCAAATTCAACGCTCATTTTTTCAGGATTGGTGATAAAATAAGGAGAAGCATAACCCTTATCAAACTTTGTTCCTTCCACTACATCTAATGTAGTTTGCATCCCTTTAGCTTCCGTGACAGAAACTATCCCGTCTTTGCCAACTTTTTGCATCGCTTCGGCTATAATCTTGCCAATTTGAGGGTCATTGTTAGCAGAGATGGTAGCAATTTGTAGAACTTCTTCTTCGGTTTTAATCTCTCTAGAAAGAGAAGTTAATTCTTTGCATAAGGCGTCAACTCCTTTTTCTATCCCCCGCCTTACCCCGGAAGGAGTTGCCCCGGCCATTATATTTTTTACCCCTTCGGTAAAAATAGCTTCGGCCAAAACAATGGCAGTGGTGGTTCCGTCGCCGGCAACATCAGAAGTTTGAGTGGCTGCCTTTTTTACTAAGGAAGCCCCCATATTCTCGAATTTGTCCATTAAAAAAATCTCGGAAGCAACCGTAACGCCATCCTTAGTTGAAAAAGAAGCGTAATCTTTTTTAATTATGACGTTTCTCCCTTTAGGCCCAAGCGTTACTATTACCGCTTTGGCTAAAGTCTTTACCCCTTTTAAAAGAGATTTTAAGGCTTGTTCATGAAACTGCAAAATCTTGGCCATATTTTTAGCTCCTTAAATTATGAGATAATAGCAAGTACATCGTCTTCAGACATGATCAAATACTCATTCTCATCCGCCTTGGCTTCTGTGCCTGAATAGGGAGAAAATAAAACCTTATCTCCAACTTTCAAAGTCATTTTTATTAAAGTTCCATTTTCATCAAATTTTCCGGGACCTACCGCTACAACTTCTGCTTGCTTTGGTTTTTCTTGTGCAGTGTCGGGAAGAATGATCCCACCTTTAGTCACTTCCGCGCTTAGCCTCTTTAGTAAAACTTTATTTCCAAGAGGTCTGATCTTTTTAAAAGCCATACAAGCTCTCCTTGAGATTTAATATTTTTTATAAGCCTTAAATCGTAACTCATTATTTTTTTTTTGTCAATAAAAACACTTGAGTTTTTAGCAAATAAAAAACTAGTGTGCTAATCGGAAATTTTAAAAACTTAAGAAAATGGTTTGTGATAAAAGTTTTTTTTGATATAGATGCCTATCGAAAATAATAAATTTTTAATTATGGGATCAGAACAACCTACCTCCTTTTATCTTGAAGCCGCCTTAGAATTGATCAATTCGGTAAAAGAAAAAAAGTTCACAAGCCACGAACTGCTAAAAAAAGGGTCCGAGCTTGCCGAACTTATATTTTTCGAAGCTAAAAATCTTCAAAGACGAGAAGAAAAAACTCAAATCAACTCTAACTTTATTTTTCAAAACCCCAAATCCGCAGCCCTGTTGACCAATTTGCAAGATATATGTTTTAGATCTTGTTCCAAAGAAAGAGTTATTAACCAAATAAAATATTTATTAAAAAAATTGAGCGTCCCAGCAATATTCTCTTTTTCAATTAAAACAAAGCTCGCTCTTTTACAAATTTTAGGAGGCCGTTTTTCTAATCCTCTGTATTCCGAAATTATCAACTTTCTTAAAAAAGAAAATCGTCGCCATATAATATCCTATTCCGAACCCGATTTTTCCAACTTTCTAAACCTAGAGCAAAATAATAACTGCTTCATAAATATTTATCCCTTTGCTAAGCATCCCTTTGAATATGAAAAAGAACTTCATGAAAACAACTATTTTGCTTTATTAAATAACCCTAAAATATCCTCTATTTCTTTAAAAATATCCGATTTATTTCCCAATCTTAAACTTCAGGCTTATGACTGGTCATTAAAAAAAATCTTAAACAAGCTAAGAGACATTTTTTTTATGGCCAAACCATATATGATCCAAGGAAAATTTATCCATTTCGATCCTAAAATGCATAAGGACTATAAAATTACATTGGAAGCCTTAAAAATTGTTTTAAGTGAAAAAGAGTTTTTAGATTTTTCAGTCCGCATAACCTTGCAAGCATATATGCCAGAAGCTCATCAAATTCAAAGAGAGCTTATGAGCTTTTCTTCCGAAAGAATAAAAAAAGGAGGACCTCCAATAAAAATCCTTTTGGTAAAAGGGAGTTACATTTCTTCCGAACAAATTAGAGCTTCAAAAAATTCTTGGCCCTTACCCATTTATAATTCAAAAATACAGACCGATGCCAATTTTAAAAAAATGCTCTTTTTTTCTACGATTAATGAACATTCTAAAATACTACCAACAACAATCGGAACACATAATATTTTCGATCTAGCTTATGCTCTAGTGCTTAGAAAAATAAGTGATAGTTGTCAAAACATAGACTTTGAAATGCTCTATGGCAGAACTCCATTAATTACTAAGATAATAGAACAATTATCCGGCAAAATGACATTATATTGCCCGATAGCGCCACCGATCAGTTTTAATGAAACTTTCCCCTATTTGTTAAGCCGAATAGAAGAACTAACCGGATCTGAAAATTTTCTTTGCCGGTTTCCACATATGGAGCCTCAAAATGGGTATTGGGAAGAAGAACTAAATCATTTTTTTGAAAGCGGCCAATATTCCTCTCTTCCTATTTTAGAAAAAACAGGGAGAGCCGGAAAAAAATGGCCTCAAATAATTAAAGAGAGGCTAAGCTTTGAAAATGAACCGGCAACCGATTTTTCTATTAAAGATAATGCTCTTTGGGCTGAAGAAATAGTATCTGAGTGGCAACACTTTCAACCATCTAATATCCCTATAACCATCGGTGAAAAAATATTTTTTTGTAATGAAAAGCAAACCTATTCTATATCTAATCCCCAAAAATTCTTTTATAAATATTCAGAATGCTCCAAAGAACAATTTAAGAGCGGTTTAGAAATCGCAAAACAAGCTCAAATATCTTGGCAAAATATATCTATAGAGGAAAAAGCAACTATTCTTTATACCGTTGCAGAAAAAATCAGAGAAAATAGAAAAAAAATCATCGCTGCCTTAATGCTTGACATCGAAAAAACCATTGTCGATGCCGACCATGAGGTATCCGATGCAATTGATACGATAGAATATAGCCTAGAGCAAAGCAAACAACTTTTGGCTATTAAAGATGTTGAGCTCAAAGCTAAGGGTATCATATTCATAGCTTCTCATTTTAGCGCACCTATTGCTATAGCAGCTCAAGAGATATCGGCAGCTCTTATCATGGGCAATAGTGTCATCTTCAATCCCACATCTTCTGCTATGTTTTGCAGTTTTTTGCTAGCTGAAATTTTCTGGGAAGCAAATGTTCCTAAAAATAGTTTGCAATTTATTAAATGTTCTTCTTCCTTTTTTGAAGAAGAAGTAATTAAAGACGACAGAATAAATAGCATTATTATCTCAGATAGCTTGCCATTTGCAAAAAAAATATTGAAGTTAAACCCAAAGCCGGAAATTCAGGTTACCTCAGCCTCAAAAAATATTATAGTTATTTCCTCTCTTTGCGATAAAGAGCTTGCCATCCAAGATTTGATTAGATCGGCCTTTACATTTTCAGGACAAAAATTTTCTTCAACTCAGGTTGCGATTTTAGAAAAAGAAATTTTCGATGACTCTTTCTTTTTAAAAGAATTAACAAAAGCCGCTAAAGAGCTTGTATCAGACGCTCCCTGGGACTTAACAACCACTTTAACTCCCCTTGTGAATGCTACGGAAGAAGAAATAGCTCTTTTAAAAAATTTGGATAAAGATGAAAGTTGGATTTTAAAACCTGTTCAAGCAAAAAACAATCAAAACCTTTGGTCTCCAGGCATAAAAAATGTTTCATTTGATAGCCCCTCTTTAAAAAAAGAATATCGAGTTCCTCTGCTTTGCATTTTAAAAGCAAAAGATTTTGAACAAGCGTTAAGTTTAGCCAATAAATTTTCATCCGGGCTTTGCGTTGGACTACATAGCTTAGATGAACGGGAGCATTTTCTTTTTCTAACAAAAATTGAGGCAGGCAATTTTTATATTAATCGAAAAACCATAGATACTTTAATTAAAAGACAGCCCTTCGGAGGAACCGAAAAGAGTTGTTATGGATACGGATATAAAAAAGGAGGGGCAAACTACCTGTTAAACTTCACGTCTAAAACTCAACTACAATTGCCCAAAGAAAAGCAACCCCCGGAAGGGTGGATCTTAGCCCTTACAAAATTTTTACAAGAACTTCAAATATCTAAAACCGATCTTGAGCTATGGGAAAAGAGCATAGCTAACTATTCATATTGGTGGAAAAAATTTAAGCTTAGCAAAGACCCTAATAAAGTTTTAGGAGAAGATAATATTCAAAGATATATACCAAGAAAAGTTACTTTAAGGTTGCTTGACAATAAATTTTCTTTAGACGCTCTCAGGGTGTGCGCAGCAGCTTTAACTGTAGAGTCCTCCTTGGAGATCAGTATCACCTACAGTAAATATTCGGAAGATCTTTTTTGGCTTGATTTAATTCCGGTATTAAAAGTTGTTGAAGAAACTCCTGAAGAGTTTTTGTCCAGGATAAAACAAGGAAAAATCAATAGAATCCGGCTTATATCAAAAGCAAGCGATGAGCTGGCACAGGTTGCCAAAGAAAATTTTTGTTTCATTATTGACGAACCAGTCTTAGCCTCTGGTCGGTTTGAACTTCTCCATTATTTACAGGAAATCAGCCTCAGTTACGATTACCACCGGTATGGCTATTTGGGTTTAAGGCAAGCAGAGCTTAGAAAAATCCCCGAAGGTTTTTAAAATATTTTTTCAAAAACTTTCAATACATTTTTTACCGTTATAAATTTTCTCCAATGTTTATCTCTTAGCCTATAAAAAGCTAAATTCGGGATCATTTTATTGGGATAAATAATTTTTCCATTCCCGAACCCCGGCCTCCAAAGTTTAGCCGATCTAAAATTTCTAAAAATAGAAATTGTCGGAATCTTTAAACTTGAGGCCAAATGGCCTATTCCGGAATCATTCCCTATCATATATCCTGACTCATAAACAAAAGCTGCTAAATCATTTAGATTGCTAAAAGCCTTTATCTCAACCGGCAAATCTTTTAATAAAGCTTCTTCTCTTTTACCTACCACCATTACAGGACTAAAACCCTTTTTGCTTAATTGCAAAGCCAGTTTTACATATTTTTGCATAGACCAATTTTTGGCAATATTAGCAGAAGTTGGATGAACAATAATTCTATTTAGATATTTTCGATGAGACAAATTATTGATTGGATGAATTCCACAAGTTTTAGAAGTGTGTAAGAATCTTAAAACTCTTATACAAAAAAGTTCAATGTTATCCACCATGCAAATATTGGGATCAAAAAGAGCATCTTCATAAAACTTTTGTTTTCCAATCTTAGGAGAAAAGCTAGGGTTTAAAACAAAAAATTTTTTATAAAATTTTTCCTTGCCCAATCTTATCAATTTTTGAAAATATTCAGATGAATCAAAACTCACAAAAATTAAATCACTATTTTGCAAAATTGATAAAAATTTATCTTCTGAAGGAAGTTTGTTTACTTCAAGATCTTTAAACCACTCTTGCATCTCAAGTAGCTGATTATGAAAAGTTATGCATTCGTATCCATTTAGTTTTAAGTTATTAGCTAATGTTAAACTTATTAATCCATCTCCTAAACCCTGGCAGCTAAAAATAACAGCTTTCATAGATCAACAATTTTTAAAAATTCCTTAAACACTTTTCTTGGAGAAATAAAATATTTCCAAAGAATTTTTCTTAGTCTTAAAAATTTCAAGTTGGGAATATAACAAGCGCTGATGGCCCTTCCAATAGCCCAATCGGGCCTCCAGAAAAACTTGGCTCTTTTGGAAGCGCAAATAGTCACAGTCGGGATATTCAAACAGGAGGCCAAATGACCTATTCCGGAATCATTCCCTATCATAAAAGAAGACTCATAAATGAAAGTTGCGAGATCATTTAAAGTAGGAAATTCGGGTATAACCATCTCTTTATAAGTTAAATACAGCTTTCTTTCATGCGTCGGAACAATAAAAGCAGTCTCATATCCAAGCTCTTTTAGCATGTTGTTAAGTTTTAAAAATTTATTGATAGGCCAGTTCCTGCTAGGATCTTTACTGGTAGGGTGAATCACCACTCTTTTAAATTTTTTATGAGTTAGGTTTTCTTGAGGCAAAATGCCGTTATGCTTAATAACATTTTCAAGCTTTAGCACATCTTGGCAAAACACTACCAAGTTTTGAACAACACTCTTATCAATATCAAACTTAAAATGGCCGATCGGCGGTTTTTTTCCCTTACATGTTGAAGGATGAAGATCGTAAGATTTTTCTTTAAAATCTTTTAGTGCGCACTCTTTTATTGCTTTATTTATAGGAACATTATCTGAATTGATAATAATAAGATCGTAACCCTTTAAAAATGAATGTAGATCTCGTTCTTGGGGATACTTATTTATTTTTATATCCTTAAACCAACTTTGCAGATCTCCCAAAGCATTATGAAACGCATCTACCTTAAAACCATTTCGTTGCAAATTATTGGCGAGGGTAAAAAAAAGAAGACCGTCTCCAATCCCATGACTGCAAAAAATAGCGGCTCTTTTACTCATTACTTTCCTATGTTTGACAATAAATCATTATATGATATGGAGAAGAAAAAGGACAAACAAGATTATGAAGCCCCATTTTCATCCATCTTACAAAATGGAAAATAGGCCGATCATGGCGCGGCTCATGAAAAGATCGCTTCATATATTAGAACTTCCGATATTGGAGCTTTCTTCTTATCTTTTAGAAGAAATTGCTCAAAATCCCCTTTTAGAACTAGTTGAAAGTTCTCAAACAGCGGCTCCTTTGCCAACACATAAACCCCAAGAGATCGATTTTTCTAAAAGCTCCTTGCAAAACATGGAACAAAGTCATTTAAACTACTTTTTTCCCAAAGATATTTATGAACCTAAAAAAGAAACTACATTAAAAGCAAAGCAATCGCTTTTTTCTTATCTTTTAGAGCAATCAAGAGAAGTATTAAAAAATGAGGAAGAGCTCGCTATTGCCGAAGAAATAATCGGCAATTTAGATGAAAGAGGCTATTTTACTATTTCCATCGAAGAGCTTTCTCTTTCACTAAACCAAGAAAGAGAAAAACTAGAAAAAACCTTAAAAATAATAAAAACATTTGAGCCAAAAGGAATAGCATCTCAAAATTTACAAGAGTGTTTATTATCTCAAGTCGAAGAAGCATCTCTTTCTTATAAGATTTTAAAAAATCATTTTTCAGATCTTTTAAAAAATAAGATTACCTTGATCCAAAAAAAAATAAAAGCTAGTTCAATTGAGCTAAAAAAAAGCTTAAAAATAATTTCTCATTTAAATTTTCATCCTGTTAATCAATTTTTACCAAGCCCCCCCCAGATTTTAATTACACCGGACGCTGTAATTTCGGAGGAGGGTAAAAATTGGATCGTAGATGTTAAAAGAGATGACCTTCCCTCATTTCGGATCAATCAAAAGTATTTGGATCATTTTCTTTTATCAACCGACCTCCAAGAAAAACAATTTTTTCAAGAGCATTTATCATCAGCCAAACTACTTAGAAAAAGTGTATATAAAAGAAATCACACATTAAAAGAGATCTGTATTTATATCTTAAAAAAACAAATTTTATTTCTTAAATCAAAAGCAAATTTATCTCCCATGAGCATAAAAGAAGTCGCTTTGGTATTAAATCTTCATGAGACCACAATAGCAAGAGCTGTCAATAATAAATTTGTTGAATGTCCTAGAGGGATTCTTCCATTAAAAAGTTTTTTTTCTCAAAGTATAAAAAATAAAGAAGAAAATGTTTCAAAAACTTCTGCTGTAGATCTTTTAAAAAAACTCATAGCAGAAGAAGATAAGAAAAATCCGCTTTCCGATCTTGAACTTTGTAAAAAGTTAAGAGATCAAGGGTTTGTGATTGCCAGAAGGACCGTTACCAAATTTAGAAAAAAGAATTTTATTGGCTCACGTTTCCAACGAAGGAAGATATTTGTCGAAATACCAACATAAATATCTCAACATAAGTTACTTGCGCCAATAAACGGAAGCCTTGCAGGAAATAAGAATGAGTCAAATGAGTCATAAATTAAATATTATTTGACTCATTTGACTCAAATTGTTATAGTGAGTGAAACATAAAGCACAGTTGGAACATATGAAATATCCTGCAGAAGAATCTTCGAAATTAGAGTTTAAAAAAACTATTCCAGAAAACGATCAAATTATTAAGACCGTGATCGGTTTTTGTAATCAAAGGGGAGGAAAATTAATCATTGGTGTAGATTCGAATAGTAATATTATTGGTCTCCCGCATGATGACATTCAAAGAACCATGGAATTTATAAACAAGAGTATTTTTGAATCATCTTGCCCTCCTATTATCCCATTAGTATATATTCAAAGAATCGCAGACAAAACGCTTCTTATTATCGAAGTATCCTCAGGAATGAATAAACCTTACTATAGAAAATCTGAAGGGTTAGACAAGGGAACTTATATCAGATTAGGACGCTCAACTCTTCGCGCTACTTCGGATATAATAGAAGAATTGAAATGGCAGTCGCGAGGTCGTTCATACGATATGATGCCTGTATATCATACAAGTAAGGAAGATTTAGATGATCAAAAGATTAAAGATTTTTTAAATTCAAGAAAAACTGCTAAAATAAAAGCTATTTCTAATGATGTTTTACAATCTTATCATCTTATTATTGAAGAGCATTCTTCGATTTATTGTAGTGTTGGAGGAATTCTTTTATTTGGAAGAGATCCTCAAAAGTTCTTCTCTGAAGCAATGATTATTTGTTCTCATTTTTCAGGTATTAGCGGAAGAGAGGCTATAGCTAGCATTGATTGTACGGGAACTCTTTTTGAACAATTTAATACAGCATATAATTTCATACTGAAAAGGTTAGAGCATTCATTTTCAATTCGCAGCCCAAAAAGAGAAGAAAAATTAGAGATTCCTCAAGAAGCCATTAGAGAGGTTTTACTTAATGCAATAGTTCATCGCAACTATCATATAAATGGACCAACAAAAATTGCTATCTATGATAATAGAATTGAAATTTTTAGTCCCGGCACTTTCCCAGGTCCCATCGATATACACAATCTCAAAATGGGACTAACTTATATTCGCAATAATGTTATTTGCAAAGTTTTTCGCGAATCAGGATATATTGAAAAGCTCGGATCAGGCTTTATTACTCTTTTTTCGAGTTATGAAAAAGCAAAATTACATATGCCTGAAGTAATTGAAGGAGAAAATTTTATTAAATGTATTTTACCTAGAAAATCATCTTTATCAAAATCTTCTAAAGATTTAGGTGAAGATCAAAAGATTTTAAATCTTTTTGAGATAACTGAAGAAATCACCATTTCAGATGTAATGAAAGCTTTGCATTTATCCCGCTCCACCGCAGGAAGAAGATTGGCAAAACTAACTTCTCAAGGTGTGCTAAATCAAATAGGAGAGAAAAAAGCGGCCAGCTATCGCAAAAAAAGTTTCTAATCTAGAAAAATTACTTTAGGGACCAGTTTTTGCATATTCTTTTATTGTATTAATTATTTGGGGAGGAGTCATATCTAGAGGTTGAAACCAAAATAATGCACGATAAATATTGTGAAAATGAATCAACTTTCGTCCATTCCAATCTTTAATAAACCATCCCGGCAACTCATACACTTGACCCGGAACATAAGTATCCATCTCCATCTTCCCCCATTTAGTTCTTCCGGCCATATCTTTTTGCATACCGGGGTGATCTAGGTTAATAAAAATTACCTTATATTTTTTTTTTTTTTTTAAAGAGTTGATGCTATTCAGTGTTTGACAAAAAAAAGTTCCGGAATCTTTGATTCTATCCATCTCATCATTATCAAATTCACTTATTGCACCTGAAAATAATCGTTTATCCATACTAGGAGCGGGTCCATTGGCAATTCTAAAAATAATTGCCTCTTGCAAGACTCCTCTTAAATAATTATTTAGTTTATCAATATAAGCACAGAACAGTTCTTGATTCCATCCTTGAAGCATTTCCATATCGATAGGCTTTAATAATGGCTTAACATCCATTGCCGCCTTCATCCAGTCAATTTCCTCCACCTTTTTCTTCAACAATTCAATAAGCATGTGCTTAGTCAGAGGTTCATCAAGTCCCCATTTCCAATGATTTGTCTGAATAAGAGCATTTTTTAAGTGTTCAAAATTAATTGCTGTTTTATTTCCCACATACCATAAAAAATCATACCAATCTCTTCCTTTAAGAAAATGTCGGCATAGCAAAGCATGACATTTACTTGCAAACAGAGAAGATTTATCCTGAGCGCCAATTGAAAAAGGGAGCGGAAATTCAAGATAATGAGTCTCATAAA
This sequence comes from Chlamydiota bacterium, assembly GCA_016219355.1. Classification (GTDB taxonomy): domain Bacteria; phylum Chlamydiota; class Chlamydiia; order Chlamydiales; family SM23-39; genus JACRNF01. Next base: position 9,662 of record JACRNF010000048.1, on the reverse strand, counting down.
TAGAAGATTCAGGAGGATGAATATCAATTTCGAATTTTATTTGAATCGTTTGCTTTTGTGATTTATTACGATTATACCGAAGCTCAAATATTTTTAAAAATGAGTCATCTTTAAGAACAGCTTTCTGAATATTATTTTCGGCTCTATCGGGACTTTTAACATCTAAATGAATACCATAAATTGCAAACTCATCGGTCAAGCCTTTTAGAAAAGGATCCCATTTAAATGCCTTATCAGGATGTAGAAGAATAAAATCCAAATCTTCTGAAAATCTGTTTAATTGATAAAGTATTCTCAGACAAGTCCCTCCTTGAAACGCTGCAATTTTAAAAAATCCATGCCGAGCTAATCCTGCTAGCGCAATCTCTTGGTAAATTTCTTTAATGGCATTTTCTTCTTCCTGCAAAGATTGCGGAGAATAGTTTCTGATTCTATTTTTAATAATTTCGATATTCATTTTATTTCCTATTTAAGATTTTTTAAAATTTGACGTGTCCTTTTGTTTGGATATTCCTCCGCTAAATCAACCAAGAGAGATGGGGTTTTTTCTAAAAAAAGATCTTCATTAATTCGCATATCATCACACATACTCTTTATGCTGCTCCAATTTTTCCTGTTAAGATAAATTAAATCCGCAATAGCTCTCCAAGGTTGTGCCATAAAATAACATATAGCGTTTTTTTCAATGCGCTCAACGCCCAATAGAAAATTTGTTTTAGGTATTGTTCTATATAAAAAAAGGGAGAGCGGAGTTGTAAATTCCATTGAACGCTTTGTTGTCACAGAAGTAATCGCATAAATTCCCTCCGGAATTATATTATGATACTGCAGAGCTGACTCAATGCTAACAAAAGAGGGACCGTAAATCATCTGAGCAAGTTCAAATAGATCAACCATTTGTCTCTTTTCAGGAAGAGCGATCTCATACAACCCTCTTCGAATATGGATTAAAAAACCTTTTTTAATAGCTCGATTGATAAGTCCATAACGGGAATCATCCGACCCTTCAATGATAAAGGAGAGGTCTGTGTCAGTAATATAGCTCTTCGGCCAATCTCTTAAAATTTGATACAGTTTTTTATTCATACATTTTTTTTGCTCAATACTTTCATAAAATGAAAGTTTCTTACATATATACTTAAATATATCTTAACCTATATTTTTGTGCAAGATACTTTCATAAAATGAAAGTATCTTGCAGAATATTAAAAATCAAAAAACTTAAATCGCTAATTTATAAGCACCTACAAATCTAACTTTTAAGCTCTTTATTCTTAGAATAATCGAACTAATTTTGACATTCATCATTTTAAATCTTTTAATATAAAAAGCTTAGATACAATCCCGACTTTTTTCAGTTTAAGTTGAAAAATTTCCTGCTTTTTTTACATATTGAACTGAAAAAAGGAAGGATTTTAAATGATCTCGTTCCAAATGAACTTATTTTAAATAAGCCAAATATATGAGCCGAAGTCTAAGGTTCATCTCTTTTTGACTTTCAATAAAATCGGCTATTTGCTCCGGATAAGTAGAAGCAAACTTTTCAATCTCATCATCCGTTAGCCTAAATAAAACCGACCTCGCCTTTTTTTTGTCCTTAAGTAATTTTTTAAGCTTGCGATAGGTTAAACTCACTTTATATCTTACTAAAAAAAGTCTGGCCAAGCCAAATGAAAGCAAAAACAGCGAGCTAAAAAAGAAAAATAAAAATAAATAAGAAAAAATAGCATTTTCAGAAAAAAGAAAAAAAAGCTCTGATAGAAAACATAAACCAAAAGCTGAAAAAAAAATAAACACTTCTAAAGGTGATCTAATTAAAGGTCCTAAAATTCTTCTCAAAGAACTAGACGAGCTCATGTAAGCAAACAACTCTTCGGTCTTAGGTTCATCAAAAGCCACCCTCGCCGCATGAACCGCCTCGTGCGCTAAAATATCGTCTAAAGTATAAAACCCTAAATAACTAGCGTTTTTTAACTTTTTTCTAAATTGAATCAAAGGAAGCCTGATATTATTTTTTCCAAATGCCAATATCCAGGTTGCCGCCCCTTGAAAAAATGTTAGCTTCTCATCAGTATAAAACATCGCTAAATCAAATGGGGCCATGTCAAAAAGATAATGAAGCTGGGCCCTTGTCCAGTTCCATCTAGGCTTCAATACTTTGTCATCGATCGCAAAAGGGGGCTCACTATTTTCTTCTTCAAAAAATTTTTTAGGGCTTTTGGATAATTTTTTAGTAAATTCAACTCTTTGTAAAAATTCTTCTTCTGACTCTATGGGACCGGGAATAAAACCTTGCTGATTTAGCTCTAAAAGATGCTCGTCAGAAATCATAACTATTTACAGTTTGTATAAAAATGTTTTAACATAAAAGTTTCGATAATGTTGACAACAAACCAGCATATATTGCTAACTTATATATTTACAAAGCTAAAAAAAAATGGAAAAAGCCCTAATCATCGTCGAGTCTCCCGCTAAAATAAAGACTTTAAAAAAATTTTTAGGAAACAAATATCTTTTTGCTTCTTCTTTAGGACATATTCGAGATCTTCCCGCAAAAGAATTCGGTATAGATGTCGAACATGACTTTGAGCCTAAATATGTCACCCTTCCCGAAAAACAAGATGTGATAAAAAAATTAAAAGAAGCGGCTAAAAAAGTTGACGTTGTATACCTCTCCCCCGATCCTGATAGAGAAGGAGAAGCTATTGCTTGGCATATCGCCTCAATACTTCCCAAAAACACCAATATCAAACGGACCACTTTTAATTCCATTACCAGAAACGAAGTTTTAAGAGCGCTGGAAAATCCAAGGGATATAGACCAAGCCTTAGTCAATGCCCAGCAAGCAAGAAGGCTATTAGATCGAATCGTAGGCTATAAAATTTCTCCTATCCTAAATCGTAAAATTAAACGGGGTAAATCAACTTCTGCCGGCAGAGTTCAATCGGTTGCATTAAAACTTGTTGTTGATCGAGAAAAAGAGATCGAAAGTTTTAAACCGCAGGAATATTGGAACATATCATCTCTTTTAAACCCCTCTAAAAATGAAAAAAATTTCGAAGCCTCTATTTTTTCTGTAGATGATAAAAAAGTTGAAAAAGAAAAAATTGAGAATAAAGATGTCTTTTTAATTCCAACCAAATCGGTTGCCGACTCCATTGTTGCCAAATTAAAATCTGCCAAATATAAAGTTGATGAGATTGAGAAAAAAGAAAAAAAACGACATCCTTTTCCACCATTTATCACCTCGACACTACAGCAAGAAGCTTCCCGCCACTATGGTTTTTCAGCTTCTAGGACCATGAATATTGCCCAAGGGCTCTATGAAGGGGTCGATATGAAAGACGAAGGGCTGGAAGGTTTGATCACTTACATGAGAACCGATTCGGTCCAAGTTGTGGATGAAGCCATCAAATCGGCAAGAGACCACATTAGCAAAGAGTATGGAAAAGAATTTTTACCTCCATCTCCTAATTTCTACTCTTCAAAAAAATCGGCCCAAGAAGCGCATGAAGCGATTAGACCAACCGAGCTTGAGCATCACCCGGAAAAAATTAAAAAATATTTGACCATCGATCAATACAAACTTTATCTCTTAATTTATCGAAGATTTGTAGCTTCCCAAATGTCCCCAGCCATTTATGACACCGTTAGCGCAACCATCGGCACCGATAAAAAAATTGTTTTGAAAGCAAACGGTTCGGTAATCAAGTTCCAAGGATTTTTAGCCGCTTACGAAGAAAAAAAGGACCCTACCGAAGAAGAGAAAGATGAAAGTAAAATTTTACCTCCTTTATCACAAGGGCAAAATTTAAACCTGATCGAAGTACTCTCTTCCCAATCTTTCACAAAACCTCCCGCTAGATATACTGAAGCCTCTTTAATTAAAGAGCTGGAAAAATGCGGCATCGGAAGGCCTTCTACTTACGCTACCATCATGAATAAAATTCAAAGTAGAGATTATACCATTAAAGAAAGGCAAACTCTAAAACCGACAGACCTTGGCAAAATCATCGCTCAAATGCTGGATGAAAATTTTGCTCCGATTGTCAACGTCGGTTTTACCGCCGCCATGGAAGATGATTTAGAGCTTGTTGCTGAAAACAAGCGAAATTGGAAAGAGCTGCTTAAAGAATTTTGGAATGAATTTATCCCCATGGTAGATAAAGCAGCAAAAGAGGCCACAGTCCCTAAAATTTTATCGGAGCATAAATGCCCCAAATGCCAAAAACCACTGCAAAAAATTTGGTCGAAAAGCAAATATTTTTATGGCTGCACCGGTTATCCGGAATGTGAATTTACTATTCCTATTGAAGTTTTGGAATTTAAAAAAGAAGAATACGCCGAAGATTTTGATTGGGATCAAAATTGTGCTAAATGTTCTTCTAAAATGCTACTACGACATGGAAGATTTGGTCCATTTTTAGGCTGCAGTCAATATCCAAAATGCCGAGGCATTGTCAATATTCCTAAAAAAGGTGAAAAGATTCTTTCTTTAGAAGAGAGCCCCAATTGCCCAGCCCTTGGCTGCGATGGTAAAATTGTTGCGAGAAAATCTCGCTTTGGCAAAACTTTTTTTTCTTGCACTAACTTCCCCGAATGCGATGTCATTGTTAACAACGTCGAAGATTTAGATACAAAATATGACGCCCACCATCCTAAAACGGCTTACAAAAAAGCAAAACCGGCTAAAGGTGAGAAAGGAAAAAAAGGGACAAAATCCAAATCGGCCCTCTCTCAAATAGAATACGATGTTTCTTCCGAACTTGAAAAAATAATCAAGGTAAAAAAAGTTACCCGCCCAGAACTTCTTAAAAAAGTTTGGGAATATATCAAATCAAATAATTTGCAAGATCCTAAAAACAAAAGAACGATCGTTCCCGATAAAAATCTTGCCAAAGTATTTGGCTCCGATAAACCGGTTGATATGATGAAAATGGGTAAATTTTTTGAAAAGCATCTTAAAAAAAGCTGATCTTTTTAAAAAATGCATAAATTAGAGCTCGTCTCAAAACTTAAAAACAAAGTTTTCCTTCTAAAAGCCTTTGTTTTAGTTCTTTCCTTGTTTTTGCTAGCTTTTCCCAAAGGAGGAATAAAATTATTCTCACTTCCCCTCACTTGGGGCTATTCATTTCTTGGCCTAACCGCTATTTTATTTTTGATTAGAAAAACCTATACTTTTCAAATCGATAGAATAAAAGTTTTGTTTTCTTTGCTACCTTTTCAGCTAATTTCCCTTCTTTCTTTTATAAAAAATGAAATTGATAGCATACCCTTTGCTGTCTCTTTTTTCGTTTCTTTTTTCCTATTACCTTATATCTTTTTTTTAGTTTTATCCGAATATCTAGACAAAATCGATGTTTCATTTTTTTTAAAAATTGTCAAAAACTCTCTTTTTTTTATAGCCCTCTTCGGCATCTTTCTATTCTTTTATAAGATTTTTATGGGCTCTTTTTTAGAAATACCCTTACTAACTGTCAACATGCAAGATTTAGGTACTTTAGAGACCAGTAAATGCATCGATCGAGGGACCGTTTTTAAATTAATCTCCACTTATAATAACGGCAATCTCTACGGCATCGCCCTATTGATGTTTTTGCCCCTTCTAAATGTAATCGAACAAAAGTTTTACAAAAGATTTTTAATAAAATTGTCGCTCATCTTGACCCTTTCCAGGACCGTATGGGTAGCTTTTTTATTTATCGAGCTGATTTATGCCCTTTTTGTCAAAAAAAGACTCAAAGTCATATTTGCTATCGGATTTTTTTTTCTATTAATGCTCCTTGTCAGCCTCTATTTTGAATTTTCCGCCTCTTGGTTTTTAGACACTACCCTTGGCTCAAGAACAGCAGGACTAGAAGATCTTAAAGTTAATTGGTTTTCCGATAAATCATTTTCATCTGTCGCTGAAATGGTATACGTCTCCATTTTGGATAATTTTGGCGTCTTAGGTCTACTTTCTTTTTTACTCGCTATGACCTCACCAATTTTTCTCTTCCTTTTAAAAAACCCAAAAAACATCTCAAATATTCATAAAAGCATTTTAATCGGGCTAATCGGTTATCTTTTTTCTTCTTTAGCCGATGGAGCCATCATGCTTATTCCCATAATGGCCTTTTATTGGTTTTTATCAGCCTTTATTTTTAGCCCTGCTTTGAAGTTTAAGGAGTAGATCTTTTACTTTTTGAGACTCTCCTTTTTTAGCTAAAAGTATCGCATCATCTGTTTCCACAATCAAAAGATCTTTCAGCCCAATTGTTGATATCAGCCTTTTTTTGGACATGATTAAACAATTTTGCGTATCAATCGCAAGCACATCTCCAATTTTGACGTTATCGTTCTCATCTTTGGATAAAACATCATAAATACTATCCCACGAGCCCACATCCGACCAGCTAGCTTCTAATGGGCAAACAGCTAGCCTCTTTGATTTTTCCATCAAAGCATAATCAAGTGAAATGTTCGGCATTTTTTCAAAATTTTCACAAACATCATCAAAACTTCCTTCCAAAAGCTTAAAAATCTCAAAACAATGTTTTTTAAGTTCGGAAAAAAAGATCTGCTTTGTAAATAAAAACATCCCGGAGTTCCATAAAAAATTACCCTCCAATAAAAATTGCTCAGCTTTTTTTAAGTCCGGCTTCTCTTCAAATTTCTTAACTTCAAAAAGATTTTTTTCAATTTTTTCACCAACTTGAATATATCCATATCCAGTCTCAGGCTTACTTGGCCGAACGCCAAAGGTTATCATCCGATCTAACTCTTGCCTTTCCAACTCTTCAAGCTGAGCTAAGAAAAGATGTTCGGGAGAAATCAAATGATCAGAGGGTAGGACTAATATTTTAGAGGTTGGTTTAAGTTTACTATTTTCTTGTAAGTACTTTATTCCAAGAATTGCAGCAGGAGCAGTATTTTTCCCCTCTTTTTCTACAAGAACTTTAAAATTACCCTTAAAAAACTTAAGCTGCTCTTCTACCAAAGGAACATAATCAACATTCGTTACTACAATAAGCTCTTCTAAAAAACAAAAGTTTGAAAATCTTTTAACTGTCTTTTGAAGTAAAGATTCATTGTCCATCAAGGTTAAAAATTGTTTGGGAAAATCTTTACTTGATATCGGCCAAAGCCTGCTTCCTCCCCCTCCTGCTAAAATTATTATTTTCATTTAAAAATCCTGTTTTTCCAAAAGCTTTTGCTCGATAAAATTTTTAAATTTGGTTTTAAAATTTTCTTCCGAAAAATTTTCAGCATGGTGTCTAATAATTTTAGGATCAAAGTCTAAAGATTCAAAATTTTTTACTGCATCAATGATAGAATTAACCGTTTGCTCATTAAAAAAAACACCCGTTTTATTTTCAATGACGGTTTCTATAGCTCCCCCTTTTTTTAAAGCTATGACCGGAGTTCCTGAAGCCCCCGATTCCACCGGAAGTATCCCAAAATCTTCCACCGCCGCAAAGACAAAGGCTTTAGCCTTACCAAGATAATCTTTTAATACCTCGTCACTTTGATAGCCTAAAATCTCAATATTTTTTTTAGCCTTGGCTTTAATTTTTTTCATATCAGGCCCATCACCTATCACAATCAATTTTTTATCCGGCATATTTGAAAAAGCTTCGACAATCAAATCAATTTTCTTATACGGAACTAGTCTTGATGCAGTTAAATAAAAGTTTTCTTTGTTTGGGTTTAACGTAAAATTAGAAACTCTTACCGGGGGATAGATCACCTCAGCTGTTTTTCCATAAATCTTTTGTATCCTTCTTTTTACAAACTTTGAATTGGCGATAAAATGATCCACTCTTGCCGATGAAGAATAATCCCACATCCTCAAATAATGTAAAAAAAACTGCGCTAATCTTCCCTTTATTCCTTTATGGAGCTTCTCTTCAGTCAAATATTGATGATACAGATCCCAAGCATATCTCATCGGGGTATGGCAATAACAAATATGTAATTGATCTAAATTAGTAAGCACTCCCTTGGCTGCGCAATGCGATGATGAAATGATCACTTCGAATTTAGATAAATCAAATTGTTCGATCGCCCAAGGAAATAAAGGTAAATAGCTTTGATATTTTTTTACACCAAATGGAAGCTTTTGTATAAACGATGTGAAAATTTCTTTGTCTTCAAAAAAAGAATTTTTTAATCCTTTTTCATTTTTGATAAGTGTAAAAATAGGAGAAGGAAATATCTCATAAATGGATTTTAAAACTTGCTCTCCCCCTGCAATAGAAACTAACCAATCATGTATAAGGGCTGTTTTCATTTTAAAAAATCTCTTCAAAAATTTTAATGTGCTCCGCGGCCGCTTTTTGCCAGGTAAATTTTTGGTGCTGCTTTAATCCTAAGGAAATTAATTCATCTCTTCGTTTTGTATCGGTTAACAATTTTTTCACCTTTTCCAAAATGCTATTAACATTATATGGATCAACATATTCTACCGCATCTTCACATATTTCAGGAAGGCTCGCCAAATTAGAAGCAATCACCGGACACTTGCACCCCATCGCCTCAATTGGCGGAAAACCAAACCCTTCATAAAAAGAGGGAAAAACTAGAGCAATCGCCTTGTTATATAACATGCTCAGCTCATCATTTGTTACATTTTCTAAAAACAAAATTTGTTCTTTATTGGAAAAATTGCCAAGTAAATCAGCTAAAGAATCAGAGTTTAGAAGCCCCTTAGTTTTACCAACCACCACCAGATGCACCTCTTTTTGATTAAGAAGTTTTAGCGCCTGAATAATCCCTTTCAAATTCTTATGAGGTTTAACATTGCCGACAAATAGGAAAAATCGTTTAGGAAGATTATATTTTGTATGTAAATCCGGGTTTACATTTTCCCCCTTAGCAGAGAAAAGAGAAGTATCGACCCCATTATAGATAACAGATACTTTGTCTTTGGCTCTTGGCAAATATTTCAAGATTTCTTGTTTAGAAAAGTTAGAAACCGTAATGATTTTATCAGATGTTGCCGCCTTATTTAGCACTATTTTTGCATAAATTTTTTCTTTAATTTTTAGCTTAGAAAAAAAAGCCAAATGATATACATCATGAATAGTTACAACCTTTTTTTTAGCCCTTATCGGTAAAATCGGCACATTATAATGAGGTGACCAAAATAGATCACATTTACCGATCAATCTTGGAAGATCAAATTGTTCTTTAATGGAGTAAATTGGATCGTCACATTTAATTAAATCAAACAAAGCAAGCTTTGGCTCTTTTGCAATATCTTCAGATCTGACAATCAATTTAATCTTAAATGGAGCGTTATTGAAATTTAAGAGTAGATTCCTAATATAGGTCCCAATACCCGATGTAAAAAGCATCCTTGCATCAATAACAATTTCTTTCATGAAATTTTTTATCCCCAATACGACTAAATCAAAAGACATTATAGATGTTGAATCTTTTCAGAGCTCTGAATTTTTAAGTATTTATTCTGCTCAATATTTTCTAATCTTATTTTGGTCGCGACCAATGTAAGATGGATCTTATTTTAGTCGGAACAAGAAAAAATGAAAAGCTCATTAGATGGAATCCCCTAAAATTAAACGCTTTATGAAAAGCAGCAAAAGCCCTTTTGTCTGACTAAAATTTTGCTCGAATGCTAAAGTGTTAGATTTAAAGGGGACTTTGTCCCCTTTGAACCC
>JACRNF010000031.1 GCA_016219355.1 Chlamydiota bacterium | reverse complement strand
TTTATGTTTAAAATTTTTTATAAGAAAAAAGAAAAGTTTTGAAAAGGAACCTATTGATGGTTAATTAAAAATCCTCGGATTGATCGGAATCGACCCGCGGATGTTTTCGGAATCGAGGCGCGGATGTTTTCGGAATATGCAGTAGAAAGGCAAAGACTGATCTTATTGCCGCCCCAAGAAAAAATTGATCGATTAGTAGCAGAAATTGACCGAAAGGCCTTGGCCGGTTTATACAGAGATCTCGATGGAGATTTGGATTTAATTAAGCCTCATCTGCTTAAAGAAGCTATTATAAAAATGCTTGATGGAGTACATGTTATACGACCACCTCAAAAAGCTCTTTAATATGTCCTCATGATGCAAACACCTCAAGTTTGTCTTAATTTTCCTTGAATCTTTTTTACCTATAATATTATAATTTTTTCAAACTTTTAATGAGGAAAACCCATGACTAGGATCAGTAAACAAGAAGAAAGACGGCATAAATGCCCTAAAAAACACAAAACGCCTTTGTTTAAAAAAACAGGACCACAAAAAGATAAATTAGCTTTAGGCTATAAAAATAAAGATAATGCCATTGAAATGCTAAGTGCATTTATTCCCAAAATTAAATAATTAAGGATTAAGTAGTTATGTCTAGACACCAGAGCTATGGAAGATCAGGAAGATCAGAAAAAAAGCGTAATGTATTAAAAAGATTTGAAAGAGTTGAAGTACTTAAAAAATTAGGTAGATGGAAAGATGGAGTTAATAAAAAAGTTACCAATCTTCCCAAAACTCCCGTACAATAGAACTCAAATTGCCTAAAATTACTGTTTATTTAGATCAAAAAAAATATTTGGTCTGTTTAAAAACGGCTCAAAAGCAGTTTTTGGCACTTTTAAAAAAAGAAAATATTAGATGTGATGAAGTAATCATACATTTCATCACGTCTTCTAAAATGAGACATCTTCATAAAAAATTTTTTAATGACCCCTCGGATACCGATTGCATCACCTTTCCCATTAACGGTATAAAAACCGATAACAGCTATACAATTCTTGGTGAAATTTTTATTTGCCCCAAGACCGCTCATAAATATGCCAAAATTAATAAAATTGATTATTTTGAAGAGCTAACTTTATATTTAGTACATGGATTTTTACACCTGATCGGGTATAATGACCTTAAAGCCAAAGATCAAAAACAGATGCGACAAAAAGAAAAAGAATGTTTGGTGTATTTAAAAAATCCTAAATTATTGTAACCATTATGGAAAACTCCTATTTTTTTATTACTTTTATTTTAAGTTCATTAAGCTTTACAGCAGCTATTATTTTAAATCTTTTTCAAAAAGCTTTGTTTAATGCAAATCCTTTTCAGATCAAAGAACTTTTGGAATCAAAATCATTTTATAGATTGATCGATAGATTTATCCAAGAAGATAAAATTGATAAATTTTACTTTCTGGTAGACACAACTAAAAATCTCTCTTTAATTTTTAGCGCAGGACTAGTTTTTTTTAATCATCAAATACCCTTTATCCTCCTTGGTATTGCAATTTTTATCTTAATTGATATTTTTTCAAGTTTTTTAGTGGGAAAAAAATGTGAGACAGTCTTATATAGTACCTCTACTTTGTCCATTTTTTTCAGTTATCTTTTTTTTCCTTTAACTTTTTTGATTTTATTAACCAAAAAATCTTTAACAAGACCTTTTTCAACATTAACCATGGAAAAAGAAAAACTATGGCAAATGATTAGGCTATCAAGCCTTGGCCCAATGTTAAATACCCAAGAACAAAAAATCATCGCTTCGTTCTTAACTTTTAAAGAAAAAAGCGTAAGAGAGATTATGATCCCAAGAGTCAATCTTTTTTCATTAAATGCCAAAACTACAATTAAAGAAGCGATCAGTTATTTTTTAACCGAAGACTATAGTAGGATCCCGGTATTTAATAAGACTTTGGACAATATAATCGGAGTTCTTCACTATAAAGATATTTTAAAATATTTTGCGGAATACAAAGATAACCTTTTAAACGAGCCCATTGAAAAGCTAATCAAACCTATTCTATATGCTCCTGAAAATAAGATGATATCAGAGCTATTCCAAGAATTTAAAAGTAGGCACATGCATATGGCCATAATCGTCAATGAATATGGTGGCACCGAAGGAATTGTAACAATCGAAGACATTTTAGAAGAGCTTGTTGGAGAAATTAAGGATGAGCATGACATAAATGAAAATAAACAATTTTGCCACTTGCCTAACGGCAGCGTGATAGTTGATGCCAAAATGAGCATTTTAGATTTAGAAAATGTTCTAAATATCAAAATACCCACATCGCCGGAATATGAAACCATTGGGGGGTTCATTTTTCAGAAGGCAGGAACGATTGTTGCTAAAGGATGGAATATTCAGCTTGATGATTTTGAACTGGAAGTATTGATTTCCAATGATAGGTGTATTGAAAAAATTAAAATAACTCCTATTGCCAAAGAATAAGATTTTGATTAAAATAATAAACTAAACTATCCTAAGGAGTCCCATGAGAAGATCGATTTGTTCTTGCAATCCCCATGTAGCCATTTCAGGAGAACGCTTAACTTGGAAATTCATCTATACTCCCGTAACCGATCTTCCCAAAGGGGCTAAAATCAAATTCGATCTTTTAAGCCAAGGAAGAACCTTTGATTGGGAGCAGCCTCAAACTGATATTAAGAAAAAAAACAATCTGATTTGGGCCGAACTTCCCAATAAAAAAGTGATTGCCGCTAAAAAAATCGAAAATCACACCGACTTTTCTTCGTTTTATGAATTTGAACTCCCTACACCCATTAAAGCTTTGGAACCATTTACCATTTGTATTGGAACTCCTCTTGAAACCGTTGAAAAAAACGGCAACTTATGCCAGCTTTTTACACAAAGAAAAAGGTTATTTAACTTAAGTGTAATGTTGCCAGGAAAAAAGGAGCCCCTTGAATCGGAATCTTTCCATTTAGATGTTAGAGGAAGTAAATTATGCAATATCAGAATCATAACTCCATCGATTGTCGCCAAAAATAAAAGATTTGATGTGATCCTTAGGTTCGAAGACAAATATGGCAACCTAACTAATAATGCTCCTGAGAACACCTTAATTGAGCTCAGTTATGAAAACTTAAGAGAAAACCTTAGCTGGAAGCTTTTTATTCCCGAGACCGGCTTTATTAATCTTCCCAACCTATATTTTAATGAAATCGGGGTTTATAAAATCCAATTAAAAAATCTTTCTACCAATGAAACTTACCTATCAGACCCTATTAAGTGCTTCAACGAAACCGATTTAAATGTTTTTTGGGGCCTTTTACATGGAGAGTCAGATCGTTTCGACTCAACAGATAATATTGAAAGTTGTTTGAGACATTTTAGAGATGATAAAGCTTTGAATTTTTATGCTACCTCCTCTTTTGACTCAGAAAAAGAGACCTCTAATGATGCTTGGAAGCACATTAGCCAAAAAGTGCTAGAGCTCAATGAAGATGATCGGTTTGTTACTATTTTAGGTCAGCAATATAAAGGAGAGCCTAAAGAAGAAGGGCTTCGGCAGTTTTTGTTTTTAAAAGAGAGCAAGCCTATTCTTAGAAAAAAAGATATCAAGAGTAATTCCTTAAAAAAGATTTATAAGAGTTATCGTCCCAAGGAACTGTGCTTGGGGCTCATCTGAATGTTCATCAACCGAAGGAAATCTTTATCCGATTAAAGAATCTAAAAAATCTCTTGCAGAATTTACTGACGGATCGATTCAAAAGGCTTTGATGATGAACTGCAGATTTGGCTTTGTGGCAGGAGGATACGATGATAGAGGCCTTTATCAGGATTTTTACGATTCTACTCAAGCTCAGTACTTTGCAGGACTTACAGCTATAATATCCAAAGACCAATCAAAAGCTTCTATTATGGAAGCTCTTTATAATCGTTCTTGCTACGCAACAACAGGGGCCAAAATTATTCTTAATTTCTTTGTAGCCGGCTCATTTATGGGAACTCAATTAGAAACAACTGCAAAACCGGGCCTTCTTTTTAATCGGTATATTTCCGGATTTGTCGTAGGGACCGATCTGATCAAATCAGTGCAAATTATCCGCAATAATAAAGTTATAAACACTTTTCATCCCAAGGCCAACTCTCTTGATTTTGACTTCGATGACTTTGAGAAATTAGATAAAGTTGCAATTGCTCAAAAAGAGAAACCTTCTTTTGTTTTTTATTACTTAAAAGTTATTCAAAATGATGATCATATTGCTTGGAGCTCCCCTATTTGGATTGATCTTTCTTTAGACACTGCAAAGAACAATCTGAAAAAGGTTAAAAAATAGAAAATTTAATTTCTGATCCTCTTAAAATAAGAACCTTATAACAACCTGATGTGAGGTAATATTTTAATCCAATCAGAATCAGCAATCTTTTTGCAATTTTGATTTCTTTTTTTATCGAAGATGTGAATAGATATTTTTAAGAACAAAGAAACGACAAAACCCAAACTTTATAAAATTTGGGTTTTGTCAAATAGTGATAAACTAACACTCACTGAGAAATCTTACTTTATTTCTACTTTTGCTGTTGGTTTAAAATTCTCAGCAGAAATTGGTGCATTAAAAATATCCCAAGTTGCTGGATTCCAGAGATGCTTATGAGCTACTCTCGCAGCTTCTGCCTCTTTTACAGCTTTTGCTAGATCTTCAGCTGCTTTTGCTGCTACTGCTTGATCTTTTTTTACTTGCTCATCAGCTGCTGTTTTTGCCTCTTTAGCTGCTTGTTCTAGTTGATCTTTCTTTATTTCGTCTGGACTTTTACCACAACAATTGCAGCAAAAAATTGCTTTAAGAAAAGAATAAATACCAGAAAATATACCGCCAAAGAAACCAGTTACTTTCGCAATAATGCCCTCTTTTTTAGGTTGTTCTGCACCCTCTTTTTTAGGTTCGGCTGCTGGAGCATCTGCTTTTGGAGCTGGTGCCATTGTAGTAGCAGCTGAAGCTACGCCAGCTGGAGCTGCAGTTTTTGCTGCTACAGGTGCTGCTGTTGTTGTTGCTGCGGCTACTGCTGCAGGTGCTGTTGATGTTGCTGTTGTTGGACTTGCCATTTTGACCTCCTGGGGTTTAAAATAAATTAAATTTGTTGTTTTAGCGGCAGCTATTTTACAGATATCAAAAAAAAATGCAAAGATAAAAATTAAAAAATAAAAAAATTTTAGTTTTTTTGATAAAAACTGATATCGATTTTGCTATGAGCTTTAAGGTAAGAAGGTTGAATAAATCAGGCTCTGACTTTTTTTAATTTTTGATGACAAATTATAAATTTTCGTAAAAAATCATATGTGTTTTTGATAAAAAAATTAAAAAATTAAGATTTATTCCTGGGTTTTAGGGATTTTTGACTTCTTATAGATAAAGAAATCTTTAAATTGAAAACCCCATTAAAGATAATTTTTGAATCTTAAAGCTAAGGAGAAAAAATATGCTGATTTTAGCCTCTGCATCGCCTAGAAGAAGTGAAATATTACGTTATTTTTCAGTTCCATTTATAGTTGTGCCGTCTGAATTTGATGAAAATTCAATTGAGTTTAATAACGATCCTAAAAATTATGTTTGTCGATTGGCTGAAGAAAAAGCTAAAGTTGTTAAACAAAAATATCCAAACGATGTGATCTTATCGGCCGACACAATCGTCTACTGTCAAAATAAAGTTTACAATAAGCCGGCAAATAAAAACGAAGCCCTTATAATGTTAAATGAGCTCTCAGGCTCATGGCATCATGTTTTTACCGCTGTCTGCGTTTTGGCTAAAGAAAGCACTTATTTAGGCTTGGAAGAGACAAAAATCCTATTTCATCCCTTAACCAAAGATCAAATGGAAAACTATCTTCAAAACTGTTACTTTACCGATAAGGCAGGAGGGTTTGCTATTCAACAATCAGGAAGTATTGTGGTAAAAAAAATGGAGGGATGCTATTACAATGTTATGGGCCTCCCAATTAATATGACAAGAGAGCTCCTTTACAAAGCAGGAATAGATTTATGGAATTTTTTAAAACCTTGTTAAAACCAATTTTTGCAATTCTTTTGTTTAGCATGTGCTTTGCAGAAGAAGCGATAGATAAAAAACAAGTGCTTTATCTTATGCAGTCTAATGAAATCAATAGCTCTTTTTCGGCATATCAACAAATGTGCAAATCTAACAACGTTCAAGATTTTGAGACTTTGCAGCAAATGGCGCTGATCCTTTTAAGTAATGGGGCAAAAAGCAAAGATCAAGAAGTTCAAAGACTAACAATATTCGGTAGCGGCCTCGCAGCTTCGGTCAAATCATTGGAAATATTAGAGCAAGGGATAATCAGCCCTGATTTACAAACTCAATTAACCTCACTATATTTTCTTTCTTTGCTTCAAGATGATCGAACAGATGAGCTCTTAACTAAAGCCTGTTCTTCAGATTTCATCCAAACAAGGCTTCAAGCGGCATATTATATGGCCGAAAGAAAACATCCTTTTGCAATTGGGCAAATTGAAGCTTTAATGCATAAGCTCCCCTCTTTTGCCAGGCCCTATTTTCCCTATTTATTTGCTTTGATCAACACTCCGGATGCAACCAATTTTTTGAAACAATTTTTGGCAGATCAAAATATCGACGTTCGAATTGAAACTATATTGAACATTGCAAGGTTTTCCAAAGACGAGCTTTTGCCTTTAATAAAAAAAAGAACCGGCCAATTTAATATAGCCGAGCAAGAGGCTGTTGCTTTTGCCCTTGGATCATTAAAAGATTCAACCGGTATCGAAAATTTAAAAAAGCTTTCATCATCAACTGTAGAAGGGGTCAAGACCGCAGCTTTTAGATCTTTGTACCTTTTGGGAGATTTAACTGCTGCTGAAGCCTTAAAAAATGAAGCACTAAAAAACAACCTTTTTGCCATATTTGCCCTTTCAGAAGTTAGCGGCGTGGAAGACTTTTTATTTTCTCTTTTATCTTCGAATAATATGCAAACAAGGTTCAACGCCATTTATTCTCTTTTAAAAAGAAAAGATAGCCGCTGTTTACCATATCTAAGGGAATTTTTTATTACCGACACGGCCGATCTGGGATTTCAAATGGGTTCTTCTCAAGGTAGGGCCCTCAATTGCATAAAAGTTTTCGCTTCTGCCTCTCAAAGAAATGAAAAAGAGTTCGACCCTGCCATGTCACTTGCCATTAAAGAACAACTCTTAAAAGACTCTTTAGAGCTTAAAGAAGTGGACTTTTTATCGATTGCCAAGATGATTTTTGACAATAAGCAAAATGAGTTGATCCCGGTTCTTTGCTCTTTACTGGAAAACCTCAAATCGGAAAAAGGAATAGAGTTTTTAAAATCTTATGCCCAAAAGGCAGGCTCTCCTTTGATAAGAGACTATTCAAACCTAGCTCTTTTCAAGTTAAAAGAAAAAGGGCCTTACGAAGAATATTGTCATAATTGGGTTGAAAGAGAGAATAAAAAACAGATAATGCAATTTAATACATTAACTTATATGAAACCGAATAAAAACAATGGGGTTTATCAATTAACCTCCCAAGAGACCTCTCGTCTTTTGATTGACATGTTTACTGCACTCGCCTCCAAACAAGATGAAAAGAACATCTCGGTTCTGGTAAATGCAATAAAAAATGGCAATTTTAAAAATCGGTATTTACTTTGCGGATTTTTAATTCGAGCAACGGAGTAGTCTTTATTTTTCAAATGTAGTAGAATAGATTTTTTAAATCTAAAAAAGCTATAAATGAAGAAAAAGCCATTTATTTTAATACTTTGCGTTTTGATCCTTTATGCCTTTGACGAGCCGGAAGATAGCTTTTCGAGTCTCTCTCAAACTCTTTTCGATAAATCCCAAAAGAAGACTGAAAATACAGAAAAGCAAAAGCCCTATGAGCTGATCGTAGATCTTCGCAACCCTTCTTTTACAAACGGGATTTTAACAACATCGGAAGGTGGCGTTATCAAAGGAGGAGACATAAGGATTCAAGCAAAGACCATCCAATACATAAAAAAAAACCAAGAGGGTAAAGCAATCCACAGAATTGAAGCCGATGGTGATTTAATGATTCAATATAAGGATCGAATTTATGTCGGTCAAGAACTCGAGTACGATTTCATTACAGGAACTGGTATAATTTATAATGGCAAAACCTTCTCCTCTCCATGGTACTTAGGGGGAGATAAAATAGAACTTAAAAGTGATGGTAGCTATCATGTTGAAAATGTATTTATCACCACTTGCGAAAATGCCGATAGTTCTTGGGACCTTCACGCCAAAAGGGTGAATGTATACAAAAAAGATATGCTGCAAGCTAAAAAAGTCAGGTTTCGACTTTTTAAATTCCCAACCTTATGGCTCCCTTCTTTTAAGCTCAACTTAAAAAAATTCACCACTTCTCCAATGATAAGATATAAGTTTAATTGGGACAAATCATCCGGACCAAGGGCCTCATTTAGATATCGTTTATATTCTTGGGAAGATTTGGCTTTTTTTGGCCGAGTCGACTATCGATTAAAAAGAGGTTTTGGAGGAGCTGTAGAAACTGAATATTATCCGGAGCATAAAAGAACGACCTTCGAGACTAAAAATTATCTAGCAACCGATGTTATTCCAAACAATATCAAAGACGAAAGAAGGTATCGGGTCCAAGGAGCTCTGCATCACACTTCGATCTCTCAAAAAACCACTGTAGATGTGACTTGGGACAAATATAGCGATGTTTACATGCCGGCAGATTTCAAAAGCGATGATTTTGAAATAAATACCGCTAAAAGAACTGAGTTTAGCCTAAGGCATGAAAAAAACAACATGATTGCCATATTATATGCCCATCCACGAGTTAACCCTTTTGAAACAATCAAACAAGATATTCCAACCGCCTATTTGAATATCCGGCCGATCAAACTCCCCGTCATCGATACTATTTCATATAATTGGTTTAAAGTCTCTTATATGGACTATGTATATTCAAATACCTTAGAGCCTTCTTTAAAAGACATTCATTCCTCCAGACTTGAAACCCATAATGAACTCTATCAACCAATCCATTTTAGTGTTTTTAATTTCACACCTTACGTAGGATTCGACGGCATTATATATGGCAATAACCCAATTACCCATTCAACCATTACCCAGGCTGTTTTGTTATATGGAGGAACTCTAAAAACATCAATATATAAGACCTATACCGAGCACAAGCATCTCATAGAGCCCTATATTACATATGAAGGGATAACCCATCCTTTAAAACCGGTAGACACTTACTATATTTTTAGCATTCAAGATGGCTATAATCGAATAAATCTGATAAGGCCGGGTATAAAAAATCAATATTTTTCCTACACTCACCACAAAGGGGTGCCAACTATTGTGGCCGATCTTTACACCACTTATTTCATCGATCCCAAAAAAATATCTAATTTCTACAAGCTCTATTTTGACTGGACCTGGAATTTACCCTCCCTTTATTTTCTAACAAATATAGCTTGGAATTTTGATCATGAAACTCTTGACTTTTCTAATTTTCGTTTAGGATGGACTGCCAATAAAAATGTTGCTTTTGCCTTAGAATTTAGATATCGGTCTCAGTTTGATTATCGAAAATCGGATTATGAAAATTTTATCTTGGATGTTACCCGAAGCCAAGATGCTTTATTAGATTCGCCATTATCCGATAAAAGAAACACTATAATAACGCACGCTTTTTTTAGATTGAACCCTTACTGGACATGTCATTTAGAGTCTCATCATGGATTTAATCGAAGCAAAGAACCTTTTTATAACGAATATAAAATTGATCTTTTCACGATGCTCAGTACAGCCTGGAAAGTCAGAATATCTTACCAACACTCTCAAAAGGATGATCGTTTTACGGGAGCTATTGTCTTGATAAAATAATTTTTAATTTTACAAATCAACTATTGATTTAACCCAATCTTTTTTACCTATAAGTAAAAATTTTAGCCCCTTTCTTCAGCATATTTTTATATATAATAAAGAACTTAATCTTAAGTTTTTTAAATAAATAATTTTTATTTGTCTATCTATTAGTTTATCAATTATAAAAAACAGATATTAAAACATAATTACAGTTGAAAACTATTATTAATGTTGATATGATAATTAACAAGATTGTTAATATAATTAAAAGAGAAAAACATGGCTGCTTCATTAGATCATACCGCACATTTAGGAAACTCCAGTCCTACACCTGCCGATATCCAGGCTGAAGAAAAATTTACAAAGCAAGCTATAATAATTACTGCAATTGCCGTGACAGCCCTTCTTACTTGTCTAATTATAATGCAGTGGGGAGCTATAGCTGCGCTAGCAATTTCAGTAGCCCATATCATCATTCCTTCTATAGCCCATGCCATCGGAACGGTAGTAACATTTTATTTAAATAATTATGTATGGATAACAGCAATTGGAATAATAACTACACTTTCAGTTGCTAATCACTACAGATTAAAAAAACGGGAACAAGAATTATTAGCTGTCCCAAAACCTGATAGCGCTCAAATAGCAACTCGACAACCATCCAAACAAACTTCAGAGCCTTCAACATCTACTACAATAACGTTAGCAGGAGCCCATCCAGCAGCACTTCCTGGATCAGCAACAGGCCAACAGCCTCAATATCCTCTTCCTCCTATGCCTACAACAGAAGAGCTCTCACCAGAACAAATTCAGCGATTGATAGAGCAAACTATGCCTGAAATTCCTCATAATCTCCCTGCAGCTCTAGTTGTACCCCCTCCTCCTCCTCCTCCTCCTCCATCAACGACACCCAAAGCGCTACAAAATAGAACACCTCATGCCCATCCCCCAGCTCCAGCACCAATTGTACGCCCACAAGATGCGATAAATAGAGCGATCGTAGATAGAGATAGAAGGTTAAGACCTGTTGCTGCAAGAACATTATCTCCTGCTCCTACTGTAGAACAAGCCCCTAGAGAGGCTATGTTAGCTGCGATAAGAAAAACTAGTACCAAAAACTTAACGCCTGCTCTAGCTCGAACATTATCTCCGGCTCCAGAACAAGCCGAAAATACTATACAAAATGTGCTAAATAAGGCCATTACCGGTAGAAGAAGGTAGTGTAACGTTGTTTCTGTAAATTCAGACCAAGGATTTTCTTGAAGGTTAAAA
>JACRNF010000027.1 GCA_016219355.1 Chlamydiota bacterium | reverse complement strand
GTAGAAATTCATGAAGATTGGGTGACAGGCAAGCAGTATTTGAACATGAATCCGCTAATAGGTAAATATTTAAAAGATGAATAAACTAGCAGGAGAAAAGAAGAAAATGATTGATTTTACAGAAATATAGTTGCTTTATCTTTTTTAAACTGAAATCCTTCTTTTTCTACAATTTCCTTAGCACCTTTTGGTGAATATACCGTTATGGCTTTTTTACTAAAATTTAAAGTCCTTGCTGCTGTGCTACCATCTGAAAGAGTCATTTGACACAATTGTTCAACAAGTAACTGCTCTTCATTTAATTCAGAAGTAAACTCAGTATTAAAAGGCTCAAGACTCTCGATTGGTTTTATTGCTGCAACAGACATTTACCCACCTTTATTAAATTAGCAATAATTATATAATTAGATGGAATTATTTGCAATTAATTAAAATTACTTTTGATCGACAAATGCAAGATCAGAAATCTTCAAGTTAATGACTCTTTGAGAAAAAGTTACTGTATCAGATGTCTCTTTAAGAGAAAGGAGCTGCTTTTTATAATCTGCATTCATCTTTTGTCTTAATGAAAGATAATTGCCAAGCTGCTTTTCATAATTTTTGATTCCTAATCTTAAAATCCTGGGGAAAATATAAAGAACCGGCCCATTGTTTTTATTAGCTGACAACTCTTCTTCAATCAGCAAAACAATTTCTCTTTTGCCGTAGCTATCTAAAAAGGCTTTTGAAACATCTATCCTTTTTAATCGAAAAGCTTGTTTAAATTCATCTTGATTTAAAAATTTTAAAATACTTAGCGCTAGCTCCATGTTTCTAGAAGTTATGGGATGGTTCCACCCAATTTCATCAAAAGAAGCAACGTCTAGATAAATTTCAGGAAGAGTTTTGGGGGTTAAAAAAGGGTAAATGGGAAAAACATTCCCCTCTTCATCTAAGGCAACATTTTCAAAATCATAAAGCCATGCAACCGGAGATCTTACGGAATAATCAATATATAAAGCGCCCGGTTTGATTTTTTCAATTTTAGCCTCTTTAATCAAAGGTGATCTCAAAAGCTTTTTTTGCCCATCTTCTACATCCAAGGCTAATAAATTAGTTGGCTTGTCCATCGATAAATTAAGCAGCTCTGACAAGTATAATGAATGAAGGGCCTCTTTTTGAAGACCTGTTTGCACAATAGCAGTAATATTATAATTCGGATCTTCGCTTTTTTTTAATTGATGGTTATGGAAAAAATTTTGAAAAGCAAAAAATGAGGTAAGGACAAATAAGATAGATGCCACAATCCAGAAAAAAGCTTCGGTTAATGTTAGTTTTTCTTTCATATATAGGAAAACTCAAGTTTTTTCATTTTTCTTTTTCGATGCAGCGCTAGCATTATGGTATGATCAATAAAACTAGTTAAAGAAATGTCTTCCAAAGCAATCATATTGGGATATAAAGATGTAGCGGTAAGGCCCGGTATTGGATTTGCTTCGTTAAAATATATTATCCCTTCTTTATCGATAAAAAAATCAAGTCTGGTAAAGCCAGTGCAGCCAAGGGAGAGATACATTTTTTTAGCGAGAAATTTTCCTTCTTGTAATTTTTCGAGCGTAAGATCAACTTTGGGCTTGCTCATAGGTTTGCCCACTAAATATTTGCGATTATAGTCATGAAAAATCCCTTCCCCTAAAATTTCTCCAGGAGCTAAAACCTCAACATAATCATTGCCAAAAACTGCAAACTGGATCTCTCTACCTATAATTTTTTCCTCAATGACTAGCTCCGTATCAAATTTTAAGGCTTCATCAATAGCTAAACTTAAAAAAGATTTATCTTCGCAATATGAAATCCCAATGCTTGAGCCCAAATGGACCGGTTTAATAAAAAGGGGGAATTTTAATTTGTTTTCTATGTTAAGAAGAATGCTATCTCTATCTTCTCTCCATGCTACATCGCTAAAATTAACATATGGAGCGGTTAAAACGTTATTACAAACCGCTGCATATTTGGACCAAGCCTTGTTCATGCTGATGGCGCAAGAATAATAATCACAGCCTATATAAGGTATGTCCAAAGTATCCAAAAAACCTTGAATCATCCCATCTTCACCAAATGGGCCATGCAAGATCGGCAAACAGACATCAGCTTTGAGCAGTTGTTTTAATATTTTAGCTTCCAGTTTTTCTCCTTTTTGTTTTTTTTCAAGGAGCGAAAACGCTTCTTTGCCAATTAGCCAATTACCCTCTTTGGTAATACCAAAAAGCTCAACATTGTATAACGCGGTATTTAAATTGTTATAAAAGTTTTTAGCTGAAAGTATCGAAATCTCATGCTCGGGAGATTTGCCTCCAAAAATTAAAGCCACATTTAATTTTTTTTCTTTTTTGGAAAAATTCTCAGCAATTTTCCTACCGGTTTGAGATATAGAGCCGGCCCCTAAAGTTATAACCATGTCAAAAAATTTAAGGTTTTTTTGCAAATGCTTTTCTAGCTCTTTTTCAGGTATGTAATCGCACTTGATCTTACGTCTTTTTAACAAACTCAAAAGTACATGCTGGTCAACGCCGTGGATTGGAACCTCTCCTGCGCTATAAACATCGGTAACAATAAGCTCATCAACTTCATTAAAAGAGTCAGCAAACTGATCCATAAGAGTTTGTAGCCGGCTATAGCGATGGGGCTGAAAAATAGCCACTATTCTTTTTTCTTTGGCAATTCCACGCAAAGCTTTCAAAGTAGCCTTGATCTCGGTTGGATGATGGGCATAATCATCTAAAAATGTAATCGATGCATGCTCCTTGATTTTTTCAAGCCTTCTTTTAACTCCTAAAAAGTTTTTAAAAGCTTTTTTAATTATTTCCGGTTTTATTTGAAGTTCTAACGCAAGGCCAAATACCGCAAGAGAATTTGAAACGTTATGAGCGCCAGATAGATTGATCTCAACATCCAAATATTTTTCATTTTTATAAAAAATGTCGTAGACCGAAGAAAAACCTTTGTCTTTAACATTTTCAGCCCTTAGATCGGCCTCTTTGGCAAAACCGTAACTAATGCCCTTTGGGGATAAAGATCTTAAAACCGGATCGTCAAAGCACCAAAAAAAATGACTCTTAGAAGACACTTTTGAAAAAAATGTTGAAAACCCTTCTTTTAAATTTTCAAAGCTTTTCCAATAATCAAGATGCTCTATTTCCAAATTGGTGACAATCGCACCAAAGGGGTTGGCATTTAAAAAAGAGCCGTCGCTTTCATCGGCTTCAGCAACAAAATATTTTCCTTGGCCAAATCGACCGTTTGTATGATAGTTATTGACAATCCCCCCAATAATAAAAGAGGGATCTAAAAGAGCTTCCATCAAAACATGGGCCACGAGCGATGACGTTGTGGTCTTTCCATGAGTCCCAGTAATAAGTAGCGAGTCATACCCACGCATTAGCTCGGCCAAAAGGTCTGACCTGTGAATAATTTTATTATTCAGCTCTAAAGCTCTTTTAAATTCTGGGTTATTTTTCATAACCGCGCTGCTATAAACTACAATATCATTTTTTTGAATGAACTCTTCATTATGTCCGATCTTTATGTTGGCCCCTTCATTTTCCAGACCTTGGATAATATAGCTTTCTTTAAGATCGGTTCCTTTGACGTTGCATTTTTTTTGTAAAAGATACCTAGCCAAAGCGCTCATTCCAATTCCGCCGATGCCGATAAAATGAAATTGTTCTTGTGTCATAATCCCCCTATCTCCAATACCAAGTCAGAAAAATCTTTTTTGTTTTTAACTTTTTCTTCCGATTTAAAATTTTGAATGTTTTTCCTCATACTTTTTAACAAAAATCTTTCTTCTTGTAAAAGCTTTAATAGTTCTTTCAGCAAAATTTCTTTTCCTAAAGCTTTTTGCTCAATCTTGATCGATCCTTTAACCTCATCTTGCATGAAAGAGGCATTTTTACTTTGATGATCGTCTGCTGCTTTGGGAAAAGGGATCAAGATGGATGGTAGGTCAAAGGCTATCAGCTCTGAAATAGTAGCAGCGCCCGACCTGCAAATGGCAATATCTGAAGCTGAAAAAAGCAAAAACATATTTCGGTCAAAATTATTTATATATGATTTAATTTCAAGCTCATCGTAAATCTTTTTAAAATCTTCTATTTTACCATCTGATCCAATGATATGAATAACTTGAATTTTTTCAGCATTTTTGAGCTCTTTTAATATTTTAGAAAAATTGTTATTGATAACTTTGGCCCCTTGAGATCCCCCAAAAACCAAAATGGTAAACACTCCCTCTTCAAGTCCAACCTTTAATTTGGCCTCATTTTGATCGTTATAAACAAAAGCATCGATCCAAGGAAGGGCTAAAACCGGCACTTGTTTAATTCTCTTTTTTTTATTTCCTCCCAAAGGAAATTGAATAGCAATAGCGTCCGCTTTTTTGGCAAAAAAACGATTAACTTTGCCAAGAAGACAGATGGATTCAAAAAGGACGATAGGTTTTCTTAAAACAAGGGCTGCTAGCATCACCGGAAAAGTATGATAACTGCCAAAACCGACCACAACATGGGGTTTTAATTTTAAAATTAAAAAAAGACTTTGAAAAAACCCTTTGAGCATCATTGCTAAGAAAATGAAAATATTTTTAGATAAAGAAGCAGAAGAGACATCTTTAAAATCAAAATTTTCTTTTTGAAAAGAGAGCGATTTACTTAATCCTTTGGCAGCGAAAATAATTTTTTCGCACCCTTTTTTTTTCAATTTGGTTGCAAGCTGCTGAGCCGGTATTAAATGACCTCCGGTGCCACCTGCGCTAATCAAAACTCTGAGATTTTCTTTAGGCATAGCGCTCTTCAACTTTTTGAGATTGTTTAGCAATATTTAATAAAAGCACAATTGCAATAATATTTATTACTAAAGAACTGCCCCCTTGAGAAAAAAAGGGCAAGGTTGTTCCTTTGCTCGGCAAAAGAGCCGAGACAACTCCCAGATTTAAAAAAGCCTGAAAAGTAATTAAAAAACTGATGATGGCCCCGAGATAAAAGCCTTTTTTATCTTTAGCTTTGGAGGCTATATAAAATCCAACATAACCTATGGTCAAATAAAGACCGATCAAAAAACAAATGCCTACAAAACCAAACTCTTCGGCAAAAATAGCAGCAATATAATCGTTCCTGGCCTCAGGTAAATAATCAAGCTTTTGCAAACTCTCACCAACTCCCCTGCCTAAAAGGCCGCCGGATCCTGCCGCAATTTTAGCTTGATATGGCTGGTGTCCTTTTCCTTTTAAATCAAGTTCCGGGTGCAAATAGATTTTAATTCTATCCTTAACGTGGGGCATATTAAAGGCAACAACACCCCCTATTAGGCTTAAGGAGAGCAAAGGGGCGAGCCACCAAAGAGCTCTGATCTTTGCCAAAACAAATAAAATCACAAGAGAAGATAAAATAATAACGGTGGTACCAGTATCGGGCTCTAATAAAATTAAACCGATGGGCAAAGAACAAACAACCAAAATTTTAAAAAAGTCATTAAAATTTAAATCGGAGCATTTGTCCAATCGATAAATAAAATAGATCGGAATTACATACTTGACAATCTCTGAGGGCTGAACAGTCATGCCCAAAAAGCCGAGCCACCGCTTGGCCCCATTGATCTCTTGTCCGACATGAGGAATAAATACTAAAACTAATAAAAAGATGGAGCATAATAAAATTAAAGGGCTTTTTTCGATGATTGACTGATAGCCAATATACCAAAAAAAAAGCCCGATTACGATCCCGATAATTGCATATATACCCTGTTTGATCAACGCCAAATGAGTGCTGATCTCTAAAGATCTATCTAGCACTTCTGCCGAAGTGGTATTAAAAATCATTAAGAGGCCAAGTGAAAAAACAATAAAAACGCAGATTAGCAGTAAAAAAAAGGGTTTGGTCATTATCGGATTCTCAGTCTATCTCCTGCTTTTAAACGACGAGCCTTTTTCTCATCTAAATTATTTAACTTTAAAAGTTCCGATGTCTTCATATGATGCTTTAGCGCAATTGTATATGGATTTTCGCCAACTTTTACGACATAATATTCTGAAGAAAGGGAAGTAGACCCTTTTTTACTTGCCACTGCACCATTTTTTTTAGGGATATTTAAAGTTTGTCCCACTTTTAAAAAGCTGCTGGAAAGATTATTTAGCCGAATGATTTCAGCAACAGACGTTCTATGATTTCTTGCAATCTTATCTAAAGTATCCCCTTTTTTAACATGAATAGATAATGCAGTCGCAGCCTCTTCAGCTTTTGGAGTTTCAACCACCGGAGCTGTATTGGGCTGCTCAACGCTAGGGAGGGCGTGCACTACTTCGGTTGGCTCTGCAACAGGCGTTATAACAGGATTTGTTTGCATAGCAGCAGGGTCAATTGCCAAAGCTGTATTTTCTGATGTACCATTCGTTGAAAGTGGTTGTACTTGAATATTCGGCAATTCAGCAGATCCTGTTTGAGGAACATCTGAGGCCGTGTAAAGAGTTTTAGCATCGATTGAGGTATCTTGTACCAGCTGCGCAATTTCATTTTGCGTCGGTTCTTTTTGCACACTTTTCTTTGAAGAAAGGGCGCTGATAAACAAAACAACCAATAATCCTGCATTAACCAATACAGCAATAATAATTGTATTTTTTTTACTCATTGAATCTTCTCCCTATTTTGCAAGATTTTTAACATAAAGTTTAAATTTTTCTCCCCGGTCCTCATAATTTTTAAACATATCGTAGCTGGCACATCCCGGAGATAAGAGCACAGCATCGTTATCTTTAGCTATACTATAAGCTCGATTTACTGCCAATTCTAATGTTTCTACAATTTCAACATCAAATCCTTTTAATTCATTTTTAATTTTTTCAGCACTTTTACCTATTGCCAAAATATTTTTAACCTTTCCTTTAAAAACACTTTTCCAAATCTCATAGCTAAACCCTTTGTCTAGCCCCCCTGCAATCAATATAATAGGATGTGACATTTTTTTTATAGCATAGATTACTGAAAACACATTTGTCGCTTTGGAATCATTATAAAAAAAGATATTATTTATTTTTCTCACAAATTCAATTCTGTGCTTGGGCCTTTCAAAAGTTTTTAAAGCCTCTAAAAACTGTTCGTGTGTTATACTCATCTCTTGCAAAATTTGAAAAGCGGCTTTTTCAATATCATCTTCGATAATTTTTATCTGATTTTTAGTATCTAAAAAATTTGCGTAGGTATCTAAAACTTCTTTTGATACATGTAAAACGGCTCCGATTTTTAACGACTCTTTAATATGGCATTTGGCCTTGGCATACTTCTCAACTACTCCATATCTATCCAAGTGATCAGGAGTGATATTTAAAATTAAAGCCTGGTCCAAACATTTTTTTTGAAGGGTTTCAATTTGAAAGGAGCTTAGTTCCACAACTAAAATTTCATCAGGATCTTTTTTCAAAAGATAAGAAGTTAAAGGGGTACCGACATTACCTAAGGCTTGGGCTTTTTTACCCAAAAAATTCAAAACATGGGCAATCAATAAAGTAGTGGTGGTCTTGCCATTTGTTCCGGTAATACCAATGGAGTAATTTTTTAATTGTCTAAAAGCAAATTCGATTTCTCCAATAATTTCAACGCTTCCCATTCTTAATTTTTCGAGCAATGGATGATCTAATTTTATACCGGGAGAAACGATAGCCTGTTTAATTTCATTTACATTAATTTTTTCAATATCAGAAATACAGTCCTGAGTCTTTTTATCATCAAAAACTATACAATCCTTTTTTTGGCTTTGCAAAAAATTTAAAACTGCTTTGCCGCTAACTCCGAGTCCAACTACCAAATATTTTTTCATACATCCCTCATTGAAATTTAATAGTTGCAATGCCGATAATCGCAAGCAATAAAGCGATTATCCAAAACCTGATGACCACTTTAGTCTCAGGCCATCCTTTATATTCAAAATGATGATGTAAAGGGGCGCACAAAAAAATTCTTTTTTTATTCCTATACCTGTAACTTGCAACTTGTAATATCACCGAAAGGGCTTCAGCTACAAAAATGCCTCCCGCAATGGTCAATAAAAATTCTCTTCTTAGTAAAACTGCAGCTACCCCTATTATTCCACCTAATGCCAAAGATCCGATATCTCCCATAAAAACCTGAGCGGGATAGCCGTTATACCACAAAAACCCTAAAGAGGCCCCGGCCAAAGCAAATAAATAAATGGCAATCTCAGAACTTTTATCGATGTATAAAATATTTAGATATCTTGACATATCGATATGGCTAGACAAAAAAGCAAACAAAGCCAAAACAATAGAGGTCATTACTAAACACCCAGCCGCAAGTCCATCCAATCCATCTGTCAAATTAACTGCATTGGAAGAGCCGACAATCACAAAAATAATCAAGAACATC
Organism: Chlamydiota bacterium; assembly: GCA_016219355.1. Taxonomy (GTDB): domain Bacteria; phylum Chlamydiota; class Chlamydiia; order Chlamydiales; family SM23-39; genus JACRNF01. The sequence goes on along the minus strand of JACRNF010000027.1, from coordinate 2,088 downwards.
GAAAGAATGGACCAAAATCCTTCAAAAACAAAAACAGGGTCTTTAAAAAAAGGAAGGTAAGTTTTGGCGATATATTCACTTGTAGTTAAAGTTTGTGATCTAACAATTACATTTTTATGCTCTTCTTTTTTTATAATATGTTCTTTGGCAAATGGTGGCTCAAAAACCCCTTTAAAAGAAATAGCGTTAGTCAAAGCTGGCCATATAAGGTACAAAGAGAGCAAGAAAGCAAAGGCAAGCTGCAGTAAAAATTTAATCCTGGATTTTAGTCCTTTGCTATTTCTATATTTTAGTTTCAAGTAATCATCGATCCCTCCGACAAATCCAAGCCAAACAGTAGCAATAAACAAGATCAAAGTGAAGCTACAAGTTAGGTCCATCCACAAAAAAAGGGATACAAGCATAGAGAACAGAATCAAGATTCCTCCCATTGTAGGGGTATCTTTTTTCTTTTCATGTAATTGGGCTAAAAGTGGGCAAATATCTTGTCCTCTTATAGACTGTCCAATTTTTAGCTCATACAATTTCTTGATGAAAAAAGGGCCCAAGAAAATAGTTAAGATCAAAGAGGTTAAAGCGGCTAAAATCATTCTCGTGGAAGAATAGCCGAATACCGCGGGGATTTTCAACCCAAAAAAATTTGATAAAAACTCAATCAATAATAGGAGCATACTTTAACCGACGGCTTAAAGTAATAGAATAACCAATTTTACAAAATCAATCAATCAAATGAAAAATTTTTTCCATTTCCAAAGTTCTGTTTCCTTTGATTAAAACAAGGTCGTTTTTTTGCATTAACTCTTTTAACCTCACTGACAAACTAAGTTGATCCAAAAAAAATTCCACCCTGATTTTTTCACTAAAAATTTTTTTCCATTCTTTTCCTAAACAAAGTAAACAATCGACTTTTTTTAAAGCCAGTTCCATAACTTTTTTATGACACTCTTCTTCATATTTTCCAAGTCCGTTCATGGCACCGAGTACTGCGATTTTTTTTCCTTTAACTTCCGGCAGATTTTCCAAAGCAGCGATTACCGAGTCAAATTGAGCGTTATAAGTATCATTAATAAAAAAAATTCCATTTTTTTCAAACTTCTCAAACCTCATTTTTGCCGCAGTTAATTTAGCTATTTTTGATTCAATAACATCTACCTTAACTCCCATAGTCTTAGCGATGGTAAAAGCCCCCAGCAAATTTTCTAAAATATGAGATTCTTTAAAAACGGCAAAAGTTTCTAAAATGAGTTTTTGGTTTTCAAAAATCAAAATTTTATCATCTTTTAGTCTTAAGAAAAAATCGGCCCGGCTATCTTTTGTAGAAAAAAATATTTTTTCTTGTGTAATGACATTTTTTGCCATATCCAAAAGATCGTAATTTAAAATAGCCAATTTAGTTTTTTGGCTGAAAAAAATTTCAGCTTTAGCAAAAAAAATATCTTCGACACTTTCAAAATTCTGAATATGAGCAAAGCCGATTTTAGTGATAACTCCAACATCTGGTGCAACAATATCCACCAGTTTTTTAATTTCATTTTTATACCACATTCCCATTTCCAAAACGAGCAGGTCTTGGTTAGTATCCATGTTTAAAATGCTTAAGGGAAAGCCGATTTGGCTATTATAGTTATCTGAAGTTTTGCCTACTTTGAAAGTCCCTTCAAGTAGACTAAAGGTAAATTCTTTAGTCGTAGTTTTACCAAAAGAGCCCGTGATGCAAATAGTTTGTTTGACCGGTTTAACTTTTTCTTTTGCCAGCATCTGCAAAAAAGCTAAAACATCGTTTGTTTTAAAAATCTGTAAACCAAAAAAAGGTCCTTGGTAATGTTCATCAACAACCGCTCCGAAGGCTCCTTTTTTAGCAACTTCCTCTAAAAAATTATGACCGTCGGTTTTTGCCCCTTTTAGAGCAAAGAACAACGTTCCCGTTGAAACCTTTCTGCTATCTACCTGATAATTTGAAATTAAAGGATTGCTTATAAATTTTTTTAGCATATTGTCACCTATAGGAAAGTTATAAAGAGTAGATCTATTTTTTTCAAACCAATAAAAAACTAGGCTAAGGGATCGTAAGACAATAACTTTTACAGT
>JACRNF010000026.1 GCA_016219355.1 Chlamydiota bacterium | reverse complement strand
TTGACTACTCGGAGTGCCGATGAAACAGCGGAACGTTTATGCGAAGTTCTTAACGAAACTGAAACCGTTTTTCCGGGGACAAAATTGCGACTTTTTTACGAAATGGTCTCCTCTTAAATCGTCGAGGTCAGGAGGTCTGAAATAAATATTTTGAGAGACAATTGCTAAAATAGTTGTGAAGACATAAAAAATGGAGCTGAAATATAATATTTTTTTTCTTCCAAAACTATCGGATAGAATACCTAAAAAAAGCTGACCTATCGCATATCCAAGTAAATAGGTTGTAATGGTAAATTGCACTAAGGAGTGATCGACATTAAATTCATTTTTAATCGTAGGAAGCGAAGGAACGTAAAGATCGATTCCAATGCCCCCTAAAAATGGGGCAACAATAATAAAAAACATGATGCTTTTTTTGTAATCAGGAAAATACATACAAATTTATTAGCGGTTTTTCAAATTATAGTTTATTTTTTTTATGGAAAGCAATTTTATTCATTTTAGAGCCAAAAAATTAGGTCAAAACATTTTTTGGAAGATTTAAGATGCTGATTGTTAAAGGATTTATTCAGCGCGGAGAATAGATGATTTGAATGCTAGAATATGGTATAATTGTTGTAGATTTAAAAAAAAACGGCAATGAAAATTATGAATTTTTGTCCAACAGACAATTTTAAAGACAATTCAAATTTCAAAAATAAACTGCATGATATAAAAGCAATCATTTTTGATTGTGATGGGACTATAGTTGATAGTGAGCACGCCCATTTTTTTGCCTGGAGAAAAGCCTTAAAAAATCAAGGATATGATCTGGCGCTCGAAGAATATTTTTATTGCGTCGGCAAAGGACTTGACGCTCTAGGGGTATCATTTGCTAAAAAAATCGGCAATGATAATGGAGAGAAAATTGTAAAAGAAAAGATTGGATATTTCCATGATCTTCAAATTAAAGGATTGCCTCCTATCACAGCTACTCTTAATTTTATCCATCGCCTAGTTGATCAAAAAAATAAATTTGATCTTAAATTGGGTGTTGCTTCAGCAGCTACAAAAAAAGAGATTTTGGCGCATTTGAAAAACCTTAAAATCGAAAGTTTTTTTGAGGTCATTCTTTCTGGCCAAGATGATTTAGATCATTTCAAAGACCCAGAAGGGGTTAATAAACCCAAACCTTATATTTATTTGCAGGCTGCAAAAATGTTAGGTTTAAATCCCTCTCAATGTGCGGTGATCGAAGATAGTCAAACCGGAATTACTTCAGCAGTTAGCGCTGGATGCATCGCTGTCGCAGTTCCAAATAGCTTTAGTCAAAAGCAAGATTTTTCTAAAGCACATTTACAAATAGATTCGTTTGAAAAAATTGAAGTGGCAGATTTTTTGCAAATGATTCAAAATCTTAAAATAAAAGCTCAAAAATGATATAATTGACTGATTGATTTCTTTAGAAAGGTTTAAAAAAATGAGGTTCTGTAAATCACAAATATTTTTTTTATTCCTCTTGATTATGGCAAAAAATTTACTCGCCAATGACACCACGCCGCAGATCATTTTTATAAATGGCCCCTCAAGCAGTGGTAAGACAACCATTGCAAAAGCTCTTCAAGGAGCTTTAGATCAGCCTTATCTATATTTAAGCTTCGATCGGATGATTGAGCTCATGCCCGCCAAAATCAATAATTGGAATGAAGAGCCGCATCCAGTTGGCTTTAGCTCAAAGATCTCTAAAGATGCAAATGGTAATATTATTGCTCAAATCGTAATCGGTCCTTTTGCAGAAAAAATCAGGCAGTCGTTTAAAGAGGTATCGGTTACTTTAATTAAATCGGGCCATTTTTTAATTATTGACGATGTTTTTTTTCAAGAGCGAGATTATGATTCATGGAAAGAGGCTCTTAAAGATTATGATGTTTTTTGGATTGGTTTAAAGACTCCGATAGCAGTTTTGGAAGAAAGAGAAAAATTAAGACAGGATCGCACTTTGGGATCTGCTCGAAGTCAATTTAATCTAAGTAATAATATAAACTATGATTTGGAAATTGATACTTCCAAGTGTAGTGTTGAAGAATCTATTAAATTGATCCTAAAATCAAGTAATTTCAAAAAAGATGGGAATTAAAACCTTTATGAATTTTCTTCCCAAAGATACCAATGGCTGTCCTTTTCTTTTACTCGCTCCGATGGAAGGGGTTGGGGATGCCCCCTTTCGTAAAGCTATCGCATCAATTGGTGGATTTGATGAAGCAATCAAAGATTTCTTAAGAGTGCCTAAAAATGCTCATATTAAAAGTTTGGCAAAAGTTTATATAGCTAATGAAATAGCTCCCATTCCATTAGCAGCTCAAATCATGGGCTCTGACGTTGAATTGATGGCCCAAATGGCAATAGAGCTTGAAAATAGAGGAGCTTTGCATATCGATTTAAACTTTGGCTGTCCATCTAAGATTGTGAACGGAAGAGGTTCCGGGGCAAGTTTATTAAAAAATCCTGCTATTTTAGAAAAAATTGCAAAAAGAGTTGTTGAGGCAGTTTCCATACCGGTATCTATCAAGATGCGCTCGGGTTATCACGATATTTCTTTGTTTAAGGAAAATTTACTTGCGGCGGAAGGTAGCGGCGTTAAATATATAACGCTTCATCCGAGAACCAAGGTGCAAGAATATGACTCTTCTGCCAATTGGGCTTTAATTGCCGAAGCCAAATCGATTTTGAAAATACCTGTAGTTGGAAACGGCGATATTTTTTCTCTTAATGATGCGCTCAGAATGTTAAAAGATACCGGGTGTGATGGCTTGATGATAGGAAGGGGAGCTTTAATTAATCCTTTTATCTTTAATCAGATTAAAAGCCATTTTTCTAAAAAGGAATATAAATCCTTCTTTTGCGACCTTGTTAAATATTTGGAAAAGTACATTTGTGAACTTGCAGATGATATTCAAATGAGGACTAAAATTAATAAACTAAAGCAGATAATGAGTTTTTTATTTCAAGGAAATGAGATCCTTTTAAAAAATCGCATGGCAGTTTTATCATATAAAGGAACCGAGTTACAAGAATTGATGGATCTTGCTATTCCTTTTTTAAAAGAAGGATTTGAAAAATGTTAGAGGTGAAATGAATAGAGCTCCAAAGTATCTTTATAAGATTCTTTCAAAAGAAAACTGGCAAAAAAGTCAATTATTGCCATTTGTTTATCTTTCTGAAATGGACAAGGAATTTATTCATTTTTCTACAGAAGAGCAGTTGGATAAAATCATCCAAAATTTCTGGAGCGATGTTTTGGAATTTGTGGTTTTGAAAATTGATACTCAAAAGCTGATTGGCAATCTAGTTTTTGAATCTAATCCAGGCGGTGTAAATAAATATTATCATCTATATAGCGGCTCTATACCAATTGATGCAATATTAGAATTCAAAATATTAAAATGAGCAAGTGGTTAAAATTTATTCTATCAAGCATTCAAATTATTTTTTTCTTTTTCTAATTTTTAGATTTTTTTTGACAAACTGGTTTTGATTTAAGTTTGTCTAATTTATAATGTTCTTACTCGGAGAATTTATGAGTTATTTTGTATTTATATTTTTAATGATTGCTTTTGCAATCGTTTATTTGTGGATCGGGAAAAGATCTGCAAATAAAATGCAAGGTGGCGATGAAGATTATTTTTTAAGCCGCCGCAGCTTGAGCATGTGGACCTTGACATTTACCCTTTTTGCATCACAGCTCGGAGCCGGAAGTTTACTTGGTTCTGCAGAAGCAGGTTATAAACAAGGATGGATAGGGATGACCTATCCTTTGGGCATGTTTTTTGGCTTGGTTTGCCTTGGAGCAATTTTTGGGCCAAAACTAAGAGGGTTAAATTTAACCACGGTTGCACAAATCTTTGAGCTAAGATATGGTTCAAAAAAGCTTCGTCAAACAGCCTCTTATCTATCTATTTTTCCTCTTTTTTTTATACTGGTTGCGCAAATTGTTGGAGCAAGAAAGTTTTTCTTAGCTATTGGAGTAGACAATCATTACTTTTTTCTCGCTATATGGAGCGTGTTTTTAATTTATACGATTTTGGGGGGTCTTAAGGCGATTGTTAAAACCGATATTGTACAAGTTTCTTTTATATTGTTACTTTTTTCTATTGCTTTTTTCTTAAAATCGGATAAAGGAAGTGTCCCTTTTGCATCTCTTATTTCAACCCCTTTTTCTTTTACTGCATCTGCCTTTTCTTCGCTTCTTATCACAACACTTTATATGGGATTTGAGCAGGATATGGGGCAAAAATGTTTTGCGGCTACAACTCCCAAAACTATAAGATTTTCAGCGATCTTAGCCGGATTTTTAGTCCTATTTTGCTCGCTTTTAGCGGTTGATTTTGGAGTTTCTTTAAAACAATCCGGGGTAATTTTACAACCCGGCCAAGACGCCCTTATTTCTTCTGTCATAACCTTTACCAATCCGATAATAAGCAGTTGTATAGCTTGTGGAGTGCTAATGGTAATATTTTCTACAACCGATTCCCTTCTTTGTGCCATTTCTTCAAATTTAGTGTTAGATCTTCCTTTTTGGAAAAAGATCCCTCAAGAAAAAAGGGTGTTTTTTTCAAGATCGGTAACTTCTATAGTGGGTGTACTAGGTTTGATCACCTCTTTTTACTTTGAAAATATTTTATATCTATTATTGCAGTCATATGAATTTTCCGTATGCACCCTTTGTCCTTCAATCATGATGGCTATTTTTTCTAAGAAAATATCCAAGAAAGGGGCTGTTTCTTCGATGATTATTGGGGCTATGAGCTTTTTATTATTGCCTAGAGAAGTTTTTTTTGTGCCAAAAGAAGTAATAAGCCTGTTTTTATCCTTTAGCGCTTATTTTTTAACGAGAGCCGTTTTCAAAGAAGAGCTAATTCTTGATAACTTAAGCAAAATGACGGAGTGAAAATATGGAAGAACAATTAGTCAGACTGTCTAAAATCATGTCTGAAAGAAAAATGTGCTCACGGCGGGAAGCCGATCGCTTTATTGAGATGGGGCAAGTATTAGTAAATGGCCAAATAATTTCTATCCTTGGCACTAAAGTTGCTTTAGATGCTGATATTGAGTTTGTATCAACGGCTCAAAAAGAAAAGCAAAGCAAAGTGACGATTTTGTTAAATAAACCTATCGGCTATGTATCGACCCAGCCGGAAAAAGGATATATTCCTGCAATTGAATTGATAACTGAAGAAAATCAAATTAAATCTTTTAAGGAGAGAACTACATTTAATTCTTCTCATTTAAAAAAGCTTGCGGTAGCAGGAAGACTGGATATCGATTCTAAAGGGCTTTTGGTTCTTACTCAAGATGGTGTGATCGCTAAACAATTGATTGGTTGTGATGCTGACATGGAAAAGGAGTATCTGGTTAGAATTAACGGCAATATTACGGATCATTTGATCAAAAGGCTAAGCCATGGCCTTTTTCTAGATGATAAGCCATTAAAACCGGCTAAGATTGATCAGCTCCATCCAAACCTACTAAGATTTATTTTAAAAGAGGGTAAAAAAAGGCAAATTAGAAGAATGTGCGAAATTGTAGGTCTAGAAGTTGTTGGACTTAAAAGAGTGAGGATTGGCAATATCTGCCTTGGCGATCTTCCTGAAGGCAAATGGCGTTATTTAAGATCTGATGAACAGTTTTGAAAAAAAAATGCACAAATGCTTTTAAACATTTGTGCATAATGTAACCGTTTTTACGGGTAAAACTAGAATCGACGTTTAAAAGTACGATTTTCGCTTCTTGGCGCTTGAGGGCGCGCTTCATTAACGGTGAGGGCTCTGCCACCACAATCTTTTCCATGTAATGCAGCAATCGCTTTCTTAGCTTCATCAGCCGAGCTGAATTCAACAAAACCAAAACCTTTGGATCTGTTAGTGTCTCGATCAATAATTAACTTAGCGCTAATTACGGATGTATATTCTGCAAATAATTTTTTTAGTTCTTCTTCTGTTAAACTTAGCGGCAAATTGCCTACATACAGTTTCATGCTATTCTTCCTTTATTTTTAAAGATTTTACCATTGGAGCAACTACTTGGCCCTACTGACCAAAAGATGCTAAAACGAAAAATCAAATTTCCAAAAACTTCGCTTTTGAATCAAATTTAGCTCATAAGCAAAAGTATTTTGACACAAATGGTACATGGAATTCTACAAAAAAATATCATATCTTATTGTTTTTTATAGTAAAGCTCTAATGATTAGCAACTTATAGATAATAAAAAATTCATTAAGTTGATCCTTTTAAAGTTGTTCAAGTTTATTTGACCCTCTGGTATAATATATATGTTTTTAGCCATCATAAGTTTCATTTTAACCCAAATAAGAGGATTTTTTAAAATGTTCAACGCGAAAAATATTCGCAATATTGCAATTATTGCCCACATCGACCACGGTAAGACCACTTTATTAGACAGCCTATTAAAACAATCTCAAATCTTTCATGATCACGAAAAAATTCCCGAACGGGTAATGGATAGCTACGATCAAGAAAAAGAAAGAGGTATTACGATTTTTGCTAAACATACTTCTATCTTTTATCAAGATTACAAAATCAATATCATCGATACTCCGGGTCATGCCGATTTTTCCGGAGAGGTAGAAAGGGTCCTTGGGATGGTCAACTCCGTATTACTTTTAGTTGATGCTAAAGAAGGGCCAATGCCGCAAACCCGGTTTGTCCTTATGAAATCTTTAAAAATGGGGCTGAGGCCAATTGTAATTTTAAATAAGATAGACAGGCCTCATGTTGATCCTGAAAGAGCTTTAAATTTAACCTTTGATTTATTTTCCGAGCTTGGTGCAACCGATGAGCAGCTTGATTTTGCTTATTGCTACGCTTCAGGGCTTAGTGGGTTTGCAATGATGAAATTAGATGATCCTAGAAAAGATATGAAGCCTCTTTTTGATCTTATTGTTAAAGAGGTTCCTGCTCCAACGGGAGATATTAATGCTCCATTTCTTATGCAAGCTGCCACAATTGGATACGATGATTATGTGGGAAGGCAAGGTATCGGCCGAATTTTAGCAGGTGTAGTCACCAAAGGAATGTCTATTGATCGGATCAATAAAAATGGAGAAAGAAAAACTTTTAAAGTGCAAAGAATAGAAGGTCATCACGGCCTTAAAAAAGTTGAAATGGAAGAGGCTGGAGTGGGAGATATTGTCACCATTTCAGGAATAGAAGATGTAACTATTAGCGATACTTTATGCGCCATTGATAATACCGTTATTCTTCCTCCTATTGCAGTTGAAGAGCCGACCCTTTCTATAGATTTTATGGTAAACTCCGGCCCATTTTCCGGAAAAGACGGAAAAAACCTTACCATTAATAAAATTAGAGACAGGCTCCTTAGAGAAAAAAAGGCCAATGTGACTTTAAAGATAGATACTTATGAAGATGTTGTAGATAAAATCACGGTATCTGGTAGAGGCGAGCTTCACCTTGCAGTTTTGATTGAAGCCATGAGAAGAGAAGACTACGAGTTTATTGTTTCCAAGCCTCAAGTAATTATTAAAGAGATTGATGGAGTAAAATCTGAGCCGATGGAAATGTCCCATATTGAAGTTCCCTCTGAATTTTCCGGAGCAGTAATTAGCGAGCTTGGGATTCGTAAAGGGGAGATGCAGTCCTTAGATACAGATGAGCATGGTATCACCAGAATGGAATTTTTAATTCCAACAAGAGGGCTGATGGGCTGCGCTAGTGAGCTTTTGACCCTAACAAGAGGGCTTGTTATCATGACCTCGATTTTTGATCACTATGCTCCCTGGAAAGGAGCTCTTCCTGGAAGAAAAAGAGGGGTTATGATTTCGATTGGATCGGGCGTTACTAATGCTTACGCCTGTTTTGGGCTGCAAGAAAGATCGGTTCTTTTTGTAAAACCGGGAGACGAAGTCTATGAAGGTATGATTGTGGGTGAAAACTCTCGTGACAATGATCTTATTGTCAATGTCACTAAAGCTAAACAATTGACCAACGTAAGAGCTGCCGGCAAGGATGAAAACATTTTGTTAATTCCTCCAAGAACGTTTACTCTAGAGCAAGCGATCAATTTTATTTCTGAGGACGAATATGTTGAGATTACTCCTAAAAATATTCGCCTTAGAAAAAAATATCTTAATGAAAATGACAGAAAAAGATATTCAAGGCAAAGTAGTTAAACAGAGTTCTTGCCTGCAATGTAACCGGTGGTCCAACAATTTTGAAAATTAAAACCGCCGGTTATTCCATCAATATCTAAAATTTCCCCAGCAAAAAAAAGATTTGGGCAAATTTTACTTTCCATGGTTTTAAAATTTATCTCTTTTAAAGTTATTCCCCCGCAGGTAACAAATTCTTGTTTATTGGCGGTTTTGCCATCTACAAAATAAATATCTTCATGTAATTTTTGAGCCAAGCTATTTAGCTCTTTATTGGCAATGTCGCTCAACTTTTTTTTAAATAGATCTTTAAAACTATCTAAAAAAGCTGTGTAAAGAGTTTTAGGCAGGTTAAAAATATTTTCGGAAAAAAGAGTTTTTTTAGAAGTTTTTTTTAGATCTAAGAGTTTTGATAAAATATCTTCTTGGGTTAAATTAACCCAATTGATTTTAAGCTCAAATTTGTAATCTTTTTCATTTAAATAGCGAGCCCCCCAAGCAGATAACTTTAAAATCGCTGGCCCGCTAAATCCAAAATGAGTGATTAAAATAGGACCCAATGATGAAAATATAGCATCTTTTATTTTTAAATTGACCGAGCTTACACTGACTCCGCTTAAATTTTTTAATGAGAAAGAAGGAACGTTAAAAGCAAATAAAGAAGGAATCGGTTTTTGGATGCTATGGCCAAGTTTTCTTGCCCATTCAAAACCTTCCGGGCTATTTGAAGTGGCTAAAAGAAGGCTATTGGCTAAAAATGATTTTTCTGATGCTTTTATTAAAAAAGCTTTTTTTGATTTTTCAACATCTAATATTTTTTGGTTTAATAAAATTTCAACACCAAGAGTTTTAGCTTCCGATAAAAGAGCGTCAATGATAGTTTGAGATTTATCGGATTTAGGAAAAGCCCTCCCATCTTCTTCTATTTTTAATTTTACGCCTCTTGTTTCGAACCAGTTTATAGTTTCTTTACTGCCAAATGCATAAAATAGGGGAAGGAGCTCTTTTGCGCCTCTTGGATAATTTTGACTAAGCAATTTTGGATCTAAACAGCCGTTTGTGACATTGCATCTTCCTCCTCCGGAAATTTTTACTTTAGAGAGCAAGGCATTAGTTTTTTCTAATACCAATACTTTAGCATCTTGTTTTTTTTCCTTGGCGGAGATGGCAGCAAAGATCCCGGCGGGGCCGCCTCCGATAACAATTACATCAAAAATTTCCATATGTTTTTTTCTTTCTTTAAAAAAGCATTATCCTAAAAATATGGAAGCATTGCAAGAATGTAAAAAAATACACCTTAAAAATCAGTTGAAAAATTCTTCTTGAAATTTTCATCAAAAAAATATAGCTTGTATAAAGTTTAATTTTTTTGATGATTTAGGAGATTTTAAGATGCGCTGTTTTTTACGTCTTATTGCTTGTTTTGTGTTTTTATTTTCAATCCTTTCTGCCGAAACCACTGTTGAGTATCAATTAAAAGATTTAAAATTGATTGCCGATGGCCTCAACATTGAAGGTGCGGATACCTTTATCAAATATTTACGCCCCGGCCAAATTTGGGCAAATCTTTGTGTTATTTTAGATAGGCCTTTTGCTGAAGGGGTAGAATGGCAAGAGATAACCGATAAAAATTCCTATCCATTAAAAGAGACCTCTATTAAATCTTACAATGAGCCCAAAGTAAATCTGGCATATGTTTTGATGCTTCATTATTATTTAACTAACGCGCATCGTTTGGTAAATAAATCAGAACAAAATGAAGCTGTAATTATTATACAAACGCATCGCAATACATCAGGCCCAAGGCAGCTTGAGCTAATAGAAAATTTACTAAATGAATGCTATCCTGATATGTCTAAAATCAAATGTTGCACTGATGAAAATTGTTCTTATGAGCTTTTTACCTATTTTTTTCCCGATTTGAATGTACGAGCAATTTTTTATTATGGTGCACTAGCTGAGTTTATTGGAAAAGATGGAAAATTTAACAATGCCGATATTGTTCTATCATATAGTCTCGTTGCCGGTTTTAATCCCAATTGGCCTTCCGGATCTTTGTTGATTCCCAACGAATGGATCCCATTTTCTTTAAAAAGCATGCAGTTAAACGAGACCAAAAGATATTTTGCAGAAAATCATTTGCAAACATCTCTTCGTGAGGTCTTAAAAGAACAAAATGATGAGTTAATAGCAACTGTCAACGAAAAATTTTCTTCACAAAATCCTTTAAAAATAAAACAAAAAACTCAAAGGCTTGTTTTAGAAGATTTTTATCCATGTCGAGTAATCCAGGCGGATAAAATATTTAATCCTTCAAAACTTCCTTCAACTTTTTATTACGTAAAATAGATGTTATATACAAATAATGCAGCAAGAAAATTGTGAAAAATGAGATGTCTTATGCTAACAAGTCCAATGCTCTTATAAATAATCTTAAAATATCAACTACTCTAATTTCGCTAGGCCTTACCTCTCTTCCGAGATATTTTCGCTCAATTGCTTCAACTTCTTCTACTGGCCGACCTAATAAAGAATGATTAACAAGTCTAAATAGTGGAAGAGCTACGTAAACTAAGGGCAATGTTTGTATATATTTTGTTTTTGTCAGATCTACTTCAATTATCCCTTCCTTTATCATTGTTCTTAATAATGATTCCGGATCATTACTTTGAAGTTTTTCTAAAAAGCGTGCTAACTTAGTTTCTCTGTCTAAATGTGCTTTAAGTAATGCATCGAAAGTAGATAAAACAGATTTTGAAAGTTCATAACTCGAATCTTCCACATATTCTTTATTTTGCATTATTGCCATAATTTTACTATATTCTAAAAGCTTACCATCAATAATTTGCTGAATGTCGTCCGCTGTTTCGTAATATTGTGCTGCTTGTGGATGAGTTCTGTCAGCGGTAACACGATTTGCGAAATGATGGTGGGTGACTAAAGCTGTACTTTCATACACCTCGGGCTCGCCAGAAATTCTTGCAGCAAATCGAATCGGTCTTTTTGTATATTGGCAAGTAAAAGCCTTAAATACCTTGTCACCTCTCAATTCTTCAGGTATTTCACCTAACGTTGTTAACTGATGATAATGAATTCTTGTGCTCAGAGGTATCAATCTGCGAATTACAATCATTTGATCTCTAATCTCATTTAGTATGTTATCGATTTCTACTTGCAAATAAGAAGTCTCGACATCATCTTCATTCACGACTCGACCCTCAATAATATTATGAGGATTTTCTCTAATTCTATTTAAAAGTATTGATCTTTCGTATATTTCTTCCGGGTCAAAGTTTTTTATTGAAACTGCATGCATTATAGTTCTTTGGGATAATCTGCATTTATATTTTTTTAATCTTTCATCTTCTTGCAATTCATCAGGAAGTTCATTCAAAGTTAATAAAGTTTCAGGAGTATCTCCTTTTATTAATAAAGAAAGAAGGCTGGTTGATAAATTCAATTCATAAGCTTCATTATCAACTTGCGTTAATATCTCCCCAATATTTTCCCATCGTCTCTGCTCTGCCATTAAAATCTCTGGATCAGTTCCATTTCTGCGACGGGCTAATTCAATTTTGTCGTAAAAATCTTTGCAAAGTTTAGCTAAGCAAGGCAATGTGAGTTTTGCTATACTTATCTTAGTTGACATACCGATAAACTCTTCTAGTAGATCAGGAAAATGATAAGCGGCGATTTGTAAATAGGAATAGATTAACGCAACTTTTTTTCTCTTGCATTTTTCGTTATTCAATATAAATTGAGTCGATCCTAATGCTCTATAAACCGTGATGCATATTTTAGAGGTTAAGGGGGCAGAATTAGTTACTGCTCCTCCATAAGCACCTAAAGCTCCAATGAAGACTTTTGCAACTTGACCGATTTTTGCACGACCTGTCGCTCTAGGGTCATCAAAAAGTATCACGGCATCTGCAGCTCCATCTAGCATTGCATTGGCTCCAGTAAGTAATGTTCCTGCTGCCACAAGTGGAGTTGCTAAAAAAGTCATAAAAACCTCCTATTATAAAATACTTTTCTAAACAAAGTTTGACCGTAGGTTGAATAAATCAGGCAATAAATAATTTAATTTTAATGTTCAAGCGCTACAGCTGCTGCAAGTTGATTAAATTTAACATCTCGTTCTCTTAATCGATCATCGATAACAGTTTGAATATGAGGAGATTCACGTAAATCTTGAATTCTCATTGGTCGATTTGGCTGGCCTGGAGCGTGCTGAAAATCACTAATATATTGTTCGATAGCTCGTTTTTCATATCTTAAGGTGGTTACAGGATCTATTCTGATGTGTCTTATTGGCAGACCAGATAAGTGACATTTATATGTTGATAGAACAACATCAGCTCTTAAAGATGGAGGAATCTCATCGAGATTAATATATGGGATTCTAACAGGAATTCTTACTATCAAACCATACACTTTATTAAGAATTAATGTAACTAGCCCGAGATTTATTAGTATCTCCACGATGCTTGCAATAGTAGCCATTTTTTTCAATTCACTTGATTGTTTTTGGAGATCCTCTCGATCTGTCGATATATCTGTAGTTGTGCAATCTGCTGTTCCATCTGGAGCAACTTCACATGCAGGGACCGGTATTCCTTGAGACGCGTCTTCTGTCTTCGTATTTAAAGCTAACTGGTTTTGAAAAAGCCGTTGTTCACAATATGCTCTATATGCTCCAATTTCTCCTGAGGCTCCTGATTCAAGGAATGCTTTCATTTCCGGACGTTTTAAATATTCAGGGAGCGATTTATAGGCACAAAAGTCAACAAGCGGAATACAGGCGCTCATAATTTTTTCGACAACTTTACACCATATTTTATTTTCTGTTTTTACATATTCTGCACAAACTTGTATAAGAACTATACAGATTTCATAATACATTTTCGCTTTCATCTGTGTTGTGTTGTGTCCGCGTGCATAATATATTTCCCCCCCCGATTGATAAGCTTTAACTCCATAAGTTAGTATTCTACCAACCGCTACTCCTGATGCTGCCATAAAAAACCTCCATTATTTAGAATAATTTGGAAAAACTTTTACTCAATAAATTAATTTATGTCAATATTTTTTTATAAATTTTTTTAAAAAAGGATGATTTATAGGTTTGATAGCTATAAATCATCCTTGTTGAGACTTATCTTCTTAACATTCGGCGGAACAACCTTTCAATATCGGCTATTTTGGGTCTTAGTTCTCTTCCGAAATATTTTCGTTCAATGGTTTCAACTTCCTCTGAAGGCCTATCCAAGAAATAATGATTAATAAGCCCAAGCAGTGGAAGCGCTACATAAACTGAAGGAACTGTTTCTTCATATTTTGATTTTGCGATGGCTATTTTGATAATGTCTTCGCCTATTTCTTCACGTAAAGTAATCTCTTCGTTTTCAGGATGTTGGGCTTGTTTTCTATTTAGAAAAACTGTTAATTGAGTCTCTCTTCTTAAAAAATCATCAATTAGAGATTCGAAAGAAGACAAGACATGTCTTGAAAGATTGTATCTCCAATCTTCAACATATTCTTCATTTTGGATCATTGCCATGATTTTACTGCACGCTAAAAGGTGTGTATTAATCATCTGTTGAATATCGGTTGCTTTTTCATAAAAATGAAGAGCTTGCATATGGGCTTTATCAGCGGTTACACGATTGGCCAATTGGCTATGTGAAACTAATGCAGTGCTTTCATATACTTGCGGCTCTCCAGATATTCTTGCTGCAAACCTTATTGGTCTCTGTGTGTGGGGACAAATATGTTCACTCAATACGGGATCCCTTCTCAACTCATTAGGAATTTCGCCTAAGATCAAAAGTTGATGATAATGGATCCTAACGCTAAGACCTATCAATCCTCGGATTGTAATCATCATATCTCTAATTTGATTGAGTCTTCTATCGATTAATCCTTGAACATCATCAAGAGGTTCTATATCTGCTTCATTAACAACTCTACCTGGAATAATATTATTGGGATTTTGCCTAATTCTATCTAGAAGGGCGGTTCTATCAAATAATCTTTGATTAGTGCCTCTTATTGTTACGGCAAATCGTACTGTCCTATTAGACAATGTACATCTAATCGGGAGTAACATCGGATCATTTTGTAGTTCCTCAGGAATTTGTTGCATGTTTAAAAAATTATCGGGAGTTATGTCCCCTAAGGATAAAGAAATAATTGCAGCTTGCAAATTAGTTTCTTCATTTTCTGTCCCGTTTCTTAAGATATGTTGCATTATACTAGTATAAAAATTTTCTAATCTTTCTAGATTGGTCTGCGGTATTCCTCTCCTTATAAATCTTGCTTTAAGAGCTGCATATAATGGATTTACAAAAAATTGAAGTGTTAAAGCTCCTATTTTTGAGTAATTAGAGATAACTAATGCATTATTTAATGCATTGGGAAATTCCTCTAATACTTCAGCCCCTTGAGAACCTGCGATAGCCATAAGGTTAATTATTAATTTAACTTTTTCTACATCTGTTTTCGTTAATGATATTCTGGTGGTTCCCAGTACACTATGAAGCGCTACACATATTTTCGAGGCCAATGGGGCTGTTTTCATTACACAACCTCCATAGACACCTAATCCACCAATTATTATTCTTGCGAGTTGATTGATTTCCGATCTAAGTGAAGCATTGGGATCATCATGAAGCATTACAACATCTGCCGCTCCATCGATTATTTCATTAGCTCCTACTAATGCAGCAGCCGCAGCAACTACTTGAGATCCTACTAAAATACTAATCATATAAACCTCTTAAGTTGAATAAATATTAAAAAACCTTTTCTTCTTTTATTCGAAGAAAAGTTTGAATAGTTCAAAGATTTAAAAAATAACATAAGAATTCTTTACTCTTGATGTTGTCCATTTCTCATTCTATCTGCAGCTTGGTTAGCCTGAGTAGAAAGTGCATCTAATTGATTTTCTATAAGAGTTTTTAAAGCTGGACAATCAACTAAATCTTCTACTCTCAGTGGTATTGCTGGATTTCTTGGAGATGTATGATTAAGATTAATGAAACTTGTGATAGCTTCTCTTTCAAAAATTCGACCAGTTCTTGGCTCTCTTACAGGATCTCTTGTAGGCTGTTGGGTTAAAGAACAGATAGCAATTGATCTAAGAACAGGATCATTATGTAAATGAGCAGGTATTGTTGCCATCGCTTTATAATTTACCGAAATGATTACTAGAGGAGCGTCAAGTCCGGCAATTTTTTTAATAGCTTTTGCAACCAAACCTGTATTTAAAAGAATTTCTGCAACGCATAAAATATTGCTCATCTTTTCTAATTGCTTTGCTTGTTCTTGACACTTGGCTAAATCAATATGTTCATAACAGGTTACTATTTCTACAATATTAGGATTAACTAAATCATGATATACTATGTGTGTTGTTGGTTCTTCCCAGACATGTTCGCATTTATAGATGGGTTTTGCTTTTGACAATTCTTCTGGA
>JACRNF010000011.1 GCA_016219355.1 Chlamydiota bacterium | reverse complement strand
AGGAAATTATTAACTGGAGAGCCGTATGCGGGAGAACCGCCTGTACGGTTCGGAGGGAAGGGAGATCAAATTAGATTTCCCTTACCCCTATCAATATCATCATATTTATTAGATCCCTTTTCAAATGGGTATGGTCTTTTTAGGAGAATACAAGTTATTGATGCGCTGCATCCAAAATCTTTTAAAATTGTAAATTTTGTCAGAAAAATTTTCTTAGCCCTTGAAATATTATTTCTTGAGCTTGGCTCTATCATTACAACCCCTCTCGGCATTGCTACAAAAAATCTTGCTTGCTATTTGCATCCGAAGCCCTTTCATTTCTTGGGAAATTTAAAACCTAAAGCTATCAGTGATAATTTTTCGCTGCGCTCTAGCAACCTTTGTGGCTCAGATCCTGCACATTGCATCACCGACGGAGGTGTAATGCCTTGGCCCTTTAGGATTGATCACTGGATTAAAAAAATCAGAGAAAAATCAGAAGATATTGTTTGCCTATTTGAAATATTTGACATACAAATAGCTGAAAAATTGAAAAATGAGCTTAAGGATAAATATGCACACTTCTTTTTCAATATGGGGCCAAAAGTGCTTGGAATAAATAGCGGCATTTTTGTTGCCTGCAAGTTTGATGTATTGGATTTTAATTTTTCTCCTTTTCCCAAAAACGCTTTAGTCGGAAGGACTAAAAATGTAGAAAAGGGATTTTTTAGATTTGAGACCTCTAACGCTATTATTTATGCTTCCCATTTACAACATTCCGAAGCGCCGGAGCATCCAACCGATGAAGAGATAAAAGCAAGAAAAGTAGAAATGGATATTATCTTGGACGATATGAAAAAACATATCGGAGATAAACCTATAATTTTGACCGGCGATTTAAATTTGGATGATTCGGAATACAATAATTCTTCATGGAAAAAATATTTTCAAAGGATACCACCTGCAGAAAATTATCCCTCATGGGGAGGCGATGAATTTTGCGCAAAACTGGTTGGAAAAAATCCATCCGGCCCAATCAATCTTGATTACACACTTCTTTTGATAAAAAACCCAGCTACTGAACAAGCTATTAATGTAGGAAAAATATTAAGCACTTCTCTAGAGCAAGATGGTTTTAATCCAAAAATATTTCAGGATGATCCAACTATCATATCTGATCATAAGGCTCTTTGCAGTGAAATAAGTAGAGTTTGATTTTATTGTAGGCTATTAGTTATCAGCTAGTTGTAAAATCAAGCTTTTCATCAACTTATTGCAAAGAAATCAAATTTGCAGCGCAAATACCTAATCACAAGCTATTTATAAAAAAATCAAGACATAAAAACACAGATTAAATATCACAAAGGATTAATAATTAGCGTTTTAAATAAAAAGCTTGAAAAGTGCCATCGCATTTGGCATATTTTAATCAAAAACGCAATTGGAGTTGGCACTTATGGATTATATTCCCAGGTTTTTAAAACCACCAAAAGAGAGTTTTTTTCTTTTTGGACCAAGAGGAACCGGTAAGTCTACATGGCTTATTCATTCCTATCCGAATGCATTAAGGATTGATTTATTAGATCGTGAAGAGGAAAGAAGACTTTTAGCCAGACCAGAAAAATTAAAAGATATCGTTGGACCTTTAAAGGATGGAGATATCTGCATTATTGACGAAGTGCAAAGAGTTCCTGAACTTATCCCAGTTATTCATGCCTTAATCGAAGAGAAACGAGGAATTCAATTTATTCTGACAGGAAGCAGCGCTCGCAAATTAAGACGCTCTGTGGGAGATCTTCTTGGAGGAAGAGCTCTTTTACGAAATATGGGTCCTTTTATGGCAAGCGAGCTAAAAGAAAATTTTTCTATGGAAAAAGCATTGAAAGTGGGTATGGTGCCAATGATTTGGCAATCTCTAGAACCTTTGGAAAAAGCACGTACTTATGTCGCAACTTATCTTAAAGAAGAAGTGCAAGCAGAAAGTCTGGTAAGGCAAATAGGAGATTTTGCCCGTTTTATGGAGGTCGCTACTTTTTCTCATGGAGGCCTTTGGTCAAGCACGGAAATCGCAAGAGAATCGCAAGTTAAAAGACAAACCGTGGATAATTATTTACAAATTTTAGAAGACCTTTTGTTAGCATTCACACTACCTGTCTTTACACGTAGGGCGCAAAGAGCCTTGGTAAGCCATTCAAAGTTTTATTATTTTGATGTCGGCGTATTTAGATCGCTTAGACCAAGAGGCCCTCTGGATAAAGAAGCTGAGTTAGAAGGCCCGGCTTTAGAAGGGCTTGTTGCTCAGCATCTACGCTCTTGGGTTTTAGCTCAGAAAGAATCTTATCAGCTTTCCTTTTGGAGAACCAAAACTCAGCTTGAAGTTGATTTTGTCATATATGGCCCGGAAGGATTTTGGGCAATAGAGGTTAAAAGATCTACAGAAGTTTTTGGCGCCGATGTAAAATCCTTGTCCATTTTCAAAAAAGAATATCCTGAAGCAAGCTGTTTTCTTCTTTATGGAGGGAAAACCAGGCAAAAAATTAATGATATACTTTGCATACCCATTGAGGAATTTTTAAAAAATTTACACCCGGAAAAAGGACTTGTCTAAAAAGATCTAACAAAAACTTGAGAGCAAAAATGGATCAGGCTCCGGAAATGTCAAGCAATTTAGGAGTATCAAGATTGTCTCAAAAACACTTTGAGTGACAAATAAAGTTTAAATGACACGATATTGCACATGGCCTTGCCATAAGTTTGCCGCGGAAATATCTTGCGCAACTCTTGCAAGAATAATCCAGAGTTTGTCGAAATTTCCGACAAACTGCAGAAGCTTGTGAGCTCAATATCATTGGACTTGGCCGATTCCTTTGATTTCGGGTTAGATTTTTTTCTCCTTCGCTACTTCAACATCTCTTCTCTTTTAGACTTGAATTCCGAACCTTCTTTCCACTCAGGAAAGATTTTGGAATTGGCAACGCGATAGCCAATCTCTCCCAGAAAACGCAAATCCTCCACTGTCCCACTCAAATCCCAATAAGATTTAATTTTGTCAGATGGCCTATGGTAGTCCTCAGTGATGAACTTGTCGACCATCTGAAGGCCCCAGCCTTCCGGCTTGCCAAAATAATCCAATCCTCTCCCAGGGAAGATCGCCGGCACTCCCTGTTTGGCAAAATTGAAGTGATCGGCGCGATAATAGTAACCTTTCTCCGGTTGGCTATCCGGTTTTACCACTTTTCCCAGATCCTTTGCTACAGTTTGGACTACCTCATCGAGTGTTGATTGGCCTAGCCCAATTAGTTCGATATCCTTGGTTCTTCCAAGCATATTCATACCATCAATGTTGATATTCGCTAGGGTTTTGGTAAGCAGATAAAGAGGATGCTCGGAATAATACTGAGAGCCCAGCAACCCTTTTTCCTCTCCAGTAACTGCGATAAAAAGGATCGAGCGGCGCGGCGGTGTTTTCGCATGAACAAAAGCGTCACCAAGTTCGAAAAGACCCGCAACCCCCGAGGCATTATCCACAGCCCCATGATATATCTTGTCTCAATTCTCTTCCGGACCGATCCCCAAATGGTCCCAGTGAGCGGTATAAATCACATACTCGTCACAAACTTTGGGATCAGAGCCCATCACTTTGCCTACAACGTTTTTTGAATCAATGGTGCGGATGGTGTTCTTAAGAGAAAGTGAAGCTCTCATGTGTAGGTCCACGGGGATAAAGTCACGGGAGACGGCGGACTTCTTAAGCTCATCAAAATCCTTGCCCCCCAAAGCAAACAGATCCTTCGCATTTTCATAAGTGATCCAACCTTCAGCGGCGCATCTTAACATCCCAAGGTCAGCAGACACTAAGCTAAACTGCTCGCCAGTATAGCTGCTCCGAACCACGTTCCATGGATATCCCGCCGTAGCGGTCTCATGTACAATCAAACATCCAAGAGCGCCCCTCTTCGCTGCCTCTTCAAACTTGTACGTCCAACGGCCATAGTAAGTCATTGCCTTGCCCTTGAAAGTTTTCTCGTCCAACTTGGAAGGATCATTGGGATCAGGCACGGGCGGATCATTAATCAATACGACGATTATTTTGTCCTTGATATCCACCTCTTTGAAATCATCCCATTGGTACTCCGGGGCCACAACACCGAAGCCAACAAAAATCAAATCTGCTTCAATGTTTATTTCAGGTTGCACTCGTTTGGTCCAGGCTACGAAGTCATCGGCAAATTTCAAAGTTTTACGCTTACCATTGTCATTATTCGTGAACACACATTCCGCGCTTGAATCAGCTTTGATGCCCACCATTGGCACAATTTGAAAGTAAGTTCCATCAGGATTTCCAGGCTTTAACCCCACTTTCTTGAATTGATCCTCAATATATGCTGTGGTCAGAGCCTCTCCCTTGGAAGCAGGCGAGCGCCCTTCATATTCGTCGGATGAGAGAACTTTAATGTTCTCTAAAATCCTTTCTGCACTGATCTGCTTCCAATCAGAAAGCTCGATGGTTTTTGTCATGCTCGAAAGGATTACGAAAACCAGCAAAGCTACAGTCAAGAGGCCAAAGAGGTACTTCATCCATTCCATGTTGTATTTTTCCAAAATGTTATCCTATATTAAAAACAGTCTGGATACTTCTCATGCAAAAACACGATCCATTGATCCCTAAATTCTTCTTTAGAAACTCCAAAAATATTTTCAAAAGCAGAATAATCTTCTAAAAGTTTTAGCACAGATTCCCATCCCCACTTTTCTTTGATAAATTCGACCAAAGCATAATTAGCACGATAGCTATCAACATCAAAATTGTTTTCATTTTGCTCCATTTGGATTACAGAAGGTATTGCTGCGTTTTTTGCTTTTAAATCACAAAGCCATTCTTTCACTACAGGTCTGATATAAAAATGGGATTCATGAAATGCAGCTCCTACAATAAGCCATCTATTTTCTTCACATTTGGGATATTTTTCGAAAATAAACAATTCAGCAAGTCCCGCCATGCCGCAGCGAATGATGCTTTTAAAATTATGAACCCTTCCTGGCTCATTGGGAGAAACTATTTTAATAGTCTGGTCCCCATCACTTTCTACTTCCCAATCAGGGGCATCGGGCATGCCTATTTCTTCATGAAAACTTTGAATATTGGGATACACCATAATTTTGAATTTATCAGTGTAAAAAACTTGAAAATCATTGGAAAATTTCTCAAAATTAGCTTCAGCATTTGTTAACAAAACATCTGAAGCTTCCTGATCTTGCGGCTCACAAAACACTTGAAAATGCTCTGTTTCTTTATACAAAGAAAAATTCACGTCTGATTTTACATCCGCCAAAAGTAAGATCTGAAAAAAAAGAAAAAATATTGCTTTTTTCATAGTTATCTCCAAAATTTATAAAAAAATCTTAAGAACTATACTGTTATTGAAATTTTCATTCCATGAAAAAAACTTGAAGAAATGGCTGAAAGAGGAGGGAAGATTCGAAGGTACTATTCAAAAAAACTATAAATTCTTGCAAGCAATCAGGCAATAATCCTCAAAACCATTTTGTTGGCGCCAACAAAATGGTCGAAAATGGAAGCAACACTTCAAGAGATTTAAATGATTACCATCTATATAGTTTGCATGCTACCTAAGTTGCTCAAAAATTAGCATATATTATAACCTCCGTGGAATTTGCGCACCTAATACTGCGT
The DNA here is from genome assembly GCA_016219355.1 of Chlamydiota bacterium. Taxonomy (GTDB): domain Bacteria; phylum Chlamydiota; class Chlamydiia; order Chlamydiales; family SM23-39; genus JACRNF01. The sequence goes on along the minus strand of JACRNF010000011.1, from coordinate 37,220 downwards.
AAATCTCTTTGCATAGCTATCAGCTTCCTCATGTACTGAAGGGTTCTTAAAGAAAAACCTTTAACATTAGGAAATTATGTTATAAAAAGATGCTTGAAATAGGACTCAAACCTCCAACCTTCGCATTATGAATCTTATATTATCAATTAACCGCACAGATAAGAAAATAAGGAGAAATACCTAAGCGTTGTAATGTTTTGCAAAATATGGCAATTTATGGATGTCGATTCCCCATAAAACTCAATTAAAAGCTTCCGAAATACCTTACAAACTTATTTACTTAAGATCTTTTGTAGATGATTTTGCCTTGAATAAAAAAAGTTTTACGCACAAACTACCTCTTTTAAGGAGATTCAATAATGTCAGACATACAAGAATTAGAAGAAAAAAAAGGTAAAATAGTAGTTTTTGATGATAAAAAAATTCGGCGTATTTTTTACAATAATGAATGGTGGTTTGTTGTCAAAGATATCATTGAGACTTTAATAGATACATCTAACTCTACCGATTATATCAAAAAAATGCGACTGCGAGACCGTGCTCTTTCTGAAGGGTGGGGACAAATTGTCACCCCCCTTTCTGTTAATACTCTTGGAGGCAGGCAAAATTTGAATTGTGCAAACACAGAAGGGATCTTTCGAATTATTCAGTCAATTCCTTCTCCAAAAATTGAACCTTTTAAAAGATGGCTTGCAAAAGTAGGATATGAACGTATTCAGGAAATTGAAGATCCTGAACTTGCGACAAAGAGGACTCGCTCTATTTATAAAGCAAAAGGATATAGCGATGATTGGATTGAAAAACGCATGAGAGGAATTGCTATTCGCGAAGGACTGACCGATGAATGGGAAAAAAGAGGCATTAAATTACAAAGAGAATATGCAATTTTAACTGCTGAAATTTCTAAAGCTACATTTGGAATAACTCCTTCAGAGTACAAAAAATTTAAAAACCTTCAAAAAGAAAACTTAAGAGATCACATGACTGATCTTGAGTTAATTTTTTCAATGCTAGGAGAAGCTGCAACAAGAGAAATTAGTGTAAATAAAAACGCTAAAGGATTTACAGAAAATAGCGCTGCTGCCAAAGCAGGAGGCAAAATTGCAGGTGAAGCTAGACGAAAATTGGAAACTGAAAGTGGAAAACCTGTTATTTCAAAAGAAAATTTTAATGACAAAAAAATATCCATTGATCACCTTGACATAACTACTCATATTGAACTCTTTCCGGAAAAAGAGAGTGAATAACTTTTTCCAAAAACACTCTAATTTTGCCAGAAAATGAAAAAATTATAAATTTAACGCTTGTAAACTTTAATTTAGACATTTAAAGAAAATGCCTGAAAGAGGACTCGAACCTCCAACCTTCGCATTACGAATGCGCTGCTCTACCGGTTGAGCCATTCAGGCGTGGTAGCCTTTTCACATTTATAGTATAATAGCAAAAAAAGGTAATTCCATGTATAACAGTTTTAAAATTTCTGCCCTACTTTTAATGGGCGGAGAAGGAGCAAGATTTGAAAGCTCCCTTCCTAAACAATTTCATAATATATCCGGCAAAAAAGTCTATTTGCATACCTTGGACCTTTTTTTATCGATCGATGAAATCGATGAGATAATCTTGGTCTGCCATAAGGATTGGCTAAAGGATGTCAACCAAGATATCTTTAGCTATCCTAAAGTTATCGCAATCGAAGGGGGAAATTCTAGACAATCCTCTTCATTTGAGGGCTTAAAAAAAGTAAGCGGCGATTTTGTAATCATCCACGACGCCGTACGACCTTTTGTCACAAAAGAAATCGTGTTAAATAATATTAAGCTAGCAATTGTTCATAAAGCGGTCGACACCTGCATACCCTCTGCAGATACTTTAGTCAATACTCAATCTTCAAATGTCATCCACTCAATACCCAATAGGTCTAATTTTCTAAGAGGACAAACCCCTCAAACCTTCCAATACGATCTGATTTTTAATGCACATAAAAAAGCGTTAGAAAAAAATATCCAAAACTGCAGCGATGATTGTTCTTTAGTCTTGGACGAAGCAAAGGTCCATGTCGTAATGGGCGATGAACATAATATCAAAATCACTTCCCAACTAGACCTTTTCATCGCAGAACAATTGTTCAGAATAAAAAAACAGGCTCTTGTGCCTAAAGAAACCTCTTTAAAAAACAAAAAGTTTGCTCTTGTGGGAGCAAGCGGCGGGATCGGCTCTGCTATTTTACAAAGATTAAAAGAAGAAGGGGCAATTGTAATTCCTATATCGAGAACTTCTTTATATAAGGCCGATATCACAAACTTTGACAACCTCTCTTCGGTCTTTGAAAAAATCTATCAAGAATATCAAGAGATAGATGGCTTGATCAACGCAGCCGGAATATTTAAAATCAAATCATTTCAAAAATTTAGCAAAGAAGAAATTCAAGAACTGGTCAATGTCAACTTAACCGGTTTAATTTACACTTGCTTGCTTGCAAAAATCAAAGATGAGGGCCATGTGATAAATATCTCCTCGTCGGCATTTTATAGAGGAAGAAAAGAGCAGTGCATCTATTCTGCAACTAAAGCGGCTGTCGTGAATTTCACTCAAGGCCTTGCAGAAGAATTTCCCAAATTAAAAATCAATGCAGTTTTACCATCAAGGACCAATACCTTGATGAGAACTAAGAATTTACCCAATGAAAATCCAAAATCTTTGCTAGATCCAAAAGAAATAGCCAACACAATTGTTGACTTACTCAAAGACAATCATATTACGGGAAGTATAATAGAAGTAAGGAATCGTTAGAAAATAAATTTTGCAATTATCGATGAGAAAAACGAATCAGATTTTGAGGGTTTTTCCGCAGCAGGTGTAACTGTTTATACCTGCAAGGAAAAAACCTCAACAGATGAATTGATTTTTCTTATCGAGAACTGTAAAATTTATTTTTTAATGATTCCTAAAAACGATGAGGCTTGAAGGACTCGAACCTTCGACCCATTCCTTAAAAGGGAATTGCTCTACCAACTGAGCTAAAGCCTCGTTTTTGACCCCAAGGGGATTCGAACCCCTGTTACTGGAATGAAAATCCAATGTCCTAGACCGGGCTAGACGATGGGGCCGGTACTTTAAGTAACAGATACCGTATATCTTACGCTAACTCTGCAATTTATTGCAAGCTAAACTTCTAAAATTTCTTTCTCTTTCTCTGAGCAAACAGTGTCGATGTCTTTGCAGAATTTATCAGTTAGCTCTTGTATCTTCTTTTCTTCTCTTTTTACTTGATCTTCCGTCGCATCGCCACTTTCTTTAGCCTTGCGGACCAAGTCATTGAATTTTCTTCTAATTTCTCTAATTCTTACTTTGATGGTCTCCCCGATTACCTTGCATTTTTTGACCATCTCTTTTCTGATCGATTCATCCATCGGAGGAATTTTAATCCTGACCATATTGTTTTCAACAACCGGTTGTAGGTTAAGTTTAGCATCTTCGATCGCTTTACAAATCATGGAAAGATTTGACCTATCAAAAGGTGTAACTACAATCTGTCTTGGCTCCGGAACAGAAATATTGGCCAAGGCCTTGATTTTCATCTTGGAGCCATATACATCTACTAAAACATTGTCTAGTATTAATGGATTAGCCCTTCCGGTCCGTAAATTTTTTAGCTCTTGTTTTAAATGCTCAAGAGCCCCGTTCATCTCTTTTTTTGCTTCTTCTTCGCGATTCATTACTACCCCCTTTTGGTAGAAAAATTATTCGCCTACTTTCCATCTCCAAAAACAGGTTACTTGCAAATTCTTGCCTTGATTTGTAACATACTGCTCTACAGAAACGGTATTGTCTTTTACATACTTTTGATGTATTAAACAAACTTGATCCGCAAATGCTTTCAATTTTCCTTCCAAAATTTTGCCAATTACATTTTCAGGCTTGCCCTTGATTTGGGATCTTGCAATCTCTTCTTCTTTTTTTCTCACTTCCGCAGGGATCTCTTCAGGTTTTAAATAAGTTGGATCTTCCGCAGCAACGTGCATTGCTACATCATAAGCCAAAGTAGTTTCGGTGTCAGCTCCTTTAATCTCAACAATAGATAAAATTTTTCCACCCATGTGAGAATAGATACCATAAGAAGCATTTTTATCTTTGTGAAAAATTTCAAGCCTTCTAACTTGAATGTTTTCTCCTAAAGATTGGATCATCAAATTACGATAACCATCAATGGTTAGTCCCGGATCTTTCTTATACTTTTCGGTTAAGAAAACATCTAAAGATTTGGGGGTGGTCTCAGCCGCTTGCTTGCAAATATTTTCAACAAATAATTTGAATTTTTCATTTTTGGCCACAAAATCGGTTTCGCTGTTCACTTCGATGATCGCTAAAATATCTTTTGTTTGATAAGCAAAAGCAATACCTTCTTTAGTCTCCCTTCCTTCTTTCTTAACAGAAGAAGCAAGGCCAGCTTTTCGTAAAATTTCTATGGCTTTGTCCATGTTGCCATCAGCTTCAACAAGAGCCTCTTTGCATTTGCTCATGCCAACGCCGCTTCTTTCTCTTAGCTCTTGTATCATCTTAGCGGAAATTTCACTCATTGCTCTCCTCCCCTACAGATTCTTCTTCTCGACCTTCTTTAGACTTTAAAGTAACTTCTTCAGCTCCTTTAGCTAAAGGTAAGTTCATCTCTTTTTTCTTATCTTCAACGGCAGAAGCAATCTCAGTTAAAATCAACTTGATGCTTTTTAAAGCATCATCATTGCAAGCAATGATATAATCGATCGGATCAGGATCGCAGTTGGTATCAACAAGGGCCATTACCGGAATATTTAGCTTTTTAGCTTCAGCAACGGCAATATTTTCATGATGAGGATCCACAACGATCAAAAGCCCAGGAGGCTTTCTCATTCCTCTGATGCCGGACAAATTTCTTTCTAATTTGGCTTGTTCTTTGACTAATAAAGATACTTCTTTTTTGGTCAAACCAGCGCCACCAGTTGCCACTTTCTTTTCAATCTTCTCTAAAGTCTTGATAGAATTTCTAATAGTCGTAAGATTTGTTAAAGCTCCACCAAGCCATCTTTCGCAAACGTAAAATTCATTGCACCTTTCCGCGCATTCTTTTACAACAACTTTGGCTTGCTTTTTGGTACCAACAAATAAAATTGACTTGTGCTTTGCCACAACATCTCTTACTACTTGCGTAGCATCCCTGATCTGCTGCATGGTCTTTGCCAAGTCTATAATGTAAATACCACTTCTTTCTTCAAAGATAAACCGCTTCATTTTTGGATTCCAACGATCTTTTTGGTGACCAAAATGAGCGCCAGCTTCCAACAAATCTTTAATTGTTACTTCAATATCTTCTTTTACTTCCGTTTTTTTTCTTGCCAAGACTATTTCCTCTTTTTTAAAAATTTTTTTCAAAAGCGCCTGATCAGAATCGAACTGACACTCGTAGCTTGGAAGGCTACTGTTCTACCATTGAACTACAGGCGCAACACCACAATTCTTAAATTTAGAAATACATTTTTACCTAAATTTAATTTTTTTCCAAGCAAAAACATAGCGAAGCTCTCCACAAAAGGGATAATTTTCTATTTTTTTAGTTGGCAATCGCATATTTTTGTTAATATGATATTATGTGCTTTATAATAAGATCAATAGATTTTACGTTTTGATTAAAGAACCTCCTTTCAAAAAAAAATTTGAAAAATGAAAGATATATCGGGTAAAACCAACCACGTCCTTAAAATAATATTGCTGGTGTTCTTTATTATTCTATTTAGGGTATGGCATTTAGAGGTCATCCAAAAAAGCGAAAAGCAAAAAGAATCCAAAAAACCGCAAATCAGGACTATCATTTTGCCCGCCACAAGAGGCTGTATTTATGATAGGTTCAAAGAGCCCCTGGCATTAAACCGAATAAAATATGACGCCGCCGTTTATTATTCCCATATCAGGCAAATCCCCCAAGTTGTCTGGGAAAAAGATGAAAATCAAAAGCCGATAAAAAAATATAAAAGAAAAGAATATATTAAAGAGCTCTCCAATCTCTTAGCTCAAGAGCTAAACCTGGATAGCAATCGAATCGAAGATCTGATCCATTCAAAAGCATCGCTCCTCGGCCACATTCCTTTTGTCATCAAAGAAAACATCTCGGAAAAAGAGTATTTTAAACTTCGAATGTTACAACGTTCCTGGATAGGCATTTATGCCCAAATCTCTCAAGAGCGGTTTTACCCTCAAAAAGAGATTGCCGGCTCACTTCTCGGCTATATGGGAGCCATCAGCCCCCATGAGTATCTATCCATTGCCGAAGAGACCAAACAGCTGCAAGATTTTCTCTTAAAATTTGAAAACAATGAAAACCCGCCTTTACCTGAAGAGTTTGACTCGGTTGAAGCCATCGAAAATAGACTATCGGAACTTAAAAAAAGAGCTTACTCTATCACCGATCTTATCGGCAAAGCCGGAATCGAGTCAGCATTTGATGAGAGGCTGAAAGGGTTCCATGAAAAAAAATCTTTTGCGGTAGATATTAAAGGAAATTATTTAAAAGATACCTCGGAGTCTAAAAAACCCACTCCCGGAGAAACCCTTCATTTAACTATCTCTTCCGAACTTCAAGCCTTTGCCGAAGAGCTCCTTGCCAAAGATGAAAAATCAAGAGATGGGAAAAGCTATATATATGATCCTCAAAAAAAGAAAATGATAAAATTAAAGCAGCCTTGGATTAAAGGGGGCTCTATCATTGCAATGGATCCCAATAACGGCGAAATTCTAGCCCTCGCATCTTTCCCCGGCTTTGATCCAAATGACTTTTCCCAAACAAAATCACAGCCAAAACTGATCAACAAATGGCTGGAAACGCCCCCCTACATAGCAAATATTTGGAATGGCAAGGACAAATTTTATAAAAAACTTTTCAATCAAACCGGCTATTATATTGAAGAAAAACCGCTCACCTGGCAATTTTTTCTAGATCTGATCTTACCCTCAGACGGACCCTTTTATTCTGCAATGGATAAAATTAACAATCTTAAAACCGCAATCGATTTGCAGGAAAATATTTTTTCCCTTCTCTATTTTTCTAATCAAAAAGATCCGGCAAGCCTGATAGACGCCCTTTACCCGCAAGAAGAAGGGCATATTTTAGCTAAAAATCATGAAAACGACCTTATGTTGATCAATAAGGCCTTGCAAAAAAACAAAAACGATGTTTTTGCCATAAAAAGAAAAATCGACCCATTTTTTCAAAATATTTTTGATAACAAGGACAAACTATTATTGATAGATCTTTGCAAGCTTTCGGTCAATAACTTCGCTTTTTCAGATGAACTTATCCAAAAAAAAGGTTCCCTTACTCTAAGCGAGTATTTTGATCTTTCCCGCTCTGTTTTAAGAATCAAATCACTTCTTTATTCAAAAATGAAACCATTGTTTCACAATACCGATTTTCAAAAATGGAAAAATGAAAATCAAATTACTTTTTTAAAACAAAAACGAGACGAAGAAAAAGAAAAGAAAACCTTTGCAAGGCCCTACATAGATTATTTTGATAATATGGAAAACACTCTTTTCCAAGAATTTTGGCAAAAAAATCAAAACCTCTTTGTTTTAACTCTTCTAAATGAAACTACCGAACAAAATCCTTATACAACTTATTTAACTAACATAAAAGATCAAATTTTAAAAATTTGCTTACAAGATTTAGATAAATTAAAAAAAGAAGTAGCCGATCTTAGTTCCAACCTGGCTTTTGAATTTATAAAATCTATCAGATCTTTTAGTGAACTGGACCGTCCCCTTCTATTTTCCTATAGCTCTATTGCTAAAACCAAAGACTTCCCAACCGAAAAAGATTTGGCCGCCTCATTTTATCCCAAAGGTGGGTTTGGTTATGTAAAATCCTACGGTGTAAGTCATCAATCCTCCCCCGGCTCGGTTTTTAAACTAGTAACCGCTTATGCTGCTCTTTTAAAAAGATATCAAGATTTAAAACTCGAATCTCCAACTATAGCCCATTTAAATCCACTTACCATGATCGATGATTTTTATGCCGGCCCTTCAGGAGAATTGATTGTCGGTAAAACTTTAGAAGGCCGTCCCTACAATAGATTTTATAAAGGGGGACGATTGCCAAAAAGCGCTCACGCCCAAATCGGTAAAATCGATTTATCCAAAGCATTGGAGCAATCGAGCAATCCCTATTTTGCAATATTATCCGGAGATTATTTAAATAAACCGGAAGATTTAATAACTGCGGCTTACAATTTTGGCCTTGGCCACAGGACCGACATTGACCTTCCCAAAGAACTTATAGGTAATCTTCCAACCGATATAGATCAAAACAAGACAGGTCTTTATTCTTTATCAATAGGTCATCATACTTTGCTGGTCACTCCCATACAACTGGCCGTCATGCTCTCTGCCATTGCTAACTCCGGAAAAGTATTAAAGCCCAAATTAATCAAAGACTCTACCTCTGAAACCCTAAATGAAGTAGAGCTTCCATCTTCCATTAGAAAAGCTATTCTTCATGGCATGGACCTAGTAGTAAATGGAGAAAATGGAAGCGCAAGAGGGTCAATTATTAAAAAAATAGCCAAAAACCCCACTCTTTTGGAAGAGTATAAAAACATTAGCCCTTGCATGGTTGGAAAAACCGGTACTGCCGAATTTACATTTAAAAGCGATATCGTTCCTTCCTCTAAAGCCAAGATGTATAAAAACATTTGGTTTGGCTCCATTGCTTTTGAAGACTCCAATGAAGGAAAATGGAATAAGCCGGAGCTTGTCGTTGTTGTCTTTTTACCATTCGGAGATTTTGGAAAGGAAGCAGCTCCACTTGCAGCCCAAGTCATAAAAAAATATAAAGAGATCAAAAGCAAAAAAGCTTCCCTTTAATCTTTTTTTAGCAAAGCGTCCCTGATTAACTTTTGATTATTATTATTCCAAGCTTCAAGAATGAAATAGTCGTTTCATGGTTATAAAACCGAGTACTTTTTATCCATTTATGGTCGAAAAAGGGAGTAGTATTTTTTAAAACATGGTCAAAAACCCAAAACTGAGGTTATTAGAAAACTTTCAGCCAAACTAACCGTTAAAAGTTAAAGTCCATTTTTACGATTACGTTGTTATCTCTATATTTTTTTCCAAATTCCCCGATGTAATCTAAAGAAATTTGAAGTAAGTCATCATAAAAAGAGCCTTTGATCCCAGCTTTTGGAGAAAACAAAGTACGATCAGGCCTGAGTCCATGTACCGTGAACTGATTTGGGATATCTCGGTAAAATTCACAAACATAAGAACCTCCGCCAAAGCGAACTTCTCTGATCACGCTCATGCCAAAGCTAGGTATCCATTGGGTATGGGTATAACACATAAATCTCAACAAATCAAATCCTAGCTCCCCTCTTGCCATTCTGTAATTTGTTTCAGAAACTCTTAAATCCAAGCTATCCGATCCATTTTCACTAAATCCTTTTTGATGCAGGTAAGTATAATAACCCCTGCCGTATGGCCTGAAACTACATTCTTTATAATTAACAGAACCCCCAATTGAAGCATCTGCAGTAATCCCAGAGCCTGAATTATGATGTAAAGCATTTCTATCAAGAGTTGAAAAGAATACATGTCTAGATCCGCTATACCAATTAGCAGTTCCTAAAATGGAAGAGTCTATAAAAAAGTTTTTGGTAAAGAAAGACTCATAAATACCAAAATAGCCGCTATTAATTTGACCTTTGCCAAGATTCCTTTCCCAATCCACATCGGAATAAGAATAAGCAGAGACTATGCCTAAGAACAAGTTATTGCGGACTTGATAATCAGCCCCGATCATTGCAGCAGAAGTATCTGCTGAAAATTTATTTTCATCTTTACGATGTGCCTGAGTCATAAAATCTCCAAGATAATTGACCCAAATATTATAAGATTTTTTCTTACAGATCTGATCTTTTGCTTTTTCATCTTTATAGCAATAAGCCTTGCAAATGTTATAAGCATAACGATTGATCGCTTGAGCAATTTGCGTATTGTTATTTTCTTGAGTTAAAGAAAACCCTTTAAATAAAGAAGGCTGCATCATCAAAAAGGCGGCGTTCATTGCAGGTGCATCAAGTTGTTGTAACGAAGATATGATATTTGCCATATCGGTGCCGGAAGCTGGATCCATCTGATCTACAACATTAGCCGTTGCAATAGCGTTAGGAGACGTCACAATACTGGCAAAATCAACTAAAGTTACAATAAGTTGGATTAAATTAGTGGAATAAACTACCTGTCCTCTAAATGATGGAAGAGTACTTGTAACATTGACAAAAGTTCCGGTTATCGCTCCAGTCGAATCTAAAATTGTGAATGTAGTGGAAGGTGAATAAGTACCAGGATCCGGCTGCAAAGCTAATGTAGTATTTGTAGCGCTAATAGTAGTTGTTCCGGTAACTACCAGTTTATCGCTAGTTGTTGGATTTAGCTCAATAGTAAGAGTCGAACCGGCAGCTTGAGTATAGTTTCCATTAATAGTCAACGTTCCGATAGAATTTCCAGGGCTAAGATTACCTTGATTGTTTACATTTCCGATAATTGTGCCGGTTCCTCCCAATGTAGCCCCTGCGGATACTGTTGTTAAAGCGCTTGTATTAGTGCCATTTATTTTTAAAATCCCAGAATTAATTATTGTGTTGCCATAAGAATTAGTGCCGCTTAAAATCAACGTTCCCGTTCCATTTAAAGTTAGAGTATTTGCACCACCTGTAATATTACTATTCCAGTTTACAGTTTTTCCTGAAGCTACAGAAAAAATAGAAGTACCCCCAAGAGTCGTGGGGTACCCGGTGTAAGTACCTGTATCCGTAATCTCCAAGGTTGCACTACCGATTGTAATTGTTCCAGAAGGCAAATTTGAAGTTGATGAAACAGAAAGAGTTCCTGCATTAATGTTTGTTCCTCCAGTATAAGTATTTGTCCCGCTCAAGATCAAGTTACCGCCTCCCTGAAAAGTAAAAGACCGGACTCCGCTTTGGGCAATATTACTATTCCAATTCACAGTGGCTCCTCCATCAACAGAAAAAGTAGCATTACCAGCAAGGGTTGTTGGGTAACCCGTATAGGTATCAGAACCTGTAAAATGTAATATAGCAGCTCCAATACCAACTGCACCCGGACCTAAATTTGAAGCTGTTGAAATAGAAAGCGATCCTCCATTAATGTTAGTTCCTCCTGAATAACCGTTAGAAGTCCCACTCAAAACCAGATTTCCGGCAGTCAGAAAAATTGCACCACTTCCAGTAATATTTCCGGAAAGAGTTAAGTTATTAGCGCTATTATTTGTAAAATTTATAACACTTGAGTCAGCCATAGGATTGCTAAATGAAATATCTGCCACAACCGCAGCGTCAACAGTGATAGCGCCTCCACTTAAATTAAGTTGACTTCCTGTGATTGAATAAGAAAAAGCAATGGCTCCAGTAAAGCTTATGGAGGAAGTAACAAATGGGACTGTAGCGATGTTATTGTTGGACAAATTTGTTACTCCCGCAGGAAAAACAAGCGTATCTACACCTGAAACTGGAGCTACCCCCCCCCCCCCCAATTTCCTCCATCATTCCAAGAGGTACTATTAACTCCGGACCAAGTTTTAGCCGCAGAGAAAAGCCCCGAACTTGCCAAAACAAACAACAAACATAAAACTCGCTTAAGCATATTTTATCCTCAAAGCATGATATTTCAAAAATATTCTTAAAAAATATTTTTATCAACTTAAAAATTTTTAATTTTAAAAAAATGATTTTGATTATTCACATTTTTAGAAAAGTTAAGCAAATTAAGATCTATTCCTTAAATACAAACCTTATCTTTGGCTAAAAGATCGTCAAAATATTCGATGGTTTTAAAAAGTCCTTCTTCCAAAACAATTTTTGGCTCCCATTTCAACACTGTAGAGGCCTGTTCAATATCCGGTTTTCTTTGTCTCGGATCGTCTGAGGGAAGTTTTTTAAATATGATCTTTGATTTAGAGCCGGTTAATTTTATGACAATTTTAGCAAGATCAATGATGGTAAACTCATTGGGATTGCCAAGATTTATCGGCCCGATGACTTCCTCTGTTGTCTGCATAAGTTTATAAATTCCATCTATGAGGTCATCAACATAACAAAAGGATCTGGTTTGAGAGCCGTCGCCATACACGGTAAGATCTGTTCCCAAAAGGGCCTGAACTATAAAATTAGAAACTACTCTACCGTCGTTTGGATGCATCCTTGGACCATAAGTATTAAAAATACGAGCTATTTTAATCGGAACTTTATGCTGGCGATGATAATCGAAAAATAAGGTCTCGGCGCATCTTTTTCCTTCATCATAGCAAGACCTTATACCTATGGGATTGACATTGCCCCAATAAGTCTCTTTTTGAGGATGAATGGTCGGATCTCCATAAACTTCGCTTGTGGAAGCCTGAAAAATCTTTGCTTTTACCCTTTTGGCAAGACCAAGCATATTGATGGCCCCATGAACCGAAGTTTTAGTTGTCTGCACTGGATCAAATTGATAATGATCGGGAGATGCAGGGCAAGCCAAATTATAAATCTCATCAACCTCTATATATAAAGGAAAACAAACATCGTGGCGCAAAACTTCAAAATAGGGACTGTCCAATAAATGCAAGATGTTGTCTTTGGTCCCGGTAAAAAAATTATCTACACAAATAACCTCGCAATCTTCTTGCAGTAATTTTTCACAAAGATGCGATCCTAAAAAACCGGCGCCGCCAGTAACTAAAACTTTTTTCTTCATTAAAAACCTATTTTGCAATTTTTACAAACCACAAACTTTTTTCCTTTGATACAGACCAATCAATCAGATATCTAAAATCTTCAATTTTTTCTTTTTCAAAAGATACTATTACTCTATCAGAGAGACGTAATAAAATCTTAGCTTGCGGATCCAAAACTGAATTCTCGCTATACAAAAGTATGTTATCATATTCATTTTTTAGATCGGATAAGAATGTTGAAAAATTATTCGAGCCAATTAGTTCTGGACTAAATAATGTTGCTCCCCCCGATGATAAGAAATCATATCCTTCATATCTTTTAAGTGGCAATTTTTTTATTTTTTTATCCAAATATTGTAAAAGACCACCTTCTTCTTGTTTTTTAAAACAGGTGTCAATTAATAAAATTCGTTTATTCATTTTAGCAAGAAGGTTGCAAAGCACATAGCTATAGTTAGGGCCCAAATTTGACAAGAGTAGACAAATTTTGGAATCAAAACCATCTGAAAAAACATTTCTTAAGGTATGCAAATCCTTGTTTTGCAAATATTCAACTTTGTCGCCATCACAAAAAAAAGAAATCGAACCGGCAACATTTTGTTTTAACGATCGTAAATTATCCAAAGAGGCCGGAAAGCCTGATAAGAGGGTTTTTAAAAAATAAAACAGGAAAGAAAAAATAAGGGTTAAGATAAAGGCTAAAATTGAGAAAAAATAAATTCTCGGAAGTTTGGGAGAAAGAGGTAGAGTTGCTAAATCTATAGGACAAGACTCAATGTTACTTAAATGAAAATTTATGGTCTTTGCCTCAAGAAGCTCGGCAATATTGTCCATAAGATGTTTAGCCATATCTGAGCGAAACTCCAGCTGCTTTTCAAAGCTAAGGGTCCTTGGAATATGGATCATTTGTTTTTTTACATCTTGCAATTTGGTAGATAAAACTTCTTTTTCTCTTTTAAGATTTAATATTTTTTCAGCAATATAGGAATCGGCCCTTTTTTCTAAAAATAGCATCTGCTCGTTAGTAGCTTTTATTAAAGCCTTTTGAAAAATGAGACTTTTTTCTTTTAATAACGAAATAGAAAGCTTGCAAAGCTCGATCAACTCTTTTATGTGACCAACTAAGAATTCTTTTTCAAATTTTATATCTGCTTGAAAACGGAGTTTTTCTTTTTCACTATAATTTTTTTCATCCTTGATCTTGTAGACAAAATCATTGATAGTTTGAATAACTTTACTACTCATCGGGTCATTTAAAATTAAAGCAAGCCCTCCTACCTCAAATCCGGGCTTTGAAAACTCTTCGAGAATATATTTAAGCTCATGTAAGTGAGTGGTTTCATTATCAAATTTGTTGTTGCTTTCAATGTATAGACCTTTGATCTGCTCAAGTGTTAGACCATCAAACTCAGAAGACTCTTTAACCCCATTTTGTTTTTTGATCAGCTTTTCTTTTAATGATAAAAGCTCAATATTTTCTTGAAGATATTTTTTTAAGTGATCCAATTTCAAAGTTAGATCACCATTTTCCAAATCTTTTAAAAACAACCCTGCGGTTTTAGAAAAATCGGAAGATAAAATGGCTGCAGTGTTTTGTGTGTCTATAAGATCAATTAGATTTTTATTGTCCGTTATCTCTTTTTGGATTTTTGCAATCGTCTCTTCAGCTAAGGCAAAATCATCAAAATCAAGACTTTTTTCCTGCAACGCTATAGCTAAAAAATCTTTTTCTTTTTGCAGCTCGGATAACTCTTTACCCAAACTATAAAGTTCTTTATCAGCAGTAGAATCAATTAAGAGCTGCTCTTTATTCACATTCTCTAAACGGTTTATCTCTAAATCAAGATTGAATATCTCTCTTATAAGCTCTTGCCTTTGTGAAAATAAGCTTCCCACTTCTTGATTTAGCTCCAAAACTGAACTTTTTTCCACATTTTTTTCTAATTGAGAGGTAATTTCTTCCAAAGAATTTTTAAACTGCTCGCTAATTTCGTTTTGCCGTTTGTCCAAATATTGCAGCTGTTCTTTCGCAAGAAGCATATTTTGATTCTTTAAATAATTTTGATACTCGTGCATTAAAGCATTTAAAGATCTTACTGCTATAGAAGGATTTTCATCTTTAAAGGTTAATTGCAAAAGGCCATTTGAAATTAGTTTGTCCATCATCGATATCTTTAACTTTCCCCGAAAATCTTCTACGGCATTATCTAATGGAAGGACAACAAATGCTAAGTTTTGATTAAGCCCTAAAACTTTAGGAAGCTTGGTTATGGAAAAATCAAGATTTTCTAAAACCACTTTTTGATTGATTTTTCCTTTGGCCAAAATTTTATTTGGGCCAGAAAAAACTTCAAAGGTATCTAAAGTTAAAAATTTGATAAAAAAGTTAAAAGGTTTTGGCCCATTATAAATAATATTGGAAAATTCAAAATCATCTATTTCTCCGATCTCTTTATTTAAAACCCCTTGCAAATTTTTAGAAAAATTTGATCCCTGGTTATTTTTAGAAGAGGATCTAATTTGCAGCCCCAACTTTTCCACAACTTCTTTAATTAACGCCCTGGATTTAAAAATTTGCACCGCTTTCGGCTGTAAAAATGAAGAGCCGGCAAAAGAAAATATTTCTCCAAAGTTAATTTGGGATGACCTAGAATCCTGCCCTTCTTTAAAGGTAGAGCTCGCTTCATAAAGCAGCGGTTTTGATAGCAAAAAAAGGGCAGTAGATAAAGCAAAAATTAAACTTGCTAAAAAGATTTTTTTCTTTTTTTGCAAAAATAAGGCTTTAATATCGGAAAAACAAACTATTATCTCTTGGCTGTTCATTGAATGATTATCCCCACATCGCTAACACCTTTGGTCATCATGTCAAGCGCCCCAAAGCTTGGTAAAAGCTGTGTGATAAAACGGTTCCATTCGGTAATCGGCTTAGAAGCAACATATACAATATCTCCCGGCATCAAAAGAAGAGAATCATTCGGTAAATGGATGACATGCTGCCAATTTAAGACATAAATTTTGGGCTGTAAAATACTTCCCCTGATCACTTGAATATAGGACTTGTCGCCGGTATATGGAATGCCCCCTGCTTGGGCAAGAGCTTCTCGTAGCGGCATTGAGCCGTGAGGCAAACTTACCACACATTCTTTGCCCACTTCTCCCATGACCATTAATTTAGCAGCCGAGGGTTCTGCAATATAAACTTTATCCCCCCCTTTCATGACAATATTTTGGCTCATGTCCCCCTCTTTTAAAAGTTTATAAAGATCAACCGCAAGCAGTTTATTTTCTCTAATTATATAGCTTTTAAAAAGATTGGCTTCGGGTGGGATCCTAGCTTTGGATAAAACATCAAAAAGGCGGATTTTGCCATCTACCATTATAGAAGGAGAAGAAACAAGGCCGGCGAGCTCCACCTTTCGAATCGCCCTGTCCTTGTATCCAATAAACACCTCCACATCCTGGATTTGTCCATTATATTTATCCTCAACTCTTTTTTTTGCCTGCACCAAGGTCAGGCCATTAACTTCAATGCTCTCTAAATCAGGCAAAGTGATTTTACCATCGATCACACTAAATCCAACACTCTCTCCAATTTCTTTGACCGCTGCCGTAATATCTTGTCTTTTAGGGTGATAAACCGCTATTTGCAAAATATCGCCCTCACAGATCGTATCTTCATATTCATCTAATAAGCCCATGGACAGCCCTTCTTTATTTTCTCCTTGCATTTGCAAAATAGAAAATTTCCCTTCTTTTATCTTATAAGAGTCTAAAACAAACTCATCCGCTCCATAGACCGCCTCTCCACCTGTTTGATGAGAGCAGCTATACAATAGAATAAAAAAAAGAGTTAACAATATTTTTTTCATATAATCAAAAAAACCAAGTGCAAATAAGATTAATAAAAACTAAAATAGAGAGTTATAACATAACTTTTTTTTAATTGAGAAAAGAAAATGAAAAATATTTTTGTGACCGGCGCTTCGGGGTTCATCGGATTTCATCTTTGCCTTTATCTAAAAAAGCAAAATTATTTTGTAATCGGCCTTGATAACTTCAATCACTATTATGATGTTAATCTAAAACTATCCAGACAAAAAATCTTACTTGAAAACGGCATCGAAGTAATAAACGGAGATATCAACAACGAAGAGCTTTTAGATAAAATCTTAAAAGATAATGCTATCACTCATGTAGTTCATTTGGCAGCCCAAGCAGGAGTTAGACACTCCCTTTTACAACCTCAAGATTATGTCTCTTCTAACTTAAAAGGTTTTGTCTGCATCCTGGAAGCTTTAAAAAAACATCCGGCAAAATTGGTCTTTGCCTCATCCTCTTCAGTTTATGGCTTAAATCAAAAAGTTCCTTTTTCAACCGAGGACCAAACCGATCATCAAACCAATCTCTACGGCGCCACTAAAAAAGCTAATGAATCTCTCGCCTTTGCTTATCATCATATATATAAAATCCCGATGGTAGGCCTTCGTTATTTTACAGTATATGGCCCATTTGGCAGGCCCGATATGGCCTACTTTCAATTTACCAAAAGCATTTTAGAAGAAAAAACTATCGAGATCTTTAATAATGGCGCGTTGCAAAGAGACTTTACCTATATTGAGGACATTGTAAAAGGAACTGCTGCGGCTTTAGATTTAAATGCCGATTTTGAGATTTTCAACCTT
This sequence comes from Chlamydiota bacterium, assembly GCA_016219355.1. Classification (GTDB taxonomy): domain Bacteria; phylum Chlamydiota; class Chlamydiia; order Chlamydiales; family SM23-39; genus JACRNF01. The sequence continues at coordinate 19,778 of JACRNF010000011.1, read as the reverse complement.
GGTAACAATAAACCGGTAGAGCTATTAAAATTTATCTCCATTTTGGAAGAAAAATTAAACAAAAAAGCCATAAAAAAATTTCTGCCGATGCAAAAAGGGGAAATGTTAGTCACCGCTGCAGACATTTCCAAAAGTAAAAACATGTTAAATTTTCATCCTCAAACTTCCATAGAAGAGGGTTTGGGCCATTTCGTAAAATGGTATAAAGAATATTACTCAAGCTTTTAAAACACTTTTAAAAACTTTTGGCAAAGAACTTATCAGATCAGAGGCTATCATTGAATATGAGGTTTTTTCCTCTGCCGCCATTTCACCGGACCTTCCATGTAAATAGACACCCAGCTTTGATGCGTCAAAACAATTTAGTCCTTGGGCAATTAAAGAAGCAATAATGCCTGTGAGCACATCGCCTGTTCCGGCTGTTGCCATACCCGGATCGCCCATTTTAATTACCACCTTCTTTTTATTAGATGAAAAAATAAAAGTGTTCGGTCCTTTTAAAACAATTACCAGACTATATTTGTCAGCAAATTTTTGACATTTTTGCAAAAACTTTTCTTCATCCCCTATTTTTTCTTCTCCTAAAAGTCTTAACATCTCTTTTCTATGCGGCGTCAATATAACATCTTTAGGAAGAGGGCATTTTAAGTTACTCGCCAAAAAATAAAGAGCGTCAGCGTCCAGCACTGTTCTAACTTTAATTTTAGGTAAAATAATCGATAAAAATTTTTCCGTTTGCTTGGTCCTTCCAAGGCCCGGGCCGATAAAAACAGAGTCCGCTTTATTGCAAAGCTCTATAACCGAAACAATCGACTCATCCTCTAACGATAAGTTAATAAGCTCAAACGGCAAAAAGTCCAAATATCCAAAAGATAAAATTTTAACAATGCCACATCCTGATTTTAAAGCTGCAAACCCCGCAAGTTTAGCTGCCCCTTGCATGGGTTTTGAGCCGGCTATCCCGACTACATATCCTGCTTCGTATTTATGTCGATTTTTTTCTATTTTAGGAAGTAATTTTTTCGCCTCTTTTGCCTGCATAAAAGTAAACTCTTCTTTCGCTTGTTTAATATACTTTTCTTTTAAACCAAAATCGGCCAAATGTAAAGAGCCAACATATTTTGCTCCATCTCTTAGAAAAAATCCCATTTTTGGCAAACCCAAAAAAATAGTTAGATCAGCTTTGATCGCCTCGCTTAAAACTTCTCCTGTTGCAGCATTTAAACCGGATGGAACATCGATTGCAATAATGAACTCTTCTTGATTAATTTTTTTAACTGCCTGAAGCAAAAAACCTTTTAGTTGACCTTCAAAGCCAATACCAAAAATCCCATCTAAGATAAGAGATTTTTTTTCAAAGATCAGATCAGCAATGTCTGAGATAAAATGAAACTCTCCTCCTAGTTTTTTAAATTTTTCAAAATTGTATCGGCAAAGTGGGCTGCTCTCGTCAATTTTAAAAAAAAGATAAGCTTGAACACAAAACCGTTCTTTTAAAAGAACACATCCTGCTGATAGAGCATCGGCTCCGTTATTTCCCTTGCCTACAAGAAGATAGATTTTTTTAGATAAGAAATGTTTTTGGATATATCCACAAGCTATATTAGCTATAGCCTTACCCACTTTTTCTACATAATGTTTATCACTAGCGCCTTCAAAAATGGAGAGCTTTTCGATTCTGAGCATTTCAGAAGGAGTGACAACTTTCATTCGTTCTCGTTTTTGATTTCTCTTTGGAATAAAAGATTTACCACATTTCTTGGAGAGAGATTTTGATAAATGATTGCATAAACCCCTTCAGTGATAGGAACGGGAATTTTATATTTTCTGGCTAGCTCTAAAGCCGCGACGCAGGTATAGATCCCTTCGATTGCCATGCCGATTTTTTCTTTGGCTTTTTCAACTGAATAACCTTCAGCAATTAACCTACCAAAAGTATAATTACGGCTATATTTGGAAAGGCAAGTTACGCAAAGATCGCCAAGGCCCGATAACCCTATCAAGGTTTCAGGACTTGCACCTTTAGTTTCGCAGAGTTTTCGCATCTCATGTAGACCTCTTGTCATTAAAGCGGCTTTGGTATTATCGCCAAATCCCAATCCATCGGAAATGCCGCAGGCAATCGCCACGATATTTTTCATTGCCCCGCCAAAAGTCACCCCTCGGATATCGGAATTAGGATAAACCCTAAATTGGGGCCCATTAAAAATTTTACCGATCAGGTTCATAATTTCAGGATCATAGGCTGAGCAAACAACCGATGTCGGAATGTTTCTGATCACCTCTTCGGCATGAGAGGGACCGCTCAAGCAACCGATCTGATTTTGATGCTCTTCACCTAAAACTTCTATTATTACCTCAGGCAGCAAAAGGCCGGTCTTTTGTTCTATCCCCTTCGATGTAATCACAATCGGGCAGGTCACATTTTTAATTGCTTTGATCATTTCAAACATTTTTCTAATGCCGGAAGATGTGATACTTTCAATGATCATTTCTGCATCTTGAAGCGCTTCTTTTAAATTTGCTGTATAAGAAATATTTTGAGGAATTAAAAAATTTTCTAACTTGGGATGGACTCTTTTTTCGTTTAGAATTTTTATTCTATCAGGATTTCTATCCCAAACAATTACCTCATGGCCATTTTGCGAAAGCAAAAAAGCTAGAGCCGTTCCCCAAGTGCCTGCTCCTAAGTAACATATTTTCATGATTTTTTTCCACCTAACTTATTGGAGCATTATGTTACGATCGAATTTTTTTTACAAGCATGTCTTTTAAGCTCATTTAAGCATCTATTAATAATAATTTTTTTAATTTTCCTAAAAATCTGTAGCTTTTTAGCTCATTTAATAGCATAATATTACCGCTTTAAAAGCCAAAAATATGCAAGGAGAAAAAAAATGATTACAAGTATTTTTAACAATCCTAAGGTACATATTACTGTTGGGGCGGTTGTAGTTGCAGTAAGCATTTGGGCTAAGGTATCTGCTGTCGTTTTACCCATTTTTCCGATACTTGGTGTTATTTTTGGTGCTTTACTCATGGTTTATGGTTTTTCTAAACTCCAAAAAAACGAACATAGTCCTTTCATCTTTGATCAAGTCATCCAAGATCCATTAAAAGACCCTCTGCTCATTCAAGCAAAAAAACTTAATATGAACGTTCCTGATTCGAAATTAGCTCATGAGATCATTAATAATTGCAAAGCAGAGTCAAGCTTTAGTTACATAACAGTTTCAACCACGGTTAATGTTTTTAATAAAAACGATCAAAAATCTACGGCAATGGAGTCCAGGCGGATCGAGTTAGACACTATAAAATCTTATCTAGGCTATAAAGATAAGGACATTGATTGTATTGCTGCAGCTCGAGCTGTTCTAGGGTCAAAGGAAGAGGCTGATGTGAGCGCTTTACATAAGTTTGCAAAAAGTTGCTATTCTAAAATGAGGATTTATTTGTCTACAGATCTTAATCATTATCAAATTAAAGCGGATTAATATTTTTCAACAAAATATTGCAGCTTAAAAATCAAAAATATGCAAGGAGAAAAAAAATGATTACAAATATTTTCAGCAACCCTAAGTTTCAAGTTATTGTAGGAACAATTGTAGTTGCAGCAAGCATTTGGGCTAAGATATCGGCTGTAGCCATGCCAATTTTTCCAATAATTGGTATTATTTTTGGCTCTTTACTAGAGCTTTGGGGACTCTATGGACTCCAAAGGCTCCAAGATACTACACATCGCCCCTTTTCTAATACCCAAGTCATTCAAAATCGAAACTCATCAGAAGATCCACTGCTTATTCTAGCTAAAAACTTAATATAAACCTTTCGAGTAGCGCCTTAGAAAATATAATTCATAAGCTTATTGAGAAGTATCACCTAGGTGTCCTATGTGTTGGAACGGAGAACCATATATTTCCTTTTTTTAACGAAAACAATCTTCATGCTTCAGTTGAAGAATCCAAAATGATTATGGTTGAAAGAGGCCTCAGAACGGCAATTAGTACAGGTTATAATGATAACGAAGTTGATTGTATTGCTGCAGCTCGAGCTGTTCTAGGGTCAAAAGAAGCGGCCGATGTGGATGCTTTGCAAAAGTTTTCAGAAAGTGCTTATTCTACTTTGAAAATTTACTTATCCTACAATAATCTTTATCATGTTGAAGCGTTTTAATTTTTTACAACCATAAAACGCAAGGAGAAAAAAAATGATAACAAATATTTTTAACAATCCTAAGGTACATATTGTTGTTGGGACAGTTGTAGCTGCAGTAAGCATTTGGGCTAAGATATCGGCTGTAGCCATGCCAATTTTTCCAATAATTGGTATTATTTTTAGTGCTTTATTAATGATTAATGGTTTCAACAAACTCCAACATCGTCCTTTCATCTTTGATCAAGTCATCCAAGATCCATCAAAGGACCCTCTGCTCATTCAAGCTAAAAAACTTAATATGAACCTAACCAATGGAGAACTTGATGACGAGATCATAAAAAATTTCCAAGGGAATTCTAACCTTACCGTCGTAAGCGGTGGAACCTTGGGACATATTTTTTTCAAAACCGATCAAAAATCAACTGCGCCGATTGAATCCCGATTTATTGAATTTAAAACCCGTGCCGGCAGCTATAAAGATAAGGACGTTGATTGTATTGCAGCTGCCCGAGCTTTTCTTGGGTCAAAAGAAGAGGCCGATGTGAATGCTTTACAAAAATTTGCAAAAAGTTACTATTCTGAAATGAAAATTTACTTGTCTAAAGATCTTAATCATTATCAAATTGAAGCGATTTAATTTTTTACAACCATAAAACACAAGGAAAAAAAATATGATTGCAAATATTTTTAACAATCATAAAGTACAAATTGCTGTTGGAGCAGTTGTAGTTGCAGTGGGCATTTGGGCTAAGACATCGGCCATAGCCATGCCAATTTTTCCAATAATTGGTATTATTTTTGGTACTTTATTAATGTATTACGGATTCTCTAGGCTCGAAGGTATTGAACGGTGCAAAATTACAACTGATATCCGACTCTATATTTTTTTAATTCTGTTGATTTTGAGTTAGTTTAATAATACAATTCTTGCACTTTAAAAAAATAAAATATCACGGAGCAAAAAATATTATTGTTAAAATTTTTAATTTTGCTCAAACCTCTCATAAATTTCTTTTAGGCTCTCTTGTCCTTTTAAAAATAAACAAAATTTTTCGGGATCTGATAAAAGAGTTTTAGCCTTGGTCGTAAAATCCAAAACATCAAATATGAAATGCTCGCATTTATATGCCATTTTATCTTTTGTAGGATCAATTTTCTTATATGCCAAATGAAAAGGAAGCTCTTTGTCATAGATCTTTTTAATAAATTCCATGCTTATAGCGTAAATTCCGACATTGCCATATTTAAAATTAATAGACTCATCTGCTTCAAAATACTCAACAATTTTTAATTTTCCATCATGCTCTGCAAAAAGCCCCATCTTGTACTTGGGATTTTTTTCAATACACCTTATCGTAACATCATTATTATTTTTCAAATGATATCCAAGGAGCTCTTCATCAAATGGATCGGCTAATAGATTATCTATAGGAATAGTTACAACATTTTCTATCCCTTCCTTTTGAAATTTTTTAAAAATAGAGCTTTTATAAAAATGATGAAAGATTTTTCCATTGCCGTCCGGCCCCATCATGATCTTTCCATTTTCTAAAAACCATTTTCCCTCTTCATCTAAAAAAGCAAGATCATCTTGAATAAAAAAGAAAAGCTGGCCTTTTAGACCAAAAAAATTATTTTTTTCAAAAAACGAAAGAGTTTCTTCATGATTGCAAGAAGAGGTCATTATAGCTCCGTAAAGCTTTACCCAATATTTTTTTTGTTTATCTAAAATTTTTTCACAAAAGATTTGAAATAAAGATTTTCCATTTATTATAAACATGCCCTTAGGATGATTTGTCCCAAGCCTTGTACCTTGCCCTCCTGCCATTAAAAGAACGCCCACTTTTTTTTCAGCAATTTGACTTTGCCCAATTGCAATATCTTCTAAAGACCCTTTTTCAGAATGTTCTAAAGGAATAACATTTTTTAATTCAGTTTTTTTTTGTAAAAAAGCTTTTTTTTGGTCATTTGCAGTTTTTTCGTCTATGGAAAAAAGCTGACAATAATTTATTTTGGATCTCTTCTAAATAGAGCTCGTTTTTGATTAGATTAATATCTATGTTAGATAAATCTTGGGTTATAATAGGTTTATGCAAAAGCTTTGGATTTGGAGAATTGACATTTTGTTTTAAAATTCCATGATCGGCATTTGCCCAAAGAGAAATCACTTTTATAGGAAATTCTTCATCTAAATAATAAAGCATCGATAAAATGCCGGAGTCTAAAGCAATAAAATAAGAACAGTGGTTCTTTATAATGGACATCACTTCCAAAAGCGAGGTCTTGCCTCTTAAATCAATAATATTATCTCCGTTAATTTTTACACTTTGCTCTTTTCCAAATAAAATGACTTTTAGATCGGGATCTAAAGTTTTAAAAAGCTCTTCCCATTTTTGCATGGAAACATTTCTCCAAAACCCATATTTAGTTTCAGTTTGAGGTTGCACTCCGATAAAAATTGAATTTTTAGGAAGATCAAATTTTTTAGCAAGAGAATCAAAAGATTTATCCCATTTAAGTTTTGGTGTAATTACTCCTCTTTGTGATTTAAGCCAATAGGTAGGATCCGGTTTTTCAATGACCACATCAAATTGCTTCTTAATGTTGAGCTCTTTTAAAGCATGCTTTGCATCATAGGGAATTGCCCTTCTCCAAAAAGAGACGGGAATGTAATCCACTCCCTCAAGCAAAGAAAACCCTTCTTTTAAATCTTCTCTGATTAAAAAAGTGATTTTTGCATCGGGAACAACAGCATTAATACCATACACTAAAGCATAAAGGCCAAGCGCAATATCGCCAAGGCCTCGATTCCAACAAATCAAAAAGCTTTTTTTATTTTCTTTTTTTGCTTTTTTTAAAATTACATCCAACGGATTTTTTCTAAATTTTCTCAGAATTTTTTTTAGCATGTTTCATCAACTCAATTTTTTTTAGCACTTCATCAACATGAATATTATTCATACACTTAAAATCTATCGGACATTTTCTCTTAAAGCAAGGAGAACATTTTACTTTTTTATTTATAACTATGGCGCTATCAGAGCAGGGACCGGTTAAAACCTCAGAAGTAGAACCAAAAATGGCCACAAGAGGAATGTTTAATGCAGCAGCAATATGCATCGGGCCGCTATCGTTGGTTAAAAAAACATCGCAAAGGCTAATTAAAGCCATGAGTTCTCTTAAGCCTGTTTTCCCAGAAAGATTTATAATTTCAGGAACATCTTTAAAGCATTCATCGATTAAATCTCTTTGTTTATTATCTCCAAAGACAATCACTCCGTTATTAGGATCTTGCAAAAGTTTTTTAGCAACTTCTTTATATCTTGACATTGGCCAGCATTTGGCTTCTCCAAAAGCGGCTCCAGGATTTAAACCGATAATAGTTTTATTAGATATTTTTAGTTCTTCCAATAATTTTTTTGCATGCTTGACCTCTTCTGTCGTGATAACTAAATGAGGTTTAGTTGAAAAAATTTTGCAATTTAGCGGTTTTAAAAGTTCAAGGTAGGTTAAAACCAGATGTTGATTATAACTTTCCTTAGATCTTTTGATTTTGAAATCCAAGAAAAAACTTCGAAGCTCATTTTTAAACCCTACAATATTTTTAATTTTAGCCTTATAAAAAAGATAAGCGGAAGAAAAAGAGTTTGTAAGTAAAATAGCAAGATCAAAATTTTTACTTTGAAGTTTTTTAGCTAAAAGCTTATCCCCCTTTTCAAAAAAAATAATTTCATCAATATCGGAAAAATGTTGTAAAACAGGTCCAATGCTGCTTTTAACTAAAGCGGTAATTTTAGCTTCGGGAAAATTTTTTTTAAGGTTAGTGAGCACCGGAAGAGCCATTACCAGATCGCCTATCCAGTTGGGCATTCTGACAATGAGATTTTTAGGTTGAAAATCTATCATTTTTTTATGGCGCAAAGACACTTTAAGATCTGCTCCCAACATTAATTTAATATTGGTCAAATAAATTAATGAATATTACAATAACAAATTACTATTTTATCATATTTTGGAGAAAATCAACAATGATTTTATCAGTGACTTTTGGCTATTAATTGACGGAAGGTTTTTATAGAGTTTGGTTGATGAAAAAACTCAACAACATCCTCGGCAATCTCTTGGGGAACATATATGCGTCTTTTTAACAATCTTCTCCCCTTAGGTCTTCCTGCTCCCGCTCTCTTCCCTCCACGACCTTTTACAGCTTTTTCGATGTGAGGCGCTAGATTATTATTCAACATCTCTTCAATAAAATCTTTTAGGTATAGGGGATAATTCTTAATTACTTCATCTTTCGACTCACCTGCATACTCGACATCTGGATAGGATGGATGGCTAAAAATCCAAGATTTATAGACCTTGTTAAAAAAAGGTTTAATCTCTCCGATTTCTTTAAGTGCTATCTTAAGATGTTTTTTAATTTCTTTTGCGGAGGCCATTGCCAAACCTTTTCTTCTATTCTCTTTCTGTTTTTTGTACGCTAAAGGCCACGACTTCTTTCTTTGTATGCTTTCCATGAGCTATCTTGATCGAGCACAAAAACTCATCTTTCTCATTGTAGAGCTTAAAGTCGATGCTGCCTTTTTCTATGCGCTGTCAATGCCGATCTAATACGGAATGCCTGGATAGATATTGACCCTTATTTTTTTATTTGATGTTTATAATGTTTTTTTTATCTTTTTAAGCAGTCTCATTCTATGAATCCATAATATCTTATAGTTTTTATGCAATAAACACCTTATTGTAATTTTGCCTAAATGTCCAATTTTTCTGGACATATTGACCACAAACCGTCAATTAATAATTATTATGAATTTTGTTAAAATCTGTTTAAATCTTATAATTTAACAAAAGGCTCATTTGGATTTATTAGTTTTAAAAAATCATCTACCGGAAAAACAAGAACATCTTTTTCTCTAAATCGCTCCTTGCCTCTGTATAAAAGAAGCAAAGTTGATTCAGGATAATCTTCTTTAAAAGCTAACAGACCTCTTAAATCACTTGGATGAATGGCAGTTCCATTTTTTACTTCGATTGCTAAAAATGTATCAGGCCCGCTAAGAATAAAATCTACTTCTAACTTTGAACTCGTCTGCCAAAAATGAAGCCCATAATTTTCTACCTGATCTTCTAAAATTTGAAGATAGCTATCAACTGTTTTTCTTGCAATTTGACACTCTCTTGCAATATTGGAAGCATTTATTGTAGAACCATGAGAAGAGCTAATTGTCTCTAAAAATCTAGCAAAATCACCTACTCGTCTTGCTATTCCTTCGGCTTGCACCTCTTCTTTAAGATATATTCCAACATAAGCTTTCAAAACCTCTTCAGGAGAAGTAGCGTCCAAAACTATAGGAAGCATTCCTAAGCGTAAATTCCGCTCAAGATTAAAAAAAGAGCCTAGCTCCTGAGCAAAAAAAGGTGGCATTCGTTTTAAAAGGGCTCTACCTCCGAGTAAATTTGCCCCATCTTTTTTAAGTTTTCTAGCGCTTGAACCTGTCAAAACAAATTGATATCCTTTTTTTTCTTCAATCAAGCTATGTACAACATTTAAAATATTGGGAACTTTTTGCACTTCATCAATGACAACTGTTTGCTCTTTTTTTTCGGCTAAGATAGATCGTAATTTTTCTGGATACATCGAAAACATAAGAAAGGTTTTTGGATCATTTAAATCAAACCACAATGCATTTTTGTAATATTCTTTTAGCCATGTAGATTTTCCGGTTCCACGTGGTCCAAAAAGAAAATAGCTATGATTTTGAGGCGGCGTAAAAAATCTTTTAAACATATTTTTCCTTCTGCTACCTATTATACAAAATTTGGTCTAAATTTTGCAAGTGGGGTTGCATTTTTCATAATAAACTAATTATAAATCACTTAAGCTTTGAATAACTTATAGGTCCTTTATCATAACCAACCGAATAACCTACAAGCGTTGCCATTTTAGGCGTGTTTATATAACCATCGTTATATTTTACGATTAAAAATTTAGAAAGGGCCACCAATCTTTTAAAACTTTTTTAACATTTTGATCGCAATAATCGGTTAAATAATTTTTAGCCTCTAAAGGATTATTTTTATATAACGCTAAAGCTTGTGCCTCAACTTTTGCCTGATTTTGCAGCTCTTCTTTTTCCAAACGGCTTTGCACCTTGATCCGTTGCGCAACAAACCATGCCGTTCTTAAAATATCTAGATATATAGGAACGGCACAGAAACCTCATTCCAATAACTGACCGAAATCAATTATCTTATCAAAATATCCCTGATCTAAAACGGCATCCTCAACCCCATTGACATGGATCAGAACAGGTCTAATCGAAAAACGTTTTGGCACTTTTAATCGTTTTATTTTTTCCTCCATCTCTTCGATGACCTTCGTACCCACAGGATTTTTTGAGAATTTAATCTCACATATATAAAGATTATGAAAACGAGTTTGAATCATATAATCGATTTGACATCCAGTCTGTCTGATCGTTGACGTTTGAAAGAAAGGGCCATCCATGATGACTTCCTCTCCTGAAAGGTTCAACACCTTCCAAAGCACCTTAAAATTATGCACAACTAGATTTTCAAACTGCAAGCCCATGATCCCTTCCCAGCCAGGAAGATTATTCACCATGGAGGCAGACACGGCCCCCTTTTCGATTTTGACACGATTCGATGCAATGTACTTCAAATAGAAACGCAAGTAATTATCACTTAAACGATATCGACTGATCTTTCGCTGCTGCCCATTTTTAAGATCCCAAATAAAATCCCTTTTTACAAAGCCCGCTTTTACTAGCTCATCCAAGTACTGACTATACAATCCACCTTGGCTTTTCCCAAGCTCCTTACAAATCTGTATAAGTTCTTTTGGACCATTTGCAAGACAGGTCACAATTTTTTTGTTAATTCTCTTGCTCCTTGAGAAGAGATCTGAAAATACCTCATCAAATTCGCGGACGAGCAATCCCCCTTTGGTAAAACAAAAATCTCGAATATTTTGCTCAGCAGGCAAACTTGGTTCAATCTGTTCTAGATAGAGAGGCACTCCTCCTGTTATCGATAAAAGCTTGAATTTTTCATAGGCGGAAATACGTTTTTCCTTGGGATGCCAGAAGGCGTTACAAGCATGTAATGGAAGCTCTTCAAGAACGAGATCAATCGTGATCCTACCAATAAATCCCGTGCTACTAAGGATATTTTTCTCGATCCATGAAGAGATCGAGCCACAAAGAGCAATAATTAGCTGTGGATTTTTGCTAAAATACATATCCCAAGCTGTTTTCAATTGACTTAGGAAAAAAGGATCTTTTCCTCCCATCCATGAAATCTCATCGAATACAATCAGCATCTGTCCCTCTTGGGTATGTTTAGATAGATGCCAAAAGAGATCCCCCCAATTATCCGGCTTAATACCAGGAATCCCCACTCTCCGGAGTTGATCAGTAAAGAGCTCTCGTTGAGACTGCGCTGTTATCCCACGTACTGGAGGATTCCCCGAAAAAAACAAGCTTTTCATTCCTTTTCCAAACTCAGCAAGAAGCCTGCTTTTCCCAATCCGTCTTCTCCCTCGCACTACAATAAGACTGGCACTTTTTTTATTTAAAAGTCCTTTCAACCTCTCCTTTTCAGCTTCTCGACCAATAAATGGGGTATCTCTCATCGATTTTTCTCCTGTTTTAACTCATAGTGTACCATTTTCTCTTCATATAAATCAATCAGCAAATCAGCAAAAGTCAATCTATGGATGTTTTTTTGCACATAAAAACAATCCGCAGATTGGCAAATGACTTTTTATGGATTGTTTTTAGATCAAAAAAATCGATCAATAAACAGTAATTTGTCATTTTACGGATGATTCTATAGAGAAGACTCTCAAAGAAATCGGCAGAAAAACGCCCATTAAAAATTAAATTAATCATTTTTAAAGACAATAGCGAATGATAAAGTTTATTATAATAAAAGAGTTATAGACTAAAAGCAGCTTGATCGGATAGTTGCATTTTTCACAATAGCTTAATAACCTCAGTTTTGGGTTTCTTCCCTCTGAATCTGCTAAGATTTTGAAGAGTTTGATTTCTTTTTTTTCGAAGAAAATAGCCAAAGGCTCTATTTCCGAGAAAAAAAGAAATCAAAATTGCAAAAAGATTGCTGATTCTGAGTGGATTAAACCCAAAACTGAGGTTAATAATAAATCGCTTAAACACTTGAAATTATGCTTCTACTTAGGCTTTGTATAAGCCGCTGGACCTTTATCATAACCAACCTCATCCAGCCACTCTTGCGGATATCCAACCGGAGTTGCCATTTTAGGAGTATTGATATAACCATCGTTATATTTTACGATTAAAAATTTAGAAAGAGCCCACCACTCTTTTAAAACTTTTTTAACATTTTGATCGCAATAATCGGTTAAATAATTTTTTGCCTCTAAAGGATTATTTTTGTATAACGCTAAAGCCTCTGCCTCAACTTTTGCCTGATTTTGCAGCTCTTCATTTTCTAAACGGCTTTGCACTTTGATAATATCTTCTTTCATGTAAGAAAATTTTAAATTAGCCCAATTAGCAACAAAGTTAAACGGCCACCAAGCTCCCTTTTCATCAAAAACATTAGGATTGCCAATTTGAATATCCACAGGAATATCATTAACTCCAACATATACCGGCATAAAACAATTGGTATAAGGAGCGTCAAGACCGATCCAGCATATTCCTCCGATTGCATCAGGAAGCTCTTTTCTAGCTTCACATACATGAACATATCCGGCATAAAAAACTGAAATGGGCCTCTCCCAAGCTCCCTTTAAAGGAAGAGAAACATTTTTATCCGGCTGATTGTACGAGAGATCATAATCTGAAACATATCTATTAGGACTTCCGAAGGGGCCCGATGATAACCCTTTAGTCATATCAAATTCAGTCCCTTCATAGTGGTCTCTATACAAAGCAAAAACATCCGATACTGAAAGTTTTTTATCCGGTTTTATCGAAAAAGGATAAGCCTTGGTATATCCATCTTCAACCCAAGGAGATAATTTTAAAGAAGGAGAAATCCTACTTTGCAAACTCCATATCCGTCTTAAAGCATAATAGGGATGATTATATTCTCCGGGAGAGACCGCTTTTAACCAATCCAGCATTTCTCCCTCTTTTATCCATTTCTCTTCTTTGGCTATTTGAAACAAATTAGAGGAATATAAAATATCGGGATCATCGGTTTTAATTTCTCTTATTCTAAACTCATTACCATTGACAAACACCTCGCCATCAGGTACTTTTTTAGCAACCCAAATTGCCCCTTTTTTAGAAGGAGGAGAACAAATCTCAAAAACCCACCCTTCTTCGGTATCTCCAATGAGTAAAACTTCTCCCCAACCGTAATAACCATATTTTTCGGCCATTGCTCCCATGAGTAAAACGGCCTCTTTGGCCTTTATACATCTTTCCAAAGCGAGTCTTGATAGCTCTCCCGAGTCAAGTATCCTCTCGTTGCTAGGTTCAGTATAAACATAAGCTGCAGTAGTCGCTTCTCCAAAACTCAGCTGATGTTCATTACAAACTCCATAATTTGCATCAAAATAAGCAAAGGTATGCTCAACTTGATCGACATAACCAATCGGTTTAGTTTTAGGCTCATCAGTATTATATTGCGGACCTCTGCTATTTCCTACGAACCTCGGATATGCGCTCGTATGTCGAAAAACCGGTTTTTGAGCTCCCTTACGATGATGTTTAGCAGGAACATATACAATCCGATTGTCTCCAACTTCATCATCATTTTCATGGGCTACAATAACTGAACCGGTTTGAGAAGCCCCTTTGGTTACTAAAATATTTGTGCAGGAAAATCCGGGAGTTGCAAAGAAAAACAATATTAAAAAGGAAAAAAAAATTTTCATGTAAAAACCTTAAAATTTTTCAAGTTGTTTAGATATAAGTCATATATTTTTTTCCATTTTTTTTCTACTTTGTTTTGCTCATTTTTCAAAAGCTTTTAAATTTTAAAACCATTATAAGTAAATTTAAGCCTTACAAAGAAAAACATGCCTGAGAATAAAATAATCATGGGGGTCGACCCCGGCACCCGCATTACCGGCTATGGAATAATCAAGCTGGAAAACAACACCCACATTCCAATAGACTTTGGCTGCATTCGTCCTCCTGTAAATTTACCATTAGAAAAAAGATATTTAATTATTTTTGAAGGGATTGAAGAGCTGATAAAAAAATTTCAGCCTTCAGCTCTTGCCGTTGAAACTCAATTCGTGAAAAAAAATGTGCAATCAGCGATTAAGCTTGGCATGGCAAGAGGCTCAGTAATTTTAGCTGCCGCAAAAAACAACATTGAAGTTTTTGAATATGCTCCAAGAAAAGCCAAACAAGCTATCGTAGGATCGGGAAGCGCTTCCAAGTTACAAATCCAAAAAATGGTCCAAGTGCTTTTAAAGCTTACAACAATGCCAACCCCTGAGGATGCAGCCGATGCTTTAGCCTTGGCAATTTGTCATTCTCATGCTATTTTATATAACAAACGATTAGAGAAAAAACCATGTACGAACACATTAAAGGACAATTAATACTAGCTGATAATTCTAAAGTTGTGATCGAAGCAAACGGCATTGGCTATAAAATATTTATACCCTTAAGCTCTTTTGCAAAACTTCCTAATATCGGTTCTGATCTTTTAATATATGTCGTTTTAATTGTTCGAGAAGATGCTCATACGCTCTATGGATTTTTATCCAAAGAAGAAAAAGAATTATTTGAGCTTTTGATTAACATATCGGGCATTGGGCCAAAAACTGCTAACAATTTAATTGGCCATATTGACTTTGAAAATTTTCAACAAGCCATTGCAAATAACGATACCCGGTTGATTAGCAAAGTTCCCGGAATCGGTAAAAAAACATCAGAACGGCTCGTTATAGAATTAAAAGACAAGTTCAAAAACTTTGTAAAAATTTCTAACACATCAACAAACACTACTCTTTTTGATGCTATCAATGCCTTGATCAATCTTGGCTATAATCCAATGCAGGCTCAAAAAGCGGCTAGGCTCGCCTACGAAGAAAATAAAGAAACGAGCCTCAGTAATTTGATTACTTCGGCTCTTAGAAAACTCTAAATTATCTTGATAATGTTATCGGCGCTGACCAAGTTACCCCTGAATCCGATGAAGAAGCCACCTGGATTGAGTTGTTGGAATAATTTTGCCAAGCTGTTATAGCATATCGATCTTGAGTGGTAGAAATATCGGGAGAATATCCCTCTTTTCCTAATTCAGAAATATCTACAGGTTCTGACCAAGAAGTTCCCCCATCAAAAGAATAACTGCTCTTTATTCTAAAATCGCTTCCGTCAAATCCTTGCCAAACCGATATTAGCTGTCCAGTTGATGTGTTTTTTAACTTAGGGTATAAGTTATTTAAAACATTATTAGTAATATTTATAGGTAAAGGCCAAATAGGAGCTGCTATATTAGCGCAAGCTTCCGCAACGATTTGGCATGCAGGTGGCTGTGAAAAATAGACCATAGCTGCCTTGATGGAGTCAAACAACACTAACTTAGGAGAAAAACAAGCATTTGGATTAGTATCAATCTGATTTACCACCAAGCTGTTATAATCGGCAAAAGGAAAATAACAGGTTACAATACCAAGAGGCCCATTATTCAATGTACTCCAAGATATAAGAACGTTATCCGTATTATCAATTACTACCTCGGGGCTATAAACACCTTCAATGTTTTTAGATGGCATCACCGTCCAATTTACTCCTCCGTCTGAAGATTCAGCAACGATCAATTCATATTGAGTTGAAGTATCTCTCATCCAAACTGCAACCGCATTGCCATTGTCATTAACCCCCATTCTAGGAAAATGCATTTCTTTGGCATTGACCATCAACATATTGACTGTAGACCAAGTAGCTCCAAAATCTAAAGAATATGCGGTATCAATTTGATATTGTCCATTATATGTACACTCCCACATAGCAATCACTTTATTATTATTTGTTTGTAAGATCATGCAAACATTGGCTCCACTCGAACCATCTAGTGAAATAGTTTGAGGAGCTGACCATGTTACTCCGTAATCAGTTGAATTAGATACTTGAATTGCATCATTAGTTCCATCAGAATTTTGCCAAATAGCAACGGCGTTACTACCTTTCATTTGGACTATTGGGGTAGTTGCATCAAAACCGGCATTTGATATTCTACTTGGCTCAGACCAAGTCTGACCAAAGTCATTAGTATAAGCTACATTTATTCTTAAATTCGTCCCATCATCTTGATGCCAAACAACAATCGCATTATTTACATCAGATGTCACTTTGGGTTGAGATATATCGGCAAATCCACTGGTTAAGATCTTAAAAATTAAAGCAAGGAATAGAACTACTACATACATAAAATACCCCTAAAGAGTTTTTTTGGAAAACAGACTAGCAAAATAAATTTTTAATGAGAAGATAAAAAATTTTAAAAATCCCTTCCTAGGGTCAAATAGAAAAAGTTAGAGTGTAGATCTTTATTCCATGCATGATCATAATAAGCTTTGATCGAGACATTATTATTTAGTCTTACTGCCAAGCCTGCTCCTAAATACATTATTTGCTTGCCTCTGCCTAAAACTTGTTGAGTAACTAAATTTTCCTGGAAGCTTACTTCCATGCGAACATTTCTTGCATTATCCAACAAGTTTCTCTGCCAGTAAAAATGCAATTCAGGTTCAAAAATAAATCGTTTTTTTACAATAGAATAATCTGCTCTTATACCAAGGTTGGATTGGAACGATTGACGCTTTTGTTGTAAAATTATGTAGTTATTAATTACATCAGATCCGGTTTCGGTAATTTTATCAATCGACAAATATGCATATTGTAAATTTGCCAAGGGAGTGATAGATCCATCTTTTATACGTATTGCATAATCAATTCCGAACAAACCATTTACCTCTTTAGCCGTAGGATTACCGTTTGCGGTTAGATGTCTTAATGCAATTGTTCTATGAACTCGATATTCTTCCCTTCCTCCTCCAACGATAAGTTTAAATGTCAAATCTTGTATCTTCGGACAATAAATTGAAGAATATATATTTGCCCTCATGGAAAATTCGTTTACTTTTCCCCAATTATTATTTACATTTTCCTTAAGCTCTTCAATAACTGCAGCAAAGCCAACCATCCCGGTAGAAAAATTATGTTCTATACCTCCTATCAAACCTAAAGAGCTTGCATCAAATCCCGGCTCTAAGGTAGCAACGCTAGATGGAGAGCTAAATGGAACATCTTTCATATTTTGAGAACTTGAAAGACCTCCAATATAAATTTCCCAAGGTTTTGTACGAATGGAACGTTCTTCATTTAAAGAGTTAGAGTGCGGTTTATCTTTATTTTCACAAAGGATCTGACCGTTATCATTTGCAGTTAAATAATTTTTCTGTTTATAAGTTCTATGCTTTTTATAATATCTTTGAGATTGCTCTATGTTATATAATCTAGAAAGCAAATATTTATTTTCTTCTTCAATCGTAGAAAAGAACATTCTGGAGATGTCTATATAGCTTTGTAAAGTGACCCCATAAATCAATAATAAAGCATTAGCCTGGTATTCTAAAAAAACACCGACGTTTGCAGGAAGGTCAATATATTCAACAGTAGCGAATGTACCTGATAGACCTGTGCCTGAAGTATTATCAATAAGCATAAAAGTATCCACATCGCTAAAGTCAACTGTATTATAGAAATTGACAATAAGTGTTCCATTCAGCTTAACACTTCCGTTTATAACTCTTAACCTAGTATAATAATCAGTCGGAATCGTTGTATCGATAGCATCTAAATAAAGTGTACCATCTGAGGCGTTTTCATAATTACCGTCGATTGTTAAAATAGCAATTTCATTAGGAACTAAAGGATCTCCCGGTCTCACTATTCCATGATTGATGAAAGTAGTGGAACCAGTCACGATTGTTCCTGCTCCGCTTACCGTACCTGAAGGATTGACATCAATATGCTTAGTATTCAACGTGCCCTCAACTCGTAAAATACCTGCATTGACTTGCGTACTTCCAACTTCATCTACCGTGCCGCCAAGACGAAGAGTTCCGGCTCCGGTTTTAGTAATAGTAATAGTATTCAAACCATTTGTGATATTGCCTGTAATGTTCATATCGTTATCTGCTGTACCCGAGCTAATATTAAATGTTCGACTAGCACTTCCTAAATTAAGCGTTCCTGAAATAGTTGCAGTTCCATTATTGGTATTATCAAATACAATATCTCCTCCGATTCCACCAGATAAGGTAATATTGCCTGATATAGTTGTATCTCTCATCGTAAGAGCAGTAGCAGTGGAGGATAATGATAAAGTTGCTCCCCCTTGACTCAATGTACCGGCTTGAAAGGTAAGGCTACTTATCGTTTCAGTATTTCCACCCAAGTCAAAAGTTCCCGGACTTATCGTTACTGCAGCTGAATTACTTATTTGATCGGCAGCCGCAAGCTGCAGAGTTCCACCGTTAATATTTACAACAGTTGAAGGTACGGCAGGTCCTACTGTTTTATTTAATTGTAAGGTTCCTGCGCTAACAGTTGTTGTTCCCGTATAGGTATTGGGAGAAGCTCCGGAGAATTGTAATAATCCCGCTCCTGTTTTAGTAACCCCTACAGTACCCAATCCATCTTGAATGAGACCGCTATATGCGGCAGGACTTGTGTTATCAAGCCCAAAAGTTGCCGTCAGCGCCCCTGCAGAGCTAGAGGTAATGGTACCGCTTCCCGTTAGCGAACCGAAGGCTTGATCAAAGCCTCCCATATCTAAGGTGCCACTGATGACAAGGGCTGAGGCTGAGACAGATCCTCCGAAAGCATTGGCCGCTCCACCTTTAAGTGTACCTGCAGTAATCGTTGTTGTTCCGGTATATGTATTCGCTCCGGACAGAATGAGCGTGCCCGTTCCCGTTTTAGTAATCGCGACCGCTCCCGACCCATTTTGAATGATACCGCTATATGCTGCAGGACTTGTATTGTCAAACCCAAAAGTTGCTGTGATCGATCCTGCAGAGCCGGAAGTAATAGTACCGCTTCCCGTTAGCGAACCGAAGGCTTGATTAAAGCCTCCCATATCTAAGGTTCCCCCTCCCATGACAAGGGCTGAGGCTGAGACAGATCCTCCGAAGACATTGGCCGCTCCACCTTTAAGAATACCTGCTGTAACTGTTGTTGTTCCGGTATATGTATTCGCTCCGGACAGAATGAGCGTGCCGGTTCCCGTTTTAGTAATCCCTACCGTTCCCGACCCATTTTGAATGATACCGCTATATGCTGCAGGACTTGTGTTGTCAAACCCAAAAGTTGCAGTGATCGATCCCGCAGAGCTAGAGGTAATGTTGTTACTTCCTGTTAGCGAACCGAACCCTTGATCAAAGCCTCCCATATCTAAGGTACCCCCATTCATGACCAGGGCTGAGGCTGAGACAGATCCTCCAAAGACATTCGCCGCTCCACCTTTAAGCGTTCCTGCAGTAAGTGTTGTTGTTCCGCTATAAGTATTCGCTCCGGACAGAATGAGCGTACCGGTTCCCGTTTTAGTAATCGCAACTGTCCCTAACCCATTTT
>JACRNF010000035.1 GCA_016219355.1 Chlamydiota bacterium | reverse complement strand
TCATCCTACAGTCTGATGCTTTATATCCAGTTGCTCTCCACCCCACTTCACAGTGACGCAGTTACTTTCTATTACAGGTCTAGGTAATTCCTCCTGGAATGGACTTTCACCATACTAGTCTTTAAGTTTCAAGGTCGCACAGCCTCTGCATTCATGCAGGGGTGGTTGACTTTTCTTGGCATTCATTAAAAAACCTCTAGAATATTAAATTTAATTTTTGCTTGGTCAGCTCGTGGCAACTTGACAATGATCATTTCTAATTCCGTGAAGAATAAGATCCTCTGGGCTTTTGTCATATAGCCAAGAATTGATAACCAATGAGAAATTACTTCCTCCACCGTGATTTCATCCAACTCCGGACAAATTAGTTTTTAAAACTTCAGATTGCTCATACGTTTCTAATCCATTTGGTACAATGGATTCCAGAACTATTGGCATAAGGCGCATGAGTTTTACTTCCTATTCCAAAGAGCCTCGAACAACTTCTTATGCTCTTCTCTACAAACCAAACCTTGGATTGGAGATTTCGGATCTGTTTTGATAGTTGTTAGATTAATCTTTTCCGTAGCTTTTTTCTTTTCCGGCAATCCTTCATGAGATTTTGGCTTTTTAGCTTCGTGGTTGGTCACAAACACCTCAATTTGTTAATAATCTGTTATAAAAACAAAAAAATGTAGCTCAAAAATTCTTTCGAGGCAACACAAAGTTTTGCGTTGCAAAGTTTTCCGTAAATCTAAATTATAATTTTTATAAAAATTACCTTTTCTTACTAAAAATTTATTTTGATTTTTAGAAAATTTATACTTTTAAAATTATTATTTGCGTTTTTTTGCCTATACCAAAACAACCTGAAAAATTGGATTTTCGGCTTCGTCAAAGCCTTTTAGGTCTATTTCAATATCTACTTATATATCTTATTTTAAGTTACTTACAAGACAAAGCGCCTAGATTAATATCTTTAAACATCCCTACTTCATCTTTTCAATTTATATTTTTGCAACCTGCTATTAGGTTTTTCAGGTATTGTATAGGCAATTTTTTCTTGCTCAAGCAACCGAATAAGAACTTTTTTTAGCCCTCCTGAAATATGTTTATGTCCCAAGCTATTAGATATTTCCACTTTGGATAAGGAGTTATTTTGTAATAAACTTAAGACCTCATTTTCTAGTGACTCGGGCCTTGACTCGGGCCTTGACTCGGGCCTTGACTCGGGCCTTTTTCCCGTAGAGAAAAAGATAGAGGATAAAAAAGTGGTTACAACCGATTGCGCTCTCACTTCCCATATCGGCTCTGGATTTTTATTTTCTTTACACCAATCGATAATATTGAGAGTCCCCATTCCCCATTTTTCAATCACTCCTGCACGGTAAAATACACTAGCAATGATTGGATTCCATGGTTTTGACTCGTGCGGATGAGTCAATTTCTCTGGCGTCATATCAAAATGCAGCATTCCCGGATTAATAATTTCCAATCGGTCATCATACATCGCGATTGCAACCGCTCCACCCTGTGTAATATAATCTCTATGACATATCGCATTGGCCACAGCTTCTCGAGTTGCAAGAGGCGGATAAAGAGGATAATCTTCACGGATAATTTTCCCTGGTACTACTTGACCTGCTATGGGCACATAATCTAACAAAAACAGCTCACTCCGTCTCAAAAGATCAAAAGCATTTCCCCAATAGTCCCGGTTATCTAAAAAACCACCTAAACGGTCCGAACCTCTAAACCGAGCAAGCCTTATGGCTAGCTGAGGATAGTTTGGAAAAAGCCTTTCACTCTTACCATATAAGACAACCGCTGCATTAATGAGATGCCCATCATCAAAAAGACCTAATCCGCGTAAAATAGATTCTGAATCAGTATATGAAGTTTTTTTCATGCGGCCTAACTTAACCGCATTCTGGAGAGTTAATTGAATCTCATCTTCATCTAAGTCCTTAATTGTTACCCAATCAGGAGCAAGTTCATTTTCCCATCGACGATGTGCATGAAACTTATCTAAAATGCGTTTTTCATACTCTTCGCGAGGCATAATTAGAGTAGTGGGACCATGCCGAATATAAGGACGGCCATCATAGCAATAAGTTCCCATTTTTCCTGAAATACGAATAACAATGACAGCTCTATCGTTTCCAATGGCGACGGTTTCAATTTCAGGAAATGCTGGAGGTTCAATCCGGCGTAGTTCATGACTAATGTCTTCAAGTGTTTTTGCCGTTACTTGTTGACCAACTATTTCTCCTTTATCAGATATGCCAAAAAGTAAAAATCCTCCATAACCATTGAGCAACGCACAAACAGTTTTAGCAGCTTCGGTTCTTTGCCCAGTCGTCTTTTTAAACTCCAAATTTTCCGATTCGCCTTTCGCTACTAATTTTTGTAGTTCTTCCAAATGCATAATTATTCAATAGCCATGCTAACAATACAAGAAAGCTCTTTTAATGAGCTCATGAGGTCTAAGTCATATTTAATATGTAAAGTGAGATCTAACGTCAAAATAGAGATTGGTTTATTTTGGGAATAAAAATGGATTTCCACCGGGGTAGAGCCTAGATTTTTTTTCAAAATGCTTTTGATATTCATCACCTGCGAAAGGTGCATTTTATCGGCATTGACATTGATTTTTAAAAGAGCAACTTTTCTTTCTTCTTTAAAGTCTTTATTCATCTTCCGTTTTTTATTATCCGATTTGTTGTGATCTTTTGATAGTTTAGAAAAGATTTCATCACAAGAAGTAATTAAATTACTATCAATTTTTGTCAGATCTTCTAAATGGCGGCATTGCAATTTTATCCCATCTTCTTTTTTTTCTACTTGAAGTATGGCATATAAAAGTTGATTTTCTAAAAGAAGCTCTCCTTTTTTTTCGCAAAGCTCGGACCAAATAGGAAGCTCAAACCGATCAATACCGTCGGAAATGGTCAAAATGGCAAATTTCTTTTGCGTTTTTGAAGAAATTTTAAATTCAATATCATCTACGATAAAAGCGGTCCTTAGCAAAGTATTATTTTCTGTCTTTTCGATTTCGCTTAAAGATGAAGTTTTTAGTTTTTTTAATAGCTCATCATATTTTTCCATCGGATGAAAAGATAAATAAAAACCAAGTAGCTGTTTTTCTTTGGCTAAAAGTTCTAAAGGAGCAGATTCTCTTTTTGCTTCGGGTAAAACATATTCTTCATTTTCTTCTAAAAGAGAAAAAATATCTAATACCCCTTTGGCCTCTTCTTTTTGCTTGCGGGAAACATCTTCGTAAATTTGCTCAACATTTTCTCTCATCGCATCTCTGGAAGCTTTAGTAAAATCAAAAGCCCCTGCATCGATTAAAAGCTCAATATTTTTTTTACCCACTTTTGAAGTATCGATCCGATTGATAAAATCGTAAAGACTTTTAAAATTCCCTTTTTTTCTTTCTTCGACAATAGCAAGCGCTACCCCTTCTCCAATTCCTTTGATCGCGCTTAAAGCAAACCTGATCCCATTTTTTGTAGCCCTAAATTCTGAAGCGGACTCATTGATATCGGGAAGCAAAATAGCAATCTGTAAGACTTTGCACTCGGCTATAAATTTGGCCACTTTGGTAAGATCGTCTTTATCAGATGTCATTAAAGAAGCCATCCATTCACTGGGATAATTAGCTTTTAGATAAGCGGTAACATAAGCAAGATATGCATAAGCGGCGGCGTGGGATTTATTAAAACCGTAAGAAGCAAACTTTTCAATCTTATCAAAAATTTTTACGGCAGTTTCTTCTGAAATATTATTTTTTTTAGACCCTTGAACAAACTTATCTCTTTGTTTGGTCATTTCCACTTTATCTTTTTTACCCATGGCTCTTCGTAGAACGTCCCCTTCTCCAAGGGAATAGCCGGCCAATTTGGAAGCAATTTGCATTACCTGTTCTTGATAGACCATTACGCCATAAGTCTCTTGCAAAATCTCTTTCATAAAGGGATGATCGATCTCAATAGGCTCTTTACCATGTTTTCTCGCAATAAAAGAGGGAATCATGTCCATAGGACCTGGTCGATATAAAGCAACAACCGCAATGATCTCTTCAAAATTATCAATATGAAGCTGTTTGGAAAGTTCTTGCATACCTCCAGATTCTATTTGGAATATTCCTAAAGTCTTTCCCCGATTTAATAGATTAAAGGTGTTTTTATCATCTAAAGGTAAATTTATCCAATCGATTTTTTGATTAAAATTTTGCTCAACAGCCAAAACTGTTTTTTCGATAGATGTCAAAGTTTTCAGTCCCAAAAAGTCAATTTTCAAAAGACCTACCATCTCAACCGGTTTCATGGCATATTGAGTGACCAGCATTTCGCTGTCCTTAGAAGTGCAAACTGGTACGTAATTGGTAAGTGGACCCTCTGAAATGATTAACCCAGCAGCATGCAGGGAAGTATTTCTAATCGATCCTTCAAGCGTTTTTGCAAGATCGATGATCATTTTGGTATCTTCATCGTTTTCGTAAGCATTGGTTAGCTCAGGATCGAGCTTTAAAGCTTTATCTAACGTCATATTAGGATCTTCAGGGACAAGCTTTGCAATAGTATTAACTTTGGCCAAAGGAACGCTCATTACTCTACCGACATCCTTGATGGCCATTTTAGCTTTCATGGTTCCAAAAGTGATGATTTGGGCAACTTTGTCCTTGCCATATTTTTGTACGGTATAATCGATTACCTCAGATCTGCGGTCCATGCAAATGTCAACGTCGATATCGGGATAAGAGATCCTTTCGGGATTGATAAACCTCTCAAAAAATAAACTAAAGCGAAGGGGCTCGATATCGGTAATCCCGATCAAATAAGAAATAATGGAGCCCGCTGCCGAGCCTCTTCCCGGCCCGACAAAAATATTTCTTTTTTTAGCCCAGGCAATAAAATCATATACGATCAACAAGTAATCGGACATTCCCTTAGAGGATAGAATATCATATTCATACTGAAATCTTTTTTTCACAACCTCTTTGGGATCTTGGCCCGGATATTTTTCCAAAACTTTTTGCAACTTATCCGGAGTATATCTTTTATCTATTGACTCTAAGCACAAATTATATAAAAAACTCTCGGCAGATTTTTTACGATCTTCTCCCTCTTTCAAAGTATCGGGGACAAAAACCGGATAATGTTTCGTGTTAAAATCAAAAGAAAAATTACATTTATCAACTATTTCCAAAGAGTTGGTAACAGCCTCAGGGATTTCTTTAAAAAGCTCCCTTATTTCTTCTTCAGATTTAAAATAAAACTCATGAGAAGGATAAATTTTTCTTTTCGGGTTGGGTATTCGCTGTATAGGATTTCCACCGCTATCTTTTTCCCACATTTCGACAACATCTGCCGATTGAATATTCAGTAAAATTTCATGGGCTTTATAATCTTCTCTTTTAGCGTAATGGACATCATTTGTCGCCACACATTTTATATTGCTATGTTTAGAAAATTCAATAATGGCCCGGTTGACTTTCTCTTGTTTTTCAACAAACTCTTTTAATTCTTGCAAAAGCCAGCTTTCTTTATCCATTTGCCCTTTTTCGATATCTTCTCTTTTCATGAAGTGCCGTTGGAGCTCAAGATAAAAGTCTTCTTTAAAGAGATTGGAAAAAAAGCTAACTTCGTTTTTAAGCTCTTCCTCTAGCCCTTGTAAAATCAAATGAGCTATCGATGATCTTAAGCTTCCAGCGAGGCAAATAAGCCCTTCGCTATGCTTCTCTAAAATTTCCTTATCGATTCTTGGGTGATAATAAAAGCCCTCAACATAGCCGATAGAAGAGAGCTTGCATAAATTGCGATAGCCGATCTGGTTTTTTGCCAGTAAAACTATCGGGTATGCCAAAGGATGGGAAGTGCTTTTCTTTTTTTCAAATCTCGATCCATGAGCGAGCCAAAGTTCGCATCCGATAATAGGTTTGATTTTATGTTCTTTGCAGGCTTTATAAAAATCAACAGCTCCAAACATATTGCCGCTATCGGTCAAAGCGATAGCCGGCATCTGATTTTCTTTTGCCAAAGAGGCAATTTTCTCTACAGACAATGTTGAGTCAAGAATGGAGAATTGAGAATGGACGTGTAAAGAAGCCCAAGTCATATTTTTTTTAATTTGGCCAAATTTTTAGTATATGCAAGATTCATGTTCATAGGCAAGGATTTTTAGTTGTTATTTTTATCGCTTGATTAATGCTAAAAATCCTCTTCTCTTTTTTGAAGAAAAAACAAACATAGAACTAATTGGTGAAATCATCATTTGGATAAAAACTAACAATTTTTTCCAAAATCAAAAATGTTTTACTGATTAGAAGTGAGGTTTAAAAATTTATGACTGTTTAAGAGAATATATTAAAAATTATTCTAATCATGTAAACTAATATTTTTAATTAGCAACGTCCGTTTCTCTTATAGAGAAGAGAAAGCCAAAATTTAATCAATTCTGCACAAAACATCTAAAATCTAAGTTTGGTGCAGAATTTTCTCTTGCGATTTATCTGCACATAAGTTATCATTTCATTATATTGTGCAGAGGAGTTTTTTATGAACAATGATGTATTTGTAGGCAGAAAAGAAGAACTTAAGAAGCTCTCCCATCTTCTACAAAAAAAATCAGCCAGCCTTATTGCCGTAAGAGGAAGGCGCAGGATCGGCAAAAGCCGTCTCATCGAAGAATTCGCAAAAGATAAACGTTTGCTCACATTTGCAGGCATCCCTCCTTCACCGGATATTACTGCTCAATCTCAAAGAGATGTGTTTACCGGGCAGCTTTGTAAACAAATTGGCTTAAGTAACATTGTAGCGCAAGATTGGGCTACTCTTTTTTCCCTACTTGCCAGGCATACAAATAAAGGCCCCGTAATTATCCTTTTCGATGAAATTTCCTGGATGGGATCAAAAGATCCTTCGTTCTTAGGCAAACTCAAAAATGCATGGGACCTTGAGTTTAAAAAAAATCCCAACCTTATCTTAATCCTCTGCGGATCGGTTTCTACCTGGATAGAGGAAAATATTATAAGCTCTACAGCATTTTTTGGAAGACTATCTCTTTTATTAAAATTAGAAGAGCTCCCCTTGAATACCTGCAATGAACTTTTGCAAACAAAAGGATTTCGAGGCTCTGCATATGAGGTCTTTAAAATTCTTGGAGTTACAGGTGGAATACCTTGGTACCTTGAGCTGATTCAATCGGGACTAAACGCTAATGATAATATTAAAAACCTTTGCTTTCATAAAGAGGGAGCTCTATTCAAAGAATTTGACAACATCTTCCACGATCTTTTTGAAAAACGAAGTGAAATTTATCGTCCAATTATTGAAATTCTTGCAAATGGGCCCCTGGAGTTTAAAAAAATCTGCAAAGCTCTTGATTTTGCAAAAAGTGGAACTTTAAGTGAGTATCTTGATGATTTGATTGAATCGGGATTTATCACAAGAGATTATACTTGGCTGGTTAAATCAGAAAAAGCCTCCAAACTAAGTCAATTTCGATTGAGCGATAATTATTTGAGATTTTATTTGAAGCACGTGCTACCAAATCGGGATCGAGTTCTTCGTGACGGTTTTGAAAATCAAGACATCTCATCTTTACCCGGGTGGAGCTCGATAATGGGCCTGCAATTTGAAAACTTGGTATTAAAAAATCGAAAAAAAATCTGGGAGAAATTAGGAATTAGACCGGGGGACATCGTCGCGGATAATCCCTATTTTCAAAAACGGACCACCACAAGGAAGGGATGTCAAGTCGATTATCTAATTCAAACAAGGTTTAATACTCTTTTTGCTTGTGAAATCAAGTTTTCGGTCAATCCTCTTAAATCCGATATAATTCATGAGGTTAAAAAAAAGATATCTTGCATTACTCTTCCAAAGCGATTTTCCTCATGGCCCGTTCTTATCCATGTTAATGGTGTAGATGAGAGCGTGCAAGATAGTGGTTATTTTTCTGAAATAATTGATTTTATACCCTAACAACCTGAAAAATTGGTTTTGGGCTTCAGTGAAAGATCTCAGGATTCAACGATCGTAAGTGAGTTCATATTTCTAATATTGACTCACTTACGATCGTTGAATCCTGAGATCTTTCACTGAAGCCGAAAATCCAGTTTTTCAGGTTGTTTGGGTATATAGTTTATTGCTTGAACCTAAATCTTAGAGCCTTTACTTCGGTTTATCAAATTTAGGATTTGATTTCACAGCCCAAAGAGGGAGT
>JACRNF010000021.1 GCA_016219355.1 Chlamydiota bacterium | reverse complement strand
TTGACTACTCGGAGTGCCGATGAAACAGCGGAACGTTTATGCGAAGTTCTTAACGAAACTGAAACCGTTTTTCCGGGGACAAAATTGCGACTTTTTTACGAAATGGTCTCCTCTTAAATCGTCGAGGTCAGGAGGTCTGAATTAGAGATTTTCAAATGAAAGCTTACAAGGTTTCTTTAAAAAATCTTGTAAAACAAACTTTACCCATCACTATAGCTGCAATGAGTGTTATAGTGTCCTTGGGATATTTAAATGAATATTATGAAAAATGACCAACACGCAAGATATGTAATTGCCAATCCGATGTTTTAAGAATCGATAAGATCCGCTCTTGAAAGCGGATCTTATTATGTGGAGAGAACTTAATCCTTGTTATAAACAAATTTACGAATTTGTTCAAGTAATTCCGTTATTTCACTTTTTTGAGCGTCATCGAAATTAAAATTATTAACTTTTGCTTCATTACGTATTTTCTTTAATAAATCTATGATCTGCACTGTTTGACTCGACTGTCTTTTATCATCCAGGGCTAATGGAAACATTTTCCTGATAGCTAAAAGAAGCTCTTTTTTCGATTGCCCTTGATAAGTTTTCACTACTTCTTCTTTTTGCTCTTTAGATCCCGTTCTCGATGCTAAAGTATAAATGGCTTGCCTTGGCATTATATCTATTCTAGCTTGAAGCTCCGGCGCCATAGATGTATAAAATTCATAGTATTGTAAAAAATTATAGGGAGTTTGCCGATTGCCATAAATAGTTAAAAGCCAAGCAGTAAAGGCGCCGTCTTTGTATTTTTTTAAAAGGTCTTGCGCTCTTTTTATCCTCTCGCCATGAAGCATGACCGCTTGATTGGTTATCGCTTTAACTTCGGCCGTTATAGTTATTAAGCTTTGTAAATCATTATTATCCAAAGCTGTGTTTTCTTGCGGCTCAAAATTTTTTAAAATGTCAGCTAAGTTTTGCTTCTCATCTTCATTTAAAGAAGAGACCTTAAACACTCCGGAAAAACTGGATAGTTCACCGCTGGAGGACTTTTCGGCAAGCGCGGTCATTTTCGGTTTTTGCGACTCTTTGGATCTTAGTCTAAGATTGAGCAGAGCATGAAAGTTCGGCATTTTGTTTTTCTCCTATTTCTTGTAAAGCGGCTTTACTCTTGGCTAAGAGTTCTTTGGTTAAAATTTTATAATCATCGGAAGCTCGGCACTTGGGAGCAGTTTTAAATACCGGCTTTCCATAAATGGTGGCTTCAGAAACAGCAATATCTCTGCGGATTTTAGCGTTTAATAATTTGCCGGGGAATGTGTTTTCAATCACTTGCTGAAACTCATTATTGGTTTTGCCTCGGGGGTTCCAAAATGAAAGAGTAATCCCTAAGACCGATAAACCATGCCTTTCCGACATATTGTTAATGAATATGCCTAAACGTTGGAGCCCTTTGATGCTATAAAATTCGGGAGTTACGCAAATCAAGGCTGAATGGGCCGCAATTAATGCCGATTCTGTCAGCCAGCAAATGGAGGGTGGGGTATCGATTATAATATAATCAAAATCCAAAGGACGTAACATCTCTTTTAATCTTTCATGCGAATAGCGGTCGGAAGCTAAAGATCCTGTTACCTCAACCCTTTCCAGCCAGGCATCGGCCGGAGCTAAATAAAGGTTAGGGATAGAAGTTTTTAAAATAACCTCTTCAAGTTTTTTTTCTCCTTGAAGGACCGGAGCTAAGCTGTCTTGTTCGTCCGGATCAAACCCAAGGCCGGTTGTTAAATTGGCCTGAGCGTCAAAATCAATCAAAAGAACTTTTTTCTTGTGATATTCGGCAAGAGCCGAACCTACATGCAAAGTGGTCGAGGTCTTGGCCGTTCCACCTTTAAAACTTGTAGTCGCTATAATCATATGCATCCTTTAGGTTATTCAGAGGCTGTAAATGGTGATATTAAAGCTTTTTCCTTTTTTTCCTTAAGAACTTTTTCAAGAAAAGATTGTAAACTCATCTCGCCATGAACCACATTATCTCGAGTCCTTAGTGAAATAGTGCTTTTTTCAACCTCTTGATCTCCTATGGTCAACATGTAGTTGATTTTTAAGAGCTGGGCATTTCTAATTTTCTTGCCGACCGATTCATTCGAATCGTCAATATCACAAGAGAGTCCCTCTTCCTTAAACCTTTTTAAAAGTTTGGATGCATATTCTTTATGCCGCTCGGCTACAGTAATAAGCCTAACGCCAAGAGGCGATATCCAAAGAGGAAAATTACCGGCAAAATGTTCTATTATCACACCAAAAAAACGCTCTATAGAACCGCACATTGCTCGGTGTATCATTATCGGCCTTTTATGCTTGCCGTCAGAGTCCACATATTCCAATTGAAATCTCTCAGGCAAGGCCATGTCTAGCTGGATAGTGCCGCATTGCCAAGACCTTCCTAGGGCATCTTTAATATGAAAATCAATTTTGGGACCATAAAAAGCGCCGTCCCCTTCGTTGATTTTATATGAATGGCCATGTTCGTCCAAAGCCCCCTTCAATCCTTGCGTTGCCATTTCCCAATCCTCGACACTTCCAATGCTTTTTGCCGGCCTCGTGGAAAGCTCCATTCTATATGATAGACCAAAGGTCATGTAAAGCTTGCTGGCAAAAGAGATCACATCTAAAATGCCGTCCTGGATTTGATCTGGCTTCATAAAAATATGAGCGTCGTCTTGATGAAAGCTTCTAACTCTAAAAAGACCATTCAATGCCCCTGAGGGCTCATGTCTATGGACCAGGCCGATCTCTGCAACTTTATATGGAAGCTCTCGATAGCTATGAATATGGGTTTTATAAAAAAGCATGCCGCCGGGACAGTTCATCGGTTTGATCGCAAATTCTTTTTCCTCAATCTCGGATGTATACATATTTTGACGATAATAGGACCAGTGGCCCGAAGTTTCCCAAAGCTCTTTGGATAGCAGGATCGGAGTTTTGATCTCCACATAATTATATTCATCAAAAAGCTCTCTTAAAAATTTTAAAAGCTCTTCCCACATCACCATCCCTTTGGGATGGATGAAAGGCATGCCAGGCCCTTCTTCTTTAAAGGAAAAAAGATCCAAGTTCTGCCCGATTAATTTATGATCTCTTTTTTTTGCTTCTTCTAAAAAGGTTAAATAATCGGTAAGCATTTTCTTTTCGGGAAAAGAGATGCCATAAATTCTAGTTAGCATTTCTCTTTTTTGATCGGCTCTCCAATATGCCCCGGAAGTTTTTAAAACTTTAAAAGCCTTGATTTTTCCAAGGACCGGTAAATGGGGCCCTCTGCATAAATCGAAAAACTCTCCTTGCTTATATCCGGTTATTTCCCCTGTGTCAAATTCATCGATCATTTCACATTTAAAGGGGTTTTTTGCAAAAAGCTTTTTAGCCTCTTCTTTATTTTTTAAAACGACCCGCTCGGGTTTAAAATTTTCTTCGATTATTGCTTTTGCCTCTTTTTCAATTTTTAAAAGATCCTCTTCCGATATGGTCAAATTAGCAAAATCATAATAAAAACCATTTTCAATACTTGGCCCGATTGTAGGCAGGGCATTTGGCCAAAGCCTTAATACAGCTTGGGCCAGAACGTGAGCTGAAGAGTGCCAAAATAGATCTTTCCCCTCAGCGGAGTGAAAATCTATAAGCTCTACATCGTCCCCTTCATTTAAGATATGAGAAAGATCGTATAACTTCCCTTGGATGCGTGCGCAAAGAGCTTGATCGGGGCCGGTTAAATTAAGTTTTTTAGCCAGATCCCACGCAGTACTATTGTTCGGAAGTTCTATTTTTACTTTTTTGACTTGGACAAACATTGTTATCTACCCTGAAATGATTGTTTGAAAAAAACCATTTTATACCAAACAAAAAAAAATAGCAGCCAAATTCTTTGATTTTCTGTCTTGCCGATCCAATAAATATAAAAATTTTTATAAGGTTGTGTTTCACATTCTTCTGGAAAAAGATTTTTTTTTCGGTTATCTTTTTTGTTAAAGAATTTTATAGGATTAAAAATGAAAAGAGCTCTTCTGTTTTTTGCACTTTGCGTAAATAGCCTGTTTGCTGCCCCAGCCGGTGATCCATTTAATCCGGCAATTATTAAGGAGGGATTTTTTATTTCTCCCGGCAGTTGGATTAATGTAAGAGCGGGATACGAAGGAAATTTTGTATATAATGCCAAAATGGAAAAAGATGATGGGGCCGATGGGATTATTGATAACTTTAAGCAAGATGTCCAGTCGGGAACATTGACCATCAATATTCATGACCGTTTTGATCTCTATGGAGTAGTCGGAGAATCAAGGATCAGATCCGATTGGCGTTTTAAACAAGCCCCGGATAATTTACGAATCGAATTAGAAAGCCATTATAAATTTTGCTATGGCGTTGGAGCTAAAGCCATTTTTTTTGAATGGGGCAATTTTGTATTAAGCGGCGGCGGCAGATACTTTACAACTAGCCCTGATCTTTTGTGGCTTGTGAAAAACGGGGTTGAACAAGCTTTTGATAATTCTAAAATCGACTATAAAGAATGGCAAGGTGATTTAGGAATGGCTTATAAAATTGATTTTTTCATTCCTTATATTGGAGCTAAATATTCGAGCTCTACCGCAAAGATACATACTGGAAATGTTAACATAAATACGGACTCTAATTCGATATCTATGGAAAATAGAGAAAATTTTGGATTGTATTTAGGATGCTCTATTTCCAACTCGAAATATTTTATGCTCGGGCTGGAAGTAAGATTAATCGATGAAGAGGCCTTTACCATATCTGGCGATATTCGTTTTTAAATGAAGAAAATATTATTTTTTTTACTTTTTTGTAGTGTATTGCATGGAGCTTCCAGTGGGAACCCTGCAGATCCGGCTATTCTTGAAGAAGGCTTTTTTATTCCCGATACTTCTTTAGTAAATCTTCGAGCTTCTTATGAGCTGGACCTTATTTCTAATCAAAGGTTGAAGCTCACTAATTTTTGGAAAAGCCAAGGATTTAACTTAAAAAATTGTTCCGCTTTAACAAGTTTAGGAGGAGTAATTTTAAATTTTAAAGATAGGTTCGATCTTTATGCAAATGTTGGTTATGACAAAATCAATATTCTTTTATCCTATCCGAATAATTTATATAAGATTGAAAGCAAAAACGATCTCTATTATCGGGCAGGAGGAAAACTCATATTGTTCCAAATGCTTCAAGACACGTTATTTAGCGTAGATGTTAAATACTCAATCTTTCATGCCAGGGGTGTTAAATTGTTCGATAATGATCTTCCTGTTCCTTCCAAAAATACTAAATTTAAATTTAAGGAATGGCAGATCTCTCCGGGCTTAGCTTATGAGACCAGCTTATTATCACCATTTATAGGTCTATCTTTAAAAGATACTAGGCTAAGACTGAAGTCCCCCGCCTTTTCAAATAGATCTTATTTCAAGATGAAATATTTGCATAAAGTTGGCCTTTTTCTAGGAGCAACTTTATCTAACAAACGGTATTTTGCGCTAACCATTGAGGGCCGTTTTATAAATGAACAATCTTGTAATCTAATCGCCGATATCAGATTTTAATGCTTATTTAAAAATAATATTTTAACATGGGCTAGGGATCTTTGCTCATGTTAAAAATGAATCGCTTTTTAATTCTTTTTTTGTTTTTTTCTGCTGGACTATTTGCTCAGGATTTGGAATTAGATGGAAAACAAATCGATCCCGATATTAGGGCTCTTCGGCAATGGATAAATGAAAAAAGGATGATCACCATTAAAGAAATGGGGGGCAATCTTGCCTTAAGCGGCGAGGTCCGCCCCTCATGCCAAGGAAATTTTGAAACTAAAAATGGCAAGAGACAGATCGGTAGAGAATCTTCAGGAGATACCGCCCAATATCAGTTCGATATAGAATTAAATTTAATGCTCGACTATCATACCGACAGATCTTGGGCTGATGTTAAACTTGAGTTTGATAATGAAATGGGAACCCAAAGCGGCAAATTTAGCAATATCGTTCTGGAAAGAGCTTATTTTGGAGGCCGGGCCATTCAAGGAGAAACTTTTACTCTAGATGCCGAGCTTGGAAGACGCGAGCTTAATCTATTTGATTCAAAGATCGAGTTTGGTTCAATTTTGGATGGCGCAATTTTTAAATTTAATAAAGCATTTCAATCTATTGGCGATTTTTATTTTAATACGGCTGTTTTTTTAGTAGATGATTTTTACAAACATTTTGGAGAAGTTGGAGAATTTGGCTTTCTTCGTATTGCAAACACCGGTTTTTTAATTAAATACTCATTTATAAATTGGAAAAAACACTTTTCAGGATCTTGTCAGGAACTTCGGAACGATCGATTCAGATTTGGCATATCTCAGGTTTTGTTAGCTTATCAGGTCGATCTAAACAATCGGCCCTACATCGTAAAGCCATATATCGCTTTTTTGTGCAATCATTTTGCAAAAGAGTTACCGGTAGTTGCTAATAAAAAAGCGAACCTCGCGGGATACATCGGAATATCTGTTGGAACAATCTCTAAAGCTAAAGATTGGGCATTTGATGCAAGCTATCAAATAGTTCAGGCTCAGGCCGTTCCGGACTTTGATGCGGCGGGGGTAGGTCGCGGCAATGCTGAGGGTATTGGGACGTATACCATTCATATTAATGGTAAAGGCGGCGCAACAACTGTTGAAACCACGGTTGGAGGGGGCAATTTCTTAGGATTTGAAATTGAGGGGCTGTATGCCATTACCCAAAATTTGATAGTTCTTATGAATTATCAAGAGTCAAATACATTGGACCATCAAATTGGGCCCAATATTCATTTTACTGGTTTTGAAATCGAATTTATTTATGCTTTTTAAAAAATTTTGAAAAAAAATCAAAATTGAGATAAGCTATTAGCCAAAATTTTATAAAAAGGGCTAATATGCGTTATTTTTTACGAACTTTGCTTGCTGTTATCTGCTCAGCTCAATTATTTGCAAAAGATGTTGAAACAAAAGAAAAATTGGATCCCAAAGCTCTTATTGCTCAAGATTTGGAATTAGAAGGAAAGCAAGAAGATCCCGATGTTCAGGCTCTTCGTCAATGGATTAAAGAAAAGAGGATGGTCACCGTTAGGGAAAAAGGGGGCGATCTGGCGATTATGGGAGAGGTCAGGACCGAATGCCAAGGGTATTTTGAGGATAGAAATGGAGTAAGACAAAGAGGCAGAGGCTCTCCCAATCATATTCCGGTATATGCTTGCGATGTTGAAGTGAATCTGATGTTTGACTACCACACCGATCGTTCCTGGGCTTCGGTAAAGCTTGAATTTGATAACGACATGGGAACGGATAGCGGATCTGCAAATCATATCGCTTTAGAACGAGCTTACTTTGGAGGAAGGGCGATTCAAGGCGAGACTTTTACCATTGATGCCGAGCTTGGAAGAAAAAATCTTAGTATGTTTGATTCTAAGATTGAATTTTCCGCCATTTTGGACGGAGCCATTTTCAGATTTAATAAGGCCTTTGACAATATCGGCGATTTATATTTTAACTCGGCCATTTTTCTTATCAGTGACTTTTATAAACATTTTGGCGAAGTTGGCGAGCTTGGCATGCTCCATATCGCCAACACCGGCTTTTTAATTAAATATTCTTTTATCAATTGGAAAAAAACATTTAGCGGAAGTAATGAAGAAACTAGAATTCGGAATGAGAGGTTCAGATTTGGTATTTCACAATTTTTGATAGGTTATCAAATTGACCTACAAGATAAATTTACCAAATTAATCAAGCCGTACATGGCAATACTTTATAATCATTTTGCCAAGCCTGTTGCGGTTTCCGATCATAAACGAGCAAATTGGGGCGGCTTTGCCGGGGTTTCTTTTGGAACCATTGAAACAGCAGGAGATTGGGCCCTAGATGCCAATTTTCAATTTGTTCAAGCGCAAGCGGTTCCTGAGTACGATTCTGCCGGTATTAAAAGAGGCAACGCACCTAAAGTTGGTTTTTATACATTGAAGACGGATGGAACCGGTGGAGACACAACAGTAGCAACTGCTGTTGGTGGCGGTAATTTTTATGGGTTCCAAATTGATTTTCTTTATGCCATAACTCAAAATCTGACTATGCAGAACATTATTCAAAGATCATGGACCTACGATACTCATATTGGGCCAAATATAAACTTTAAAGGTTTTGAAGTGGAATTTATTTACGCTTTTTAGATTATACCCAAACAATCTGAAAAACCAATTTTTCAGGTTGTTTGGGTATAAGAATAAAGGCTTTGCTTAAAAACAAAGCCCTTATTTGGAAAAATAAAAACGGTAATTTTTTTTCTTTTTTTCAATATATATCCAATACAGATTTTCGCAAAGAGGTTTAAAAGGCTCTATTGATAAAGTTTTTTGTATAACTTCTTTATCAAAATCCTTTTCCAAATATAAGCAGCAGTAGTTGATCCTTCTTTTGACTTTGATGAGCTTGATGTAGAGGTTTTTTAAAGAGGATTCCTTTTCCTTTTTCTGCTCTATCAAATATATGGAGTTGAAAAGATTGTTAACGAATGGAAAAGTCTTAAATTTTTTTCCAATTGTTAAAATTTTTAGGTGAGGAAAAAAAGCATATAGCAATACTAGGTCCTTAAATCTTCTTTTGGTCAAAATCAAGATGGATGATGGCGGCGGTAAATTAGCAAGATCTACTTTATAAAACTTTAATAAAAACTTTCTTGCGACAAATGAAAAAAATGGCTCTGCCATCCTACCGGTTATAAAAACTGCAAAAAGAAATGTTATTGCTCCAATTAAAATAAAGCAGTTCGCCGCCGAAAGTTTTAACTTTCCTCCAAAAACATATAAGAAAAAAGAGGCGATGAGCACTCCACAAAAACTTAAAAAATTTGAAGCGGCAATAATCCTTCCTCTTTTTTTATCGGGGCTAAATATTTGAATAAAAGAATCTAGAGGAACTAAAAACATTCCTCCAAAAACTCCAAGCAAGATTAGCATGATTATAACAATCGAAAGACTTGATGCAAAAACACCTAGCAAAATCATGAAAAGGCTTAAACAAAATGAGGCAATGCAAGCAAGTCCGATTTCAACTTTGTCCTTTGATATCAAACCGGCTAAATATGAACCAATTGCAATGCCAACGGCTGTTGATAAAAATAGATATCCCCCTCCAACTTCTGATAAGTTAAGGGCTTGAATACCAAATGGAATGGTATTTAATTGAGTAAACCCTCCAATAAATAAAAAATAGGCCGATCCAAAAACAGCGAGGAGCAAATGCCTTTTTTTAGAGGCAATGGATAGGGTTTTATATATTTCATAAAAGAAAAATGGGTTGATTCTTTTTTTCGAACCCTTAGCCTCCGTTTTCTTAATTCCCAAGGTTGAAATTAAGCAACCAATGGCAATAATTTCAGAAGCTATAGCTACAATAAAAAATTTTTTATGGGAAATGTCGGTTAAAAATGCGGCGAGAAAGGTACCGAAAATAATGGCTAAATAAGTAAATGCCGATAAATAGCCGTTGGCTTTTGAAACATATTCTGGCGACACTAGCTCCGGCACAATCCCATATTTGGAAGGGCCGAAAGCGGCGCTTTGGGCCGAGAGAAAAAATAATAGGGCAAATAAACCCATCTCTGATTGAAAATAGATCGCTACAAAACTTAAGCTTACAATAATTACTTCGACAACCTTAGTGCCTACTATAATCGATCTTTTGGAAATTCTATCTGCTAAAACGCCAAAGGCGGAGGAAAATATTAAAAATGGGATGACAAATACCGCCCCGGTTGTGGCTAATATAGTGTTAGCCTCTTCTATCCCTTTAACATTAATCAGAAAAAAGACGACTAAGAGTTTAAAAACATTATCATTTAAAGCTCCTAAAAATTGAGCCGCATTCAAGAATTGAAAAGAATTGCGACCGTTAAATAGGACCATCAGATAAAATCACTTTTTTTGTATTATATTCTTAAGGATAGGGATATTCTTAAAAAAAAACTAATTAATTTTAAAAAATACACATGAAGGCCCATTTTAGCTCAGATAAAATTGAAGTTCTAGCTCAAGGATTGAAAGAAGCTATCTTTTCAGAAGAAAAGGCTTTTTTCCATACTAACTATGTTTTTGTAGAGAGCGCTCTTTTAAAAGAAAAGATAACGCTTTTCTTTGCCGATGATCCTAAGATCAAAGTTGCTGCCAATTTGCATTTTGTCTTGATCACTGATTTTATTTGGTTTTTTCAAAATTTACTAAACCTCTCCAAAGAAGAAAAAATAATGCCTTTTTTTGAGCTTAATTTAAAAATTGAGCAAAAAATCAGGGGAGTTTTCCTAAATCAAGAGAGTTTTTTAGGGGAGCAAAAAGTTTTTTTTGAACCTCTTTTGCACTACTTAAATTCTGCATTAAAAAATGGGTCTAATAAAAAATTACAAAGAAGAATATCCGATTTGTCGGATGAGCTCACAACCTTATTTATTCAATATTCTTTTCAAGAAAAAGAGCTTTTTAACTATCAAAAACCTCAAAACTGGCAAGAGTTTTTATTCAAAGAGATCTTTAGTCCCCAAAATTTGTTTAAACAAGATTTTTATTCTAAACTTAATTTTAGAAAATTTGACAATTGCCATTTTCATTTTTTTGCTACCTCTTTTTTGCCACTTAGTTTTTTAAGATTTATTGATAACTTTTCTAATGTTTGTCATTACCATTTGTCTTTCTCTTTATTTTTCCTAGAAGATTTGACTACCGATTTTGAAAGGCGGCAAATTAAAAAGGTTTTAAAAAAGAAAAAATGCCCTATAAAAAATCAAGAAGAGCTCGATGTTTACTTGAAAGATAAAAACTCTTTTTTAGCCAATATGTCGGTTTTAAAAAGGGAACATTATAAACAGGTTTTTGAACTCCAAAATTATGATATTATCGATGATGCAGATATTATTCATGAAGAAAAGGATCTAACGTTTCTTAAGAGCGTGCAAAATGATTTTTTGCAAATGAGAAACGTCAATGACACGCCACAAATACAATGTATTGATGACGGCTCTTTAGAGCTGCACGCTGCTACTTCTAAATTAAGGGAGGTGCAAATTTTAAAAAATAATCTTTTGGCCCTTCTTTATTCTTCTAATAAAGAGATTACCCCTTCCGATGTTTGTGTGATGAGTTTTGATATTCAAAGCTATTTGCCTTTTATTCAAATGGTCTTTGATGATTTATTGAGCTACAGGGTCTTATTTATAGATCTTTTTTCACAAAGTTTTTTGGCTAAAGGTCTTTTGCATCTTTTGAATCTATCCAATTCAAGATTTGATAAAAATGATCTTTTCGCCCTTTTGGACAATCCTCTTTTCCAAAAAAAATTTGAATTGACCAATGAAGATGCACTTACTTTACAAGAGTGGATTTCAAAATCGGGATTTGACCTTGGGTTAAATTATCAACATCGCCAAAGTTTTTTTAATGAGAAAAAGGTTAATGACAATTCTTTAGAACATAACATTAAAAAACTTATCGCAAGTTTAGTATTTATGGTTAATGAAGATGACTTTTCACTGGAAGTTAATTTTTCTTATCCAATTTTTAGCCCCGATTTTACGAGCAGCGATTTAATAAATAAGCTCATTAAAATTTTTTCTCATTTGCAAGATGATATAAAATTCTTGCAAGATGATTTGATGCGGCCCCTTCAAGAGTGGCAAAATTTTTTATTAAAAATTTATTCCACCTATTTTTTTGTTAAGCCAAATCAAGAGATTGAAAAGATTTTTGAAAAACAATTTTTTCAATTTGTTAATAAATTATCCGGCGATGAAAAATTTTCATTTGCTACTATTTTTAAACATTTAAAAAAAGAGCTGGAAAATAAAGCAGCTTCATTTCATGTAAATGCGCTCCAATCTATTCAGTTTTGCTCAATCGAAGAAGGCTCTAAGCTCCCCTTTAAAGTAGTGTATGTGCTGGGAATGAATGATGACTTTCCCAAACTTTCCCTTAAAAGCGCTCTTTCGCTTATTAAAAATAATTTTCCTCAAAATATTGATAAAATCAAAAACCAATTTTTGGAAATTATTTTCTCGGCAAGAAAAAAGCTTTATTTTAGTTTTGTCGACCCTGAAAAACAACTTTCTTGCTCAAATTTACTAAAAGAATTTTTAGCTTACCTAGACGAAGCTTATCTTATTGATAATGAAAAGCCGTCAAAAAAGATTGTATATTTTCATCCGGCGAGCATATATGATAAAAAATATTATGCAAACGGACGGTACCGTTCATTTGATGAAGAAGCTTATAAACAGGCTAAAGCATATTATTTAAACAATACTCCCCACCCTATTTCCTTTATATCGGCTAAGGCATCCCCTACAAGTGAGTCATTAACTATATCAATAAAAGAGCTCCGCTCTTTTGCTAAAAATCCCTTACGATTTTTTCTAAATCGAACCCTTGGTGTTTATTTGGAAACGACATTTAATAAAAATGAGATTGGCCTTAGCTATTTGGACAAATACCTTATTAGAGAAAAAGTTTTAAAAGAGCCGATAGAAAAACTCCTCTTTTCAGCGGAGCTTAAGGGGAAGCTCACTCAAAATTGCTTTTCAAAAGCAGATAAAATTCAATTGCAAGATGAGGCTAGTAATCATTTGCAAAATTTGCAGGGTTTGAATATCCATCAAAAAGATATTTTTACTCTAGAGCTTAAAGATAATGTAACAGGATTAAAGCAAATGGCAAATAATGTTTTTGAGGCCCCCAGTATCAAATTGCAAGTTTTAGGAAATGAGATCAATATTGTTGGGCCCATTGCAAACAGCTCTTTAAAAGGGCTGATTAAGAAGAAGAGCTTACTAAATATTTACAGTATTTTATAAAAGCTCGAGAGTCTCCTTCCTTTTTATTTTCTTCTTTAATTGAGCCTTTATTATCGGAAGATGTCAAAAAACTAGAAAAAGAAATGAGTCTATTAGCAAATAATGAAGAAGATCCCTATGCCGCCTGGTTTTTTGGGCAAAAGAACAATATTAACGCCCAGGCGCTTATTCAAGAGTGGGGCTCAATGTTAAAAGAGACTTTTTCTTTAATTTTGGAGGAAAGGTGAGCGAAAAGAGTAAATTTGATTGTTTGGATCTAAATACAAATATTTTTGATCAAATTGTTTTAGAGGCTTCTGCAGGAACTGGTAAAACTTTTGCAATCGAACATGTTTTTTTAAGACTTTTAATTGAAGAACAGGAAAATGAACCTTTAAATATCGAAGAAATTTTAGTGGTAACTTTTACTAAAAAAGCGGCCAAAGAACTAAAGCTACGTATTAGATCGAATATCGAAAGAACCCTATCCAATTTAAAACATTATAGAATAGATCCTGCAAAAGACATCTCTTTCCCGAGTTATATTCTTTTCCATTTACAATCAAAAGAGCTTTTAAATAAAGCCTTAGATCGCTTAGAAGAGGCTTTAACTTTTTTTGAACAAAGCCAAATTTTTACCATCCATAGTTTTTGCTATCGTATGCTTAAAGAATTTGCTTTTGACGCCTCTTTTAGGCTCTCTATTAAAGAAGAGGAAAATGAAGATGAAATAATAAAAAATCACATCCTCGATTATCTAAATTATAAAATTGAACCGGATAGATTTGCTCCCGAGCAAATCCTTTTACTAAGAAAAAGGTTTTTAACCTTTGACGATCTTTTCTCCTCTTTTTTTAAAGCGCTTAAAGCCAGGCCTAAAATCATTGAGGATAATAGTTTCTCACTTCTTTATAAGAAGTTTTTACAAGAGATTAACAATTTTAAAGAAAGGTTTTTAATTGATAAGCTCATGGAAGATTTTTTTAATCTTTTGCCATGTTACAACAAAAGTAAAATTAAACTCACATCGATGGAGCTTCAAAAACAAGCTGAGCTTTTGTTTCAAGTCGTTGTAAGCAATGAATGTTGTAAAGAAACCTTTGCCAAGTTTTTAAAGGCCAAGCACTTTTTTATCGAATATTTTCAAGAAGAGAATAAAAACAAAAAAATCAAAGAATTTCCCAAGTTAAATTATCCAACTTTTTTTTCCGAGGCCGAGGAAAAACTTTTGCCTATTTTGAAAAATGGTGTTGATACCGATTATCTTTTTAATGCAATAACTGCCGATATCCAAAAAGAAATAAAAAAAACTTTGGAAGAGGAGGAGATTTTTTCTTTTGATGATATTTTATTAAAAATGCAACAAGCTCTTGAAAATTCTGATTTTAAAATAAAGGTCCAAGAAAAATTTTCAGCTTTTATTATCGATGAGTTTCAAGATACCGATCCGGTCCAATGGCAAATTTTTCAGACTTTATTTGTAGATACTAAAAAATTAAGGGCCCTTTATCTGATCGGAGATCCCAAACAATCCATCTATAGCTTCCGAAACTCCGATTTATACACTTATATTGAAGCGGTAAAAAAAATTGGGAAAGTAGCCTATTTGGACAATAACTATCGTTCGGTTAATTCATTAATCGATTCATTAAACGCCCTTTTTGGGAATAAAAGCTCATTTTCTTGGCTCAATCTGCCCAGATTAAAGCAAGATTTACCATATCTTCCGATTAGGGCCCCTTTAAAAAAAGAGACTTTTTTACAAGATGATAAAAAGGGTGTTCATTTTTTTATTCAAGAGGCAAAGGGGTCTTCAAGAAGTTTTCCATCTCAAGAGATGGAAAGCCGCTATTTTTCATTTATGGTTAACGAGATTTTAAAATTAACTGAAAAATTTAACTTAAAACTCGAGCAATTTGCTATTTTGGTTAAAGACCGATATCAAGAAGAAAGGCTGCAAAAATTTTTAAAAGAAATTCAAATGCCTTTTATTTCCAAAAGAAGGTCAAATCAAAGATTAATTTTGGCTTTGCAGGCTTTAAAACAGTTAATCGATGCTGTTTTGCATCCAAGAGATTTAAATAAAATTAAAATTGCTTTAGGAACAACATTAATTGGATTTGATTTAAACTCTTTATTAAACCTCTCGAGCAATGAAAAAATTCTAAAACAGTTTTTTTTGTTAAGAGAAGTTTTACAAGAAAAGGGATTGCCCCTTTTTTTTCAAGTCCTTTTGAAAACTTCCTTTGATGAAAAAAACACTCTTTTAGAAGAAATTTTAGAGCAAAAAAACA
Organism: Chlamydiota bacterium; assembly: GCA_016219355.1. Taxonomy (GTDB): domain Bacteria; phylum Chlamydiota; class Chlamydiia; order Chlamydiales; family SM23-39; genus JACRNF01. Next base: position 9,707 of record JACRNF010000021.1, on the reverse strand, counting down.
GCTATTTATATCATGACTTAATGCAATGCATAGAGCTGTTATTAGCAAAAGAAAGCGAGCAAAAAGGCTCGATGGAATTTTTATTGGAAACAATCGATAAAATTAAAGAAGAAATTGAAAATGAAGAATCTTTAGCCTCTCCTATGTTTGATGAGGGGGGCGTTTTGATCTCAACATTGCATATGAGTAAAGGACTTGAATATGACATTGTTTTTGCCTATGGGCTAATTAATAGGGTTGATCAAGATGATGAGGAAAGCATTGAAGAGCTTCAAGCTGAAAAGCTTCGCCTTTTTTATGTAGCGCTCACAAGGGCCAAGTATCGTGTATATGTTCCAATAGCATTAGACGAAAATGAGAAACCTCTTTTGCAAACCAAGCTTTCTGCTATTGAACTATTTTTATCTTTTTTACTAGATGATAAGGAGCAAATTAAAAAATCAAAATTGTTAGAAAAATTTGAGTCTTTAAAACAAGAGGGCCATATTTCTTTTGAATTTATCAATATGGAATATGTTTCTAAAACGTATCAGTTGAGGCAAGATATGCCCCATCTTTCTCAAGAAAAAATGAGCCTTTGCTCATTTGAAGAAAAAAACATCTATTCCTATTCTTCTATTGCAGCTCATAAATCGGAAGGTGTGGAAGTTTTAGAAGATACTTTGCCGGTTGGAGCCCAAACCGGAATTATTATCCACTCAATTTTTGAAAACATATGTAAAGCCAAATCGTTTGATGAAAAGATCATAAAAGGAATAATAGAGGCTCATGTTAAAAACAGCAATTTAGCCCCATGGTCTAAAGCTATTGAAGAGATGGTTGAAAGTGCGATTTCTATTCCTCTTTTATCTGATGAAGAAAATAATTTTTATTTAAAAGAGGTTTCTTTTCATAACATCAAAAGTGAAATGGAGTTTCTATTTTCTAAAAATGAGCATTATATGAAGGGATTTATTGATTTAGTGATTTATCATAATAAAAAATATTATCTTTTAGATTGGAAAACCAATTACTTAGGTCTTTTAAAAAATTATGAACCTCAAAACCTTAGAAAGGTCATGGAAGAGGAAGATTATTTTATGCAGGCGGCTATTTATAGTGAGGCTTTGCAAAGATATATTCGATCTATGGACAAAGAAGTGGGCGATGATAGTTTTGGCGGGGTTATTTATCTTTTCTTAAGAGGTCTAACCAAAGTTCCTAAAAGAGGCGTTTTTCATTTTTATCCCGATTTAACTCTTTTGCAAAATTTAAAATTGGAAAAGAAAAATTATGCTAAATGATCCCTGGCCGATCTTTGATTTTTGTTTACAAAACTTAATTTTTGATGATTCAGACCTGTTTTTTGTTAAAAATTATTTGGGGCTAAAAAATGAGCCCGAGGCTCTTTTTGCCGCCTATCTTTTTAATATTTCTAAAAAAGGGGAGCTATTTTTAAGCTATGAAGATAATCAAATCTTTCCCTCCCTGGCTTCTTTATTTCCTGATCTTTCATTAAAAGAGCAAATCGAGCCCTTAATTATCGAAGGATTAAAAAATATTTCATCTCATGTAATTCAAAAAGTTAAAGAAATTGATTTTTATCCTACAAAACCAATTTGTGAGTTCAATAATTTTTATTTTTTGCAAAGAAACTGGGTTTTTAAAAATGCAATCGATAAGAACTTAAAAAAAATGATGGCTATTTTACCTAGCGATTTGGATGAAGATTTATTTTATAAAAGCTTAACTCAAGAGTTTTTAGAAAAAAAATTATTAGAAGGTCAGAAAGAGGCGATTGAAAAAATTTTAAAAACTAATTTTTTAGTTATAGCGGGAGGTCCCGGCACGGGAAAGAGCTATACTGCAGCCTTTTTGATTAAAACTCTTTTGAGCTCATTAGATAAAAAAACAAATTTTAAAATCTTAATCTCTGCCTTAACTGGCAAAGCGGTAAGTAAAATTTCAGAAAGCATTTCTAAACATATAGACGCTCCATTTAAAGCCGTTACCTTACATTCTCTTTTAAATATTAAAGAAAATTCTAAAAAGAATTTTTCGGAAGACAAAATTGAGGCTGATCTTTTAATTGTGGATGAAGCTTCTATGATTGATATCAGGCTGATGGCTTATCTTTTAGATGGCCTTTTGCCTCATACAAAAATTGTGTTGATGGGAGATCCCGATCAATTATCTCCCATAGGTGGGAAAAACATATTTAGAGATATTGTTTCCTGTTTGCCTGTTAAAAACATTGCAAAATTAACTAAAAATATGCGGTTTGAAAATATAGAAATAAGTAATTTTGCAAAACTTATTCAAGAGAAAAAAACAGAAGATGTTTTTTCATTTTTTCAATCGGATAAAATTAAATTTTTAGATCTTAATGATGAAAAAGATGAAAAACACAAAATTATTGAGCGGGCTTTGCCATACTATCACTACATATCTGAGAAACCGGATCCTATAACCAGTTTAAAAAATCTGGAAAAATTTGCCATTTTATCTTGCTTAAGAGTAGGAAGGTTGGGCGTGGAAGAGATCAATGAGGCAATTTTTCAAGCTCTTTTAGAGAAGAAAAGAGGGTGGATGGTTTTACCGATAATTATTACCCGCAATGACTATCGATTAGAGTTATTTAACGGTATGATTGGAGTGCAAATAATTGATTTAAAATATCGCAAGCAATCTGAAAATTCTCCCATATATTTTAATATTGAGAATACATTGAAAGAGATGTCTCTATTTACCCTTTCCCATTTTGAATATGGGTTTTGTCTATCGGTCCATAAGGGACAGGGCTCGGAGTTTGAGAAAGTGATGTTGATCATTCCTCCATCATCCAAAATTTTTGGGAATGAGTTACTTTATACGGCGGTTACGCGGGCTAAAAAAGAGTTAGAAATTGTTTCAAAAAAAGAGATTTTTCTAGAGCTGATTAAAACTGAAAATAAAAAATCACCTAATTTTTTAAGATTAGGTGATTTTAGAGAAAATTAATGAGCTAGGTTAAGTAGGTTGATAAGGTGATTTTGCTTTAAATAAGTAAGCGATAATGCTGTGACAGCATAAGCACCGATCACGAATTTTGTTGAAAAGATGGCTGTTGCAATCTTTGCGGTAATCCACAAACCTGCAATAGCTGCAATCCTATTGCCCGTCACTGTTGACAATTCGTTGAAGACTCCTAAGGAGATATCCTCTGCCTTTCTTAAGGCATAAGCAGCTAAGGAAGGGGGTTCTGAGGATAGTTCTACTGTACGATTAACAAAGGCTGTTACTTGAGCAAATTCATGTTGGATTTTCAATAAATTGGTCATGTTAGGATTGAATAAAGCGGTAGCAGTTTCCTTGTTTTTGGTGTAAAACAAAAGGGATTGAACGGCATTTTGAAGATTTAATGCCGTTTGTATCGACTTTCTGCAATTATGAAAACTGTCTAGCAGTTCTGATCGTTTATCTGCTTTAATTTCCACATAATCTTTTCTTTGGTCGACTCGACCGGTAATTAAACAAGCTTTTGCTTTTTCTAGATATTCAGTACAAGAAGTTATTTCAGTTGAAAAAAGATTATTTATTCTGAGAACTTCCGCTTCAATCCTAACAGGGTCTTTCGCTCTAGTTATAAGGTTACTAGCGGTTTTTAGAGCCCAATTCATTGCTTGTTGAAGAGGGGTGGACACTGAATTAGCAGGTTGTGTGCTACCTGCTGCTGCTGCTGCCATATTATACCTCGTTGTTAGTTATTTTTTTCTCATTAGAGTAGTCATTTTAGACTTAATGCGAGCTGCTTTATTGGGTTTGCAAATGCCCTTTTTGGCAGCTTTATCCATTAAGCCGTAAAGAGTATTTAATTTTTTTTCGACTACTGTTTTATCTTCGCTACTAGAAATTGATTTTTTAATAGAGGAGATAGCAGTTTTGATATGTGCTTTAGCAGATCTATTGCGGCAGTTTCTTTTTTCGCTTTGAAGTATTCTCTTAAGGGGTTTTGGTTTTTTGCCGGGTTTTTCTGTTTTTGCCGCTGTTTCTTTCCCAACAGTTACTTGTTCTTTTTTGGGAGCTTCTGCTTTTTTTTCTTCTTTTTTTTCTTCAGGATTTGCCATTTTACCTCTTTTGGGTTTTCATTTTTTTAAAAATGCTATTATTATATAGATAAGAAAATAATTGGTCAAATGAACATTTTGAGTTTAAAGAAATATATAAATATAAAAATTTTTTTAAAAAGCAATCTGTTTTTTAAAATATTTCTTGGCATATTAGCTGTAATTGCTTTGTTTATGAATGTTTCAGCCCTCATAAAAATTTATAACCTTCAAAGATTAAGCGGTTTATCCTATTCTAACAAGGTTAGTTTTGAGATAATAGAACAAAAAGGTAGTTGCAAAATATTGGCTAACTTTGAGTTTGAAAACGATGGGCAAATTTATTTTGGGAAAACTATTTTTCATGAAGAATTTTTAAATCAATTTGCAGCCCTTGACACGCTGGAGCAATATAAAAGCATAAAAACCTGGAAGGTTTTTTTGGATCCTGAAAATTTAAATATTGCAACACTGGAGAGGATTTTCCCCTATAGGAGCTTAATCTACGCCATATTCTCCCTGATTATTTTTATCTATTTTCTTTTTTTTAAAAAACTGTTTTTAAAGCACTTCTTGGATTGATCGCAACATCTCTAAAGTTGAGGTGATGTCTTCGGGCTGCGACCTACGATCTACTTTTCTTTGCTCCTCGGTAATAGATATTCAGCTATTACCTCCTCGCAAAGAAAAGAATATCTTGGTCTCGCCTCGAATCCACCTACCCAACTTATGAGAAGTTGCGATTGATCATTTTCTATAGATGTTGTAATATAAGATCCAAACAGTTATTTTTGTTCAAAATTATATTAAAAAAGAGATTTTATGAATAACGCCTCTCTTGGAGATTTTTCCGATCCTAAACACCAACAAAAAATTGAAGAACTTGTCAATATAGCCAAAGAGCAAGGGTTCATTACCTATGAAGAGATCAATGAGATCCTTCCAATGACCTTTGATGCTCCCGAGCAAATCGATCAAGTGCTAATTTTCTTAAGCGGCATGGACATTCAAGTTTTGAACCAAGCCGAAGTGGATAGGCAAAAAGAGAGAAAGAAAGAGGCAAAAGAGCTTGAAGGGCTTCCTAAAAAAGCCGAAGGGGTCTCAGACGATCCGGTCAGGATGTATTTGAAAGAAATGGGATCCGTTCCCCTCCTTTCTCGGGAAGAAGAGGTTGAAATATCTAAAAGAATTGAAAAAGCGCAGCTTCAAATCGAAAAAATTATTTTACGTTTTAGATATTCTTCTAGAGAAGCCATTTCGATCGCCCACTACATTATAAGCGGCAGGGAAAGGTTTGATAAAGTTATAGCAGAAAAAGAAATCCTTGATAAAGCCAACTACTTATCTTTACTTCCGAAACTTTGCGAATTTATGAAAAAAGAAGACTCTCTTTTAGAAGAGATGCTGATTAAAGAAAGAGATCCACAAGTTAAAAAAGAAGATAAAGTCAAGTTGCATGAAGACATTGAAAAATGCAGGATTCGTTCGCAAGCATATTTAAGACTTTTTTGCTGTAGACATAATGTTGTGGAAGATTTTGGCGAAGTAATTTTAGCTGCATATGACGCCTTTTTAAAACTGGAAAAAGAAATTGAAGAGTTAACACCAAGGTCTGAGAAAAATAAATTTGCCGCCGCTAAACTCGCCGCCGCTAAAAGAAAGCTCTACAAAAGAGAGCTTGCAGCTGGCAGGACTTTGGTTGAGTTTAAAAAAGATGTTAAAATGCTTCAGCGCTGGATGGACAAGAGCCAAGAAGCGAAAAGAGAGATGGTGGAATCGAACCTTCGTTTGGTGATATCGATTGCTAAAAAATATACTAACCGAGGTCTTTCATTCTTGGATTTAATCCAGGAGGGAAATATGGGCCTCATGAAAGCGGTAGAGAAATTTGAGTATCGTCGAGGTTATAAATTTTCAACATATGCTACCTGGTGGATCAGACAAGCGGTAACTAGAGCGATTGCTGATCAAGCCCGTACGATTAGAATACCAGTTCACATGATCGAGACCATTAATAAGGTACTTCGCGGCGCTAAAAAATTAATGATGGAGACCGGAAGAGAGCCAACCCCTGAAGAACTAGCCGTCGAGCTTGGCTTAACTCCTGAAAAAGTTCGAGAGATTTATAAAATCGCTCAGCATCCAATTTCTCTACAAGCTGAAGTTGGCGAAGGTGGAGAATCTCAATTTGGAGACTTTTTAGAAGACACAACTATTGAATCACCTGCCGAAGCTACCGGCTATTCCATTTTAAAAGACAAAATGGGAGAAGTTTTATCCACTCTTACCGATAGAGAAAGAACAGTTTTAATCGAACGCTTTGGTCTTTTAGATGGCAAGCCCAAAACTTTAGAAGAAGTGGGAGTCCGCTTCAAGGTTACTCGTGAGAGGGTCCGTCAAATTGAGGCTAAAGCATTAAGAAAAATGCGTCATCCTACCAGGGCTAAACAGCTTCAAGCTTTCTTGGATCTCTTAGAGCAAGAGTAAAGCGGCTTTACACATTCTTAAGGAGTGGTCAGCTTTCGATAAGCGCGAACCATGCGAAATATTTTTGGCGCTATCGTCCTTTGGGGAGCTATTATCCTAGATATATTACGATGAAAATAATTTTGAAGATCAGGTCTTCCATTAACAAGGGACAAGCCTCCAATCGCAAGACCGATGCAAGTTGATATAAAAGCTGTATGTAGCGAGGCGTTGATCAAAAAGTTTTTTAAAAACATGTTTAATCGGTTTATTAAAGGCAACATAGGGGTCGCAAGATTGTGTTCCTGGAGTTTTAAAAATAGAAGATCTAAAATCAAAGAATAGACCTTAAAACAGGTATTAGTCACTGATCCCAAACAGTGAGCAAATAAAACGTCCTTAAAAAGATTTAAATCGGCTTCCAAAGGAGCTTCTCTTTGATATAAAAGAGCAACGCTAAGTATAGAATCCAGTAAATGAGTTGCCGCTACGCCAATCAACCCATATTTTTTCAAGGAGTTGAACACTTGGCGAGTCAAAACGCCTCTTGCTAGGGCTATTATTATTACAGGAGTCAGACTTTCTGATATTTCATCGAAGGCAGTTTCTAAATTTTCTCCTAGTTCGTTTGGGGTGATTTTTGCAAACTCTCTAAGAAAAACAAATTTATTGGGATAATTTCTTTTTAAGGCGATGACAATGCCTCGGCCATGTAAAAAAGAATCTAGAGAACGTTCTTTTCTTTTTATCAAATCATTAAATAAAGATTGAACCATAGGCCGTGTGAGTTGCAAGCATTTGAGTAAATCTTCACCCGGTGAATAAGATGGGGGCTGATTGTCAATTTTCTGAACTATTCCTTCTCTTAGCAAGTCAAACTTTTCGATTTTTTTTAATAACTGTTCGTAAATTAGCATTATATAAATACGTTTTACGACAACTTTTTCCGGAAGCCCGAAAAATTTTTCAGGTTTTTTTTCGTAAGTGAGTTTGGCTAAATTATTAAGTTCTTGTAATTGGTCAGGTATTTCAATTTTGGCAATTTCCAAAAGAATATCTTCTAAAACTCCTGGAGTATCATCATAATAGTCTCTAAATTGTTTACAGACTTCTCTAACATGAGGATTTTCCGCCATTGCTAAAATTCTAGTTGCGAGCTCGGGAGGAAGAGTTGAAAAAGGAGGGGCGGTTTTAGCTAAAGCCCGGAGTCGATTTTCTGCTTCTTCAGAATTTATAATTTTAGGAGGAGTAATAGATATTCGTGATAGTCGATCGGCATAATATTGTCTCGCAGCTGCTTTTGGTGAGTAATTTATGTAACCTACATTTCTTTCTCTTTCTTTGCATCTTGAAAATACCGCATGAGAGATTGTTCCTGAAGGTGTAACCATATATCCTGGAATTGCTGCCATAATATCCTTTTTAAATTATTATATTATAATTATAGCAAAATTATTAATATTTGTCAATCTTATTTAAATATTGATAAAAAATCATGTAATTAATTGTCAGTTTTTAGGTATTTGTTAATTAAAAAAATATTTATTCAAATGTTTTTAAACCCCATAGCGTTATTCAAGCAAACTTAAATAAGGAGCATTTTTTGAAGCCGTTATTTAAGATTGCTTGAATAACGAGCCATTTTATGGTATGCTATTAAAGTAAACTTAAATAACGAAGAGATTTTAAGGTCGTTATTCAAGCTATCTTTAATAAGAGGTGGAGAAATTATGAGAAGCGGAAGATATGTTAAGCAGCCGGCAGATTATAAGGCTTTTATACCTAATGACTTGCCGCCAGATCCGCCAGTAAAATTGGAAGATGGGATTCAACACCTTTTAACAGATGCCAATATTGCTATTGGAAAATTAGATACCATGGGATTTCTTGTCCCAAACTTGGATCATATTATTGCTATGTATATTAGAAAGGAAGCGCTTCTAAGCTCTCAAATTGAAGGAACGCAAGCATCGTTAGAAGATATTTTTGAATATGAAAGTAATGTTCCTATGACAAATATAAATGATGTCAAAGAAGTAATAAATTATATAAAGGCGCTAAATCATGGCATAAAAAGACTAGAAGATTTCCCCATGAGCATCCGATTAATCAAAGAAATTCATGAAATTTTGCTGCAAAATTCCAGGGGAAAAGAAAAAAGGCCCGGTGACTTCAGAACTAGTCAAAATTGGATTGGACATCCAGGCTCTTCTCTTACTAATGCATCGTTTGTTCCTCCTCCGCCTCATGAAGCGATGGAAGCTATGGGTAAATTGGAATCGTTTTTACATAAAGATACCTCTTTGCCTCTTCTTGTGAAGTGCGCTTTGATTCACTATCAATTTGAAACCATTCATCCATTTTTAGATGGAAATGGTAGGTTAGGCCGTCTTTTAATTACTTTCTTTTTGTATTGGAAAAAAGCTTTGCAGCATCCCTTGCTCTATTTAAGTTATTATTTTAAAATTCATCGTCAAGAATATTACGACCGATTAAATTTAGTAAGAGAAAATGGCGATTATGAACAATGGATCTCCTTTTTTCTAAAAGGGATTATTTGGACATCTCAATCTTCTTTGCAAACAGTACAAAATATTCTTTTCTTAAAAGAAAGCCATAAAAATAAACTGATTGCAAAAAAAATCTCCTCCCCAGTTGCTGTTGCGTTATTAGATTTTTTGTTTGAAAAGCCTCTGGTTTCCATTAATGATGTGGCTAAAAATTTCAAGATTTCCTATCAAACCACAAACAGTTTGATATCGCAATTTTTAAAATTAGAAATTTTAAAGGAAATTACCGGTAAAAAAAGGGATAAAAGATATAGCTATTGGGAATATTTAGATTATCTTTCAGAAGGGACTTAAGGAAAAAAGAAATGGAGTGTAACGGGATCGAACCGTTGACCTCAACAATGCCATTGTTGCGCTCTACCAACTGAGCTAACACCCCAGAATATTAATGCATTAAATTTTATAAGTATTATACTTTTGAAGAAAGGAAATTGTGATATTTTTTTAAATTTATGTTTTACTAAAAAATTTTATTATGAGAAAAGCCTCTTTTTTGCCCTTTGTTCTGCTCGTCATTTTTTTGTTTTTAACCATGAGCATACCCAAAAGCTTCATCGAACCTTATAAAGGTTTTTGCGTAGCCTGCATATCTCCTTTTTGGCAAAAA
>JACRNF010000020.1 GCA_016219355.1 Chlamydiota bacterium | reverse complement strand
GCCACGGTTAAGAATACATTACCTAAAAGACCAAGAGCAATTCCGACTGAGCAGATCAGCAAATATTTCCAAGTGGCTTCCAAAGATCTATGGGAGCGATGGTAATATATCAATGGGGCGCTCATCAAAGTTGTCGTCTCCATCCCAATCCAAAGAAGGCCAAAATGCCTTGAGACCGTTACTAAAGTCATTGAAGACAAAAATAAAAGCAAACATCCGCTAAAAACAGCTTCAGGAACGTTTTTAAATAAAAACCCTTCTTCAATATCTTTGATAAACCCTTTTTCCTCTTCATTTAAATATGCTACGGCGTAGATGGAGGCTCCAAAGAAAAGAAAGCTCATAATAAGAAGAAAAATGAGGCCTAAAGAATCTAAATAAAGCCACTCATTGGTATTATCTTGAGCTTTGAATAAACTCGCCACGGTCAAACATAAGTGAACAAAAGCAGACAATACTAAAATGGTCCTTCTAATTTTGTTACTTCGCACTATAAAGCAGCTAAAACCAAAAAAGGCAGGGATCAGCAATAAAGCCCAAATCATAAAATTTCCTTCTCAATCTTTTAAAACTGATAATTTTTTGGTGTTTATATGATTGAACTCCCTATTGATATGAAAAATAGCAATTCCCATCACAAATACCCCCACAAACACATCTAAAAGAACCCCAAATTCCACTAAGAAAGGCTGTTCGATTAAAAAAGCAAAACTGAACATGTAAATACCATTTTCAATTACCAGGTATCCAAGCACTTGCGTAAGAGCTTTAACCCTGGAAATAATAATAAAAAGGCCAATAAAAGTAGTAAAAAAAGAAACCGAGACCACTAATGATGAAATAACTTCTCTTGGAATTACTAAATGTTTAGTGATCCAAAAAGAAAAAATCAAGGCAAAAAGGCCCACTACTAAAGAGGTCCTATAGCTTACAAACGGCTCCGCCTCTCTTTTAATATAAGCTTTTCTTAAAGCCCTGAACAAAAGCCAGGGAAAAACAATCCCTTTTAAGAATATTGTGATTAAGCTAATAAAAATCGTCCTGGTAAAGAACTCATTTTCGACAAATAGCAGAGGCAAAACACCAATCAAAACTCCTTGGATTGATACGAGTCTAATGCAATTTTTTAAACTGCTTGTAGAAAGAAACATTAAATTCATGATGACTATAACAATCATGAGCATATCTATTAAAGGTGGCATATTTTTTACCTAAACTGCAAAATTATTGCAAAAATGGCAAAAGCCAAAGCGGCCATTGCAAAATCAAATATTTTTAAAATCCTTAACCTGGCGATAATCGATTCAATTACACCAATCAAAACTGCAAAGAGGCCCATACTCATTAAAAACAACAGATCTTTAACCCACAAATGAACACCCGGATAAGTGACCAGCAAATTAATTATCAAAGTGCCTAATATCCAGAGTTTCAAAGAAGAGGCATAAAAAATATAAGCCAAATCTAAAGAACTGTGATCAAGCACCATTACTTCATGGATCATCGTAAGTTCTAGATGAGTATTAGGATCATCTACCGGGATCCTAGAATTTTCCAACAAAAAAATCAGAAAAAAAGAAATGGCAACTAAAATTATTGAGGGGTCAATATGGGACCAATTTGTAAATGTGAGCTGAAAAAAAATATTGGTTAAAGAAAGTTGTTTGGTTAAAAACAGCAAGCTTGCAAAACTTAAAAAAAAGGCCGATTCGACTAAAATGGCAAACTGCCCTTCCCTGCTAGCTCCCATCCCTTCAAAACTTGAGCCAGTGTCCATAGCTGCCAAAATCATAAAAACTCTAGCTAAAGCAAACAAAGCTATAAATAAAATCAGGTCACCAAAAAAGGGAATAATCGCCCTTTGCGAGGCAAAAGGGACTATCCATAACGCCAATATCATGCATGATAGATTAACAATAGGACCTATCCTAAATAAAATCCCGGTTGTCTTGCTATAAACAAAGTCTTTATTTATAAGCTTAAACAAATCAAAATAAAGTTGTAATAATGGAGGCCCTTTTTTTCCTGCAAAAAAGGCTTTGGTTTTATTAATTATTCCGGGGATAATCGGGGCTAAAATTAAAACTAGAAAAAGATGAAAAATAGCCATAGCCTCACCAAAGTTTCCAAATCAGCAAAAAAAGAAGCGTCATAAATATATACAAAATATATATTTGCACCTTTCCTTGCTGTAAAAATTTAAGTTTTAACAAAATAAAAGAAAAAATTTCAAATGCTGGCTGAAAAATTTTCTTGTTAACAAAATCAAACCCGGTTGAAGTAAAAGTTATGCTTTTCACAAAAATTCCATCGGAGCTTTGATAATAGATTCTTACAAGGATTTTTTGCCAAAAATCTACAAACATCTCTGAAAACGAGCTATAGCTATACTGCATTCTAAAGCTTGGCTTAATAAAGCCGCAGTCCCAGGTAATAGTTGAATCTACTTTTCTTTTTATTAGAACCCTTCTTCTCAAAAAATAAAAAATAGCTATTAAGGAAATGAGAATAAAAGAATAGGCTAAAATGTAATATAAGATATTTACAATGTTTAAACTTAGGGCCTGAGTAGTTTTTTCCGATGTAAAAAAAATAGTGGGAATAATCTCACTTATTATAGGAACAATAAAAACAGCCCCCAGACCTAAAACCACACAACCTATGGCTAGGTAGCCCATAGAAAATAAGGCCGATTTTTTAGCCTCAAAAGCTTCTTGAATCTGCGGTGATCTTGGATGGCCTAAAAAAATCATGGAAAACGCGCCTGCAAAAGCAAGCAGCACTAAAGCTGCCACCATCGGCAAGACCACAAGAGTTAAAATACAACTAGCCGATTTTAATACAGATCCCTGAAACGCCCCCAAATAAATAAAAAACTCGCTCACAAATCCATTTAATATTGGAGCTCCTAAAATCGCCAAAGAGCCAATTAAAAAGAAAAAGGCTGTTTTAGGCATTTTTTTAATCAAGCCTCCCATTAAATTCAAGTTATTGATTTTACAATTTTCAATAACCGACCCGGCCCCTAAGAATAAAAGCCCTTTAATAAAGGCATGATTAATAATATGATACAAAGCTCCCAAAGTTCCGAGCACCATAAGTATTGTAACGTTTAAACTTTGCCCTAAAAGAGCAATGCCGAGGGCCAAAGTAATTATTCCCATATTTTCAATACTTGAATAGGCCAAAAACTTTTTTATGTCTTTTTGGACAAGTGTCATCAAAATCCCCAAAAGGGCCGAGACAAGTCCTAAAACGATCAAAAAAGTGCCCCACCAAACAGGCGGCTCATTAATAAAGGTAAAGGTTCTTAAAATTCCATAAAACCCTATTTTAATCATTGCTGCCGACATAAATACAGCAACATGTATCGGCGCTACTGAATAGGCTTTAAAAACCCAAATATGAAAAGGGATCAAGCCTGACTTTATTCCAAAGGCAATAATCGCAAGCAAGAACACAAAGCTATTGGAAAGAGGGTGAAAATTTATAAAGTTATTATCACTACCCATCAAAATAAAAAATGGGATCAAAAATAGTGTGGCTACATTAGTGGTTATTAAATAAATGAGCCCCGATCTTTGCACCCTTTTATCTTCATTTTCAAAGCTCACCAAGAAAAAAGAAGCGACCGACATTACTTCCCAGGCAATGATAAACAAAAGCGATGTCCTTGCCATGACCACAAACATCATGCTCAAGGGTAAAAGATTAAAGAAAAAACAAGAAGCCCCAATACTTTTTTTCCCAAACCATTTACTAATATAATCTCTTCCATAAATTGCCGCCGGAATATACAAAAGAGCTATTAAAATTAAAAACAAAGAAGAGAGGGGGTCAATTTCCAAAACAAAATCTCCGAGAAGCCTATTCCAAGGTAGTGACAAAATTAAACTATGTTTTGTAACTAAGACCATGATTGGTAGAACAAGAGATAAAATTGAAGCTAAAATGCCTCCGCCAAAAGTAATTTTTGCAGCTATTGGCTCTTTTTTAGATAATATTAAACCCAATAGACCGCTTAAGAAAAAAATTAAAATAGAAAATATTTCAAGTAACATAAAATTAAGAATGCTTAGTTAAAAAAAGTTTAGCTCTAACCAAAAAAAAATGCAATTTAAGTTTATTTTTTGTCCGCATCAATCATTTTTTTTATAAGTTTAGCTTTGTCATTTTTAGTTTTTTCTTTGCTAATGGTTTGATAAATGGAGGTTGCTTGTGCAATCATCGATGCCCCATTCATCGGATCTAATGGAAGCATGAGGGTTGTGCTCTCTTTTGCCAGTTCTTTAAACGCTTTAATGTAATTTTCGGCAATCAAGTAAGCAACTGCTTTTTCCGATTTTACATCATCTACCGATTCTGCCAAAATCTGGATCTGTTTTTTTGTAGCCAAGGCAATATCATATATTGACTCCGCTTTTCCTTTTGCCCGGTTGATCTGATCGATTTTCGCAGCTTCGGACTCTAGTACTATCGATTGTTTTTTTCCCTCAGCTAAATTGATATCGGCCTGCCTTCTTCCTTCCGATTCATTGATTTGCGCTTGCCTTACACCTTCTGATTCCAAAATCCTCGCCCGTTTTTGCCTTTCGGCTATCATTTGTAGCTCCATTGCTTTTCTAATTTCATCCGGCATATTGATATCTTTGATCTCATAGCGAATACACTTGATTCCCCAAGCTTTAGAAGCCTCGCTGATCGTGCTCACTATCTGCACATTTAAAGATTCTCTTTCTTCAAAGGTCCGGTCTAATAACAACTTTCCTATTTCAGAGCGAATAGTGGTTTGCACAAGCTGTTCAATTGCAAAATATGGATCCTTCACTCCATATGAAGCGGCAAAGGGATCTATAATTTTTACATATAAAATCCCATCCAAAGAAACACTTACGTTATCTTTTGTAATAGCGGTCTGCGCATGGATATTAATTATCTCTTCTTTTATAGAATGTCTATATGCAATTACATCAACAAAAGGAACAATCCAATTAAGTCCCGGCTCCAAAATCCTATGAAATTTTCCTAGCCTCTGTACAATCCAAACATGCCGGTGGGGAACAATACGGATACCTTTAAATACAACTCCAGAAGCAACTATTGCCAGAACTGAGAATAAAATTAATAGTATAGGAAACATAACACCTCTTCACATAAGAAATTTAATCTTAATGGCAAATTAAATTTTAATAAACAATAAACTCGACATAGAGTAAAAAAAACAATTGACAGATTAAATACAAAAACTTAAAAGAAATTATAGGCATGTTGAAATTTGTTCAACCAATTTATCAAAACTCTTTAGGAGGATTTTAATTTATGATGTTTTATTCATTTCATTCAGTATCCATGTCATTAATGCTGATAACTTTAATTCTCGCAGCTGGCCTTTTGATTTTTGCCAGAATGCATGAAAAAGCTGCAAAATTAAGCAAGATCATAGCTTATTTTGTAATCATTTTTGCTTTTCTAGGGATAGTTTGCTCAACGTACAGTTCAATCAGATATTACAACAATTGTAAAGGAGGAACCTGCCGTTGCCCAATGATGCAAGGTCAGATGATGGATTTTCGGCTTCGTCAAAGCCTCGGGATTTAAAGATCGTAAGTGGGTTCATATTTCTAATATTGACCCACTTACGATCTTTGAATCGCGAGATCTTTCACTGAAGCCCAAAACCAATTTTTCAAGTTGTTTAGGTATAAGTTAAAGCCAAATCAACAGCATTAACCGCTGTTGATTTGGAATCTAGAAATTTTTTTCTTGTATTTTTAAAATAGGAAACTATTTCAATGTCTTTTAAACGAAAGCTTAGTTCCTATGAACGATTTATTTATCTTTCATCCGCCAATAATCCATTTAATATTGCTGTCTTATTAAACTTTAAGGGAGACTTCACACTAGTAACTCTAAAAAAGGGGCTTGAAATTTTACAAAAACGGCACCCTCTTTTAAAGGTTTCCATAAAAAATGAAAAAGATCCTTATTTCACTTGTAAAAACGTTGGCAAAATCCCCTTAAAAATCATTTCAAGAAAAGTGGACGCTAAAAAGTTATTAAACAATGAACTTCACACCTCTTTTCCAAATGAAAGAGGGCCGCTTGCCAGATGTATCTTTATTCAAAATAAAGAAAAATCCATAATTTTAACTTTTCATCATCTAATTATAGATGGCATTGGAGTAAATTTTTTAGTCCAGGAGCTCTTTACCATTTTAGACGATCTGACGGAAGGAAAAAAAATTAAAAAAATTATTCATCTTCATGAGAAAAAGTCATTAGAATCGCTTTTAAAAATTAAAAACAAATATCGGATAAAATTAGAAAAACCGAATAAAGAAAAGAGGAAAATTGAAACCGGATTTTTAATAGATAATTTATCACCAAGAGACACTCAAAAGCTGATCAAAGTCTGTCATAAGAAAAAATTAAGCGTTCTATCCGTTATCTTTACTAGCTATCTTATTACACTTGCAAAAAAAATCGTTAAAGAAAAAAAGAACTACCCAATTGAAATCGAATATCATTTTCCAATTAATTTAAGGCCCATATTTAACATCGAGCAAAAAGAACTTGGTTGTTTTATCGCCATGCCTTTTTTTGATATTGAAATCAATGAAAAATCTAAATTTTGGACCCTGGCAAAATCGATCCATGAAAACATTCACGGTATTTTAAATAAGCTCTTTTTAAAACAGATGATTATTCATACCGAACAGTTTTTAAAAACTGATCCTTCTTACAAAAAAATTAAAGAAATATTTATTTGGAAAAAACCGTTTCTCGGCATCAGCAATTTTGGCAAATTATCGGTTGACAAGCATTTTAAACACACCAGTATCGAAAAAATTTATTTTCTAATCGCCATGCATGGAAATTTTGGTTCTTGCAATAATCTATTTGTGATGCTCTGGACTTTTAATAATTCATTATTTTTCAGCCTTCTTTATCCCAAGCCTTTATTATCAAAAAAAGAGGCTAAAAATCTTCAAAAAGAAACCCTAAAAATTTTAAAAAGATCAACTAACTGAATTCCGCAGTCTTTTTTGATATAAGACGAAGGAAGTATAAAAAACAATTGCAACAATTGCTTGGATTGCAATAGGGGTTGCCGTTCTCCAAAGCAGAAGTAAAATTGTAGCGGTAATCTGGCCGCCCGATTGAATAGAAAATAAAAGGCCAAAAAGCTTTCCTTGTTCATGAAGTTGATGAGCTTTGGAATAAAGGGCGTACATGCAAGGCAAAAATATCCCAAGGCCAAACATAAATAAAAAACAATTAAAGCCTAAATCCAGATAGTTTTTTTCATATCCAAGAGAATTTATAAACCAACCGATTAAAATGGAGCCTAAGGAAATGATAATCCCCCACACGATCCCTTGCTTATCAGTAAATCTGCCGCACATTTGAAATATTAGTCCGAAAGCAAAACCTGTAGTAAAATAAATGACATATTTCCATTCAAGCTCTCTTGTAAAAAAAATATCGGGAAATAAATAGGCTATAAAAAAAGCTATCTGCGTAAAAAAAAAGGCTAAAAAGCCTACACTATACGTTTTATTTTTCAAAAATCCCAATAAAGCCATTGATTCTTTTTTTAAAGAAAAGGTCTCTCTCCAATGTGGTAAATCCCTTTTATCTTCAAAAACAAAAAACGATAATAATATACTGACAAAACTGCATCCAAGGGCGGTTAAAGAAATCCTCAAATCGGGAAAAAGTTTAATTGTTATAGCAACCGCTATCCAGGCAATAGCCTGTGAAATAAAAGCCGACCCCAAGGCCACTCTCCGATTTTTACCAAATCTGGTGTCTAAAAGGGCTGCTTTGGCAATAACATCGACATTTCCAAGCATCCCAAATATTATAATTGAAAGGGTCAAAAATAAACCGGGCTGCCTATCGGAAATATATAAAAACAGTTCTGATATGCCTATCATAAAAAAGCCAAAGGCCAAGCTTTTTCTTCTGCAATAATGATCAGAAAATCCACCTTGAAAAGGAGCAAATATAAACTGCAAAAAATAAAGACCAAGTAAAAAATAAATAGCCCAATTCTCCATTAGTTCCGGCAAAGAAAGAGCTAACCTGGCCTGCATAATTTCTGCGGTAAAAATAAAAAACAAAAGTAACATTTGCTTAATGTAAGGTTCTTTATAATTTTATTAATAAGGTTTTTTTTGCAATAAGTCAATCTGATTAAAAAAACTATTGATTTAGTTTTAGATAATTCTTATTGTAAGTTTTTAAGAGGTAAGAATGAAAAATAAATATATTTTGCCCATAATTGCGCTATTGGGGGCTTTTTTTGGACTCTTTATGGTCTATTATGCCTCAAAAAAGCCTCCCATTCCCAAAATTGAATTTCCCCCTCCAATTCCCCCTTATACAAATTTCGTTGCCGGATATGCAGAGGTGCAGGCCTATGACGATAATGTCGAGATTGGAACACCCTTTAATGAAATCATTACCGACCTTTATGTTCAAAGTGGCGACATTGTTAAAAAGGGAGATCCTCTTTTTAAATTGGATATCAGGACATTCCAAGCCGCATTGGAGCAAGCGCAAAAAGAAGAAGAGCTGGCAATTAGCAACTTTGAATATCAAAAAGCGGTTTTTTCCTATTATGAAAGATTAAAAGATAAAAAAGCGGTCAGCGAAAAGGACTACACTCAAAGTTATTATGATCTGCAAGAGGCTAAAAATAAGGTAGACATTGCTAAAGCCAAAATTGATGTCGCCCAATCTTTTATTGATCGATCTTTTATCAAAGCCCCGTTTGATGGACAAGTGCTAGAGGTCAATATTCATCTTGGAGAAATTGCGATAGTCAACCCATTTACCACAAATCCGTTAATAGTTTTTGGAAGAATTGATTATTTTGAAGCAATTGCCATGGTCGATGAAGAAGAGGCCTGGAGAATTCAAGACAAGGCTCCTGCTACAGCCTATGTTAGAGGCAATAGCTCAATAAAAGTTCCGCTTGAATTTGTTAAAATAAGGCCCCTTATCGTTCCCAAAACCTCCTTAACAGGAGATAACCAGGAAAAGGTTGATACCAGAGTCATGCAAATCGAATACCGTTTTAAAAGAGGCTCGCTTCCCATCTATTCCGGAGAAATTTTAGATGTCTATATTGAAGGCAAGCCATATGGTGAGATTTGTGAAGCTAAAAACTAAATGGGCGCTCCTTTTCCTTTTTTTCACCGGCTGCATGGTAGGCCCAAATTATCAAAAGCCCAAAGTTGATCTACCTGAAGATTTTGTTGAAACTACAAGTGATAAAGAGCCGACAAATCTCAAAACCTGGTGGGAGCAGTTTAACGATCCTGTATTAGATAAATTTATCAATCAAGCAATACAAAAAAACTATGATTTATTGATAGCGTTAGAAAAAATTGAAGAGACAAGGGCCCTTTATAATATAAAATGCGCCGATCTTTGGCCTGAGATCGATGGCAACGCTGAGGTAACAAGGTCAAGAATTTCACCTAACGCCATTGGAGTTAATAACAATATTTTATCAAACGGCCAAAATAGCAGTTTTGATATTTATCAAAACTTTTTTCAAGTTGGCTTTGATGCTTTTTGGGAGCTAGATTTTTTTGGAAGATTAAGAAGATCAAAACAGGCAGCTTTTTATAACTACAAATCTTATATAGAAAACTATAGGGATGCCTATATTTCTCTTCTTAGCGAAGTAGCTAAAAATTACATGAAGCTTTTGACCCTACAAAACAAAATCGCTATAAACAAAAGACAAATTGAGGCCCAAAAAGAGATCTACACTTTATATAATGATCTTTTTTTAGCAGGTATTAACGATGAAATTGTAGTTGATCAAGCCTACTCCGATTTAAAAAATTTTGAATCAACACTTACCATTCTTCAAACATCTTTAAAACAATCCCTTTATCAGCTGGCGCAGTTACTAGGCGAAAATCCTGAAACCCTTTCTTTAAACATATTTACAAGCGCTCTTCCAATCGCAAAACAAAAAGTAGGGGCAGGAATACCTTCAGATCTTTTAAGAAGAAGGCCTGACATTCGCGAGGCAGAAATGCAACTTGCCCAAGCTACCGCTGAAATAGGCGTAGCCGTAGCCGATTATTTTCCTAAAATTGCCCTTACCGGTTTTTTTGACTTTGAATCATTAAAAGCTTCCAATCTTTTGCAACTGCCTTCAAGAAGCTGGTCGATTGGGCCGATTATTGATTGGCGGCTCTTAACTTTTGGTAGGGTAAGCTCGAACGTAAAAGCTAAAAACAGCGCTCAAAAACAGGCCCTCTTAAACTATAAAAATACAATTATCCTGGCTTTGAAAGATGTGGAGAGCGCTCTTGTAGCTTATTTTAACGAGCAAGAAAATTTTAAACTTAGAGAAGATAAGTTTTTGACCCAAAAAAAACAGACGGATCTAGTGAAAGACCGTTTTTCATCAGGGTTAAATGATTACATAACCTTTCTTGAGCAAGACAAGAACTATCTTGATGCCGAAAATGACAAAATAGACTCACAATTTGCCCTAGTTCTAGATTTAATATCCATATATAAGGCTATGGGAGGAGAGTGGTAAAATGCTAAAACTCGCCTTAAAAATGTTAATTGGGGACAAAGCCAAGTACATCGCAATAATCCTTGGGCTTAGTTTTGCCGCATTTATTATTACGCAGCAGTCAGCTATTTTTGTAGGACTAATGGCGAGGACCTATGGATTTATTACCGATACTTCGCAGCCCAACATCTGGGTAATGGACTCCAAGCTGCAATTTGTAGATGACATAAAACCTTTAAAAGATACCAAGCTTTACAAAGTTAGAGGCATACCGGGTGTAAAGTGGGCCGTGCCCATGTATAAAGGGCTAATCAACGCCAAATTAAAGGACGGCACCTATCAAACCTGCAACATCGTAGGGATCGATGAATCTACGCTAATAGGAGGGCCTCCTATCATACTCGAAGGAAAGCTTTCCAATTTAAGACAGACCGATGCAATCATCGTTAATAAAGTAGGGGCAAATGACAAACTTGCCATGCGAAAAAAAATTGATGGAAAAAATGTTTTAATACCATTAAAAGTATCGGATGTATTAGAAGTAAATGATAAAAGAGCCAAGGTTGTCGGTATTTGCGATGTTTTACGAACATTTCAATCTCAGCCCGTTCTTTATACTACGTTAGAAAGAGCATATACTTTTGCACCCAAGCAAAGGCTCTTATTATCTTTCATTTTGGCAAGATCTGAAGATTCGGAAGATGTAAAAACGGTCTGTAACAGGATTAAAACTTATACCGACCTTAATGCTTATACTCAAAAAGAGTTTGAATGGCTAACTATAGTTTACTACATGAAAAAAACCGGTATTCTGATCAACTTTGGAGTAGCCGTGCTTCTAGGGTTTATAATTGGAACCGCCATTGCCGGACAAACCTTTCACAATTTCGTATCGGACAACACAAGGTTTTTAGCTGTATTAAAAGCCATGGGCTCCGAAACCTCTCTTTTAATTAGAATGACTCTTCTACAAGTTCTTTTTTCAGGCTCGATCGGTTGGGGGCTTGGAGTCGGCGCTGCCGCCTTTTTTGGGTTTATAGCAAGGCACACCGAACTTGCTTTTAAATTATCCTGGCAGCTTTATATTTTTAGCGGCCTGGCAATGCTCTTTATCTGCTCACTCGCCGCTTTTGTAAGCATTGCCAAAATTTCAAAAATTGAACCGGCTGTCGCCTTTAAGGATTGATTATGTCGGTAGTTGTTGATTGCAAAGATATTCATAAAACTTATGGGTATAACTCCAATCAGGTGCTGGCCTTACAAGGTATTTCTCTTCAAGTCAAAGAAAAAGAGCTAGTAATGTTCTTAGGCCCATCCGGCTCAGGCAAAACTACCCTTCTTTCGATTATTGGAGGGATATTGGATGCAGATTCTGGAGACTGTCTGATTTTAAATGAAAGCTGGCTAAAAAAAAATGCCCAGGAAAAAACAGCCTTTAGAGGAAAAAATATAGGCTTTGTCTTTCAAACCTTTAATTTGATTCCCACTCTAACTTGTGAAGAAAACACAGCTATTCCCCTCTTTTTGCAAGGTTTGGAAGAAAAACAAGCCCTAAACGAGGCTAGACTATTATTAGAAAAACTTGGCCTTAAAGATAAAGCTAGAAGACATCCCAATCAACTATCAGGCGGTGAAATGCAACGGGTAGCAATAGCTAGAGGGTGCATTCATAAGCCCAAACTAATTTTATGCGATGAGCCTACAAGCTATTTGGACCAGGAAAACGGCAAAAAGGCCATAGAGCTTTTAAAAGAAATTCAAGCAAGTACCTCATCTGCTTTGATCATCGTGACCCACGATGTGAGGATTTTAGATTTTGCCGATAAAATTTTTAAAATTGAAGATGGTAAAATAGTTACTTAAGTTTGTATAATTCTCAAAATTACAATAACAATTTATTCCAAAATCTGATAAAATATATCAACTAAATAAAATTTTTATTTTATGGCAACAATTAATTTATCAGCTCAACATAGATGTCTTGTCCCTCATGATCGGCTTAGCTCAAAAGACGAAGAGGAAATTAATTACTCACAAAAGCTAAATGCTATTGAAAATATTAAGACTACTTGTTTTAAGACAAGAAGTGAGCTCATGGAAAGAATAGGGCAAATCGAAGAGTCTTTACTTCAAAAACCAATCGGATTTACAAGAACTCTATTATCCAAAGAATATGCCCGTTTATTAAAAATTGCCATTATCGGCTCATTTTTAACCTCGAAGAAAGGGCTATCTCAAGTGTTAAAACATAAGCTTTTAAAAAAAGATGAATCTGTGAGTAAAGCAAAAGAAATCTCTGCTCTATTATTACAACAACAGCTTGAAGTGATAGAAAAAGAAATTTCGAGATTAGAATTAAAGTTTGATCCGAAAAATAAACTGGTGCTAATAACACTTCGTTTAAAAGCTGCAATT
Source organism: Chlamydiota bacterium (assembly GCA_016219355.1). Classification (GTDB taxonomy): domain Bacteria; phylum Chlamydiota; class Chlamydiia; order Chlamydiales; family SM23-39; genus JACRNF01. The sequence continues at coordinate 2,186 of JACRNF010000020.1, read as the reverse complement.
TTAAAAGGCGAGATTATTAGGGCCTTATTTTTACTTCCTAAAAATTTAAAACCTGTTTTAAAAGCTGAAATGATCATCTATCACAAATCGGAGATCGATAAACTAGCTGTTAGCATTTGCAAGCGACTTGTAGATGAGTATGAGGCCATGAAAGAACAATTTTATTGGAATACTAATCATTACGGAAATAAGGATCATTATACATTTTATGTATACAATCGGCAAGGCATCAAACTATTGATAGAAGGTGAAGAAATCGGTTCCGGTGGGATTAAAGTTATCAAAGATTGTTATGAATTCCACGTTCCTTCTGATAAAAGAGAATCTATCGTTTCGCTGGCGCCGGCAGTTTTGGATTTTTTAAAACCCTCACGGTATCGTGATATGATAATTGCAAGCGTTAGACTCCAAGAAAGATTTAGAATAAGCTTAAATCCCGAATATCGGGATAATATTCAAGATTTAAGCATCCTTACAACAACTCCGGAGCCAATTTTTCAAGGCGAGTGGTATCCATCCGATCTTGAACGTCTTCTAAATACATATCAAATGAAACCAAATAGAAATAGTTCAGAGATAGTATCCGTTTCTCTATTGGATCTTTTAACAATTGTTCGTCAGGTCTCTAAAGTTCTTCTGTATATACATGATCAGGGTTATATACATCGAGATGTCAAACCTGAAAATATTTTTGTTAAAAAAAAGGATGACAAAATTTTAGGTGTATTGGCAGACTTTGACGGAATTGCCAAAAAAGACGATCAATCGACATTCGGATCTCCCGCTTACATCAGCACAACTCATTTTCGTACGGTGCAAGATGATACAATAGCGCTTGCCATAACCTTAGGAGAAACTATTCTTGAAGACTTTAAGCTCAGGCTCAGAAGCTATCCATTCCCGGAGCACGGATTGGCAAATCTAATGCGGGCGATTACCAATATCAGAAAATATCTTTTGGAAAATTCTGATAAGATACTTTTGAAAAGTGTACAATCCCGTTTAAAAAGATATGATATGATCGACAAAGGATGTAAAGATTTATCTGATATTAAATCTACTTTTGAAGACCTTTTAAAAAACCCTAAATTAGATGAAGCTAAAAAAAAAGAGCTCCGTATTGTTTTTACCGAAATAAATTCTATGGAAGCTGTGTGCAATTTAGTATGCGATTTCATTAAAAGAGATTTAGATGGTAAGGTTGTAGAGCTTCAAGAGTTTCGACAAAAGCTAAAATATATTATCTTAATAACATTGTATAACGAGTGTTGATAATTTTTCTATTGCTAAATATCTATCTTTTGATAGCATAAATAAAATTTAAAAACTTATATTTTATAGCTGATTCAAATCAAAAATCATTTTATGTCCACAACTAATCTATCAATTCAACATAGATGTCTTGCCCCTCATGATCGGCTTAGCTCAAAAGACGAAGAGGAAATTAATAATCAAAAGCTATCTGACATTGAAAACATTAAAACAACTTGTTTTAAGACAAGAAGCAAGCTCATGGAAAGAATAGGAGAAATCGAAGAGTCTTTACTTCAAAAACCAATCGGATTTACAAGAACTCTCTTATCCAAAGAATATGCCCGTTTATTAAAAATTGCCATCATAAGCTCATTTTTAACCTCGAAGAAAGGGCTATCTCAAGTGTTAAAACATAAGCTTTTAAAAAAAGATGAACTTGTGTGTAAAGCAAAAGAACTACCTGCTCTATTATTACAACAACAGCTTGAAGTGATAGAAAAAGAAATTTCGAGATTAGAATTAAAGTTTGATCCGAAAAATAAACTGGCGCTAATAATGCTCCGTTTAAAAGCTGCAATTTTAAAAGGAGAGATTATTAGAGCCTTATTTTTACTTCCTAAAAATTTAAAACCTGTTTTAAATGCTGAAATAATCATCTATCACAAATCGGAGATCGATAAACTAGCTGTGAGCATTTGCAATCAATTTATGAAGCAGTATTGGGCCCTGCTTGGAAAAATCAATATCGATGATTGTTTTTTTAGGGAATTTAATAAATATGGAAATAAGAAGCATCCTACATTTTATGTCTATAAAGAGCATGGCATCGGTAGTGTAACGTTGTTTCTGTAAATTCAGACCAAGGATTTTCTTGAAGGTTAAAAGACTGGAAAAGAAAAGGGTCTGAGATCACAATTCTTCTTTTCAAACTG
>JACRNF010000019.1 GCA_016219355.1 Chlamydiota bacterium | reverse complement strand
CATTAGCTGTTTATTATACAAATTTAAGTGTTTTTAATCTCACATGTCTTGCATTATATGATGCATCTTCACAATACGATCCTGATGCTAGTTATACTAGCTCTGTAGCTATTTCTTATATAAACAGGAACGTTAAAGGAAATCGTTTAAAAAGAAATCCATACGGAATAATCGAAGTTCAACCTTTTACATTATGTGAAGTTGCTGGACGGGAGCTTGCTCCATTTATCGATACAGGATCCTCTGCAGGATCAGCTATATCTAATGGGCTTTGTAAAATTGCAGAATATGCAAAATCGAAATTGGGATATCAAAGCTCTACACATGCTCCTAAAGCTCAAATACCCCCTTTTAGCCCAAGTAAAGTCCTCTCCATTATTAAAAAATTAAAACCGGTTGATGACAATGATATGTTAAGTTTGGAAATCAACGGACGGCATGTAATTTTCATTGGCACAACTCATGATCGTGAATATTATAATTTTGCATCCGATTTAACAAATTATGCAACTGACAAAAAATTGGCTTATTTTACAGAAGGATTAATCAGAAATGAAAAGGCTGAAAAAAAAGAAGTTGTAGATTTATTAGACAAAACTTCGAAGGGATATTTTTTTGGACTAGAAAATCCTGAGATAAAGTCCATTTGCGAATTTGCTTTTCGTTCATTAATGATGAGCAATGAAAAAATCACATTGGAACGAGAAGTATGCTTTTATACAATTTTTTCCTCATTGAAAAATAGAGAGATACTCCATCGATTAGCTAAAAAAACAAACCTTCATCTTATTAAAGAATTGGATAAACTAGTTTCCAGACATGCAACGGAAGCCCTTAGCCAAATCAATAGAGTAGAATTATTAACAGAAGAGCTGCCAAAACTGCGATCTTTTAATAACATCTCGCAATGGATTAAGCTATGCAATCAACTTACTCTTGCATTACTAAGAAAATCTGCTATTGATAGTAAGCTAAAAGATATAATTAAAAAGGCTCTAAAAAATCCAAATGACACCGAACTTTCGAAAAAATATTTGGATGAAGTCGATTTAAAATTAAGAAATCAATCATTCTTAGATACAATTTTAAAAACACTTCCAACTCTTCCGGCCGATGTAACTGCTGTTGTCTGCATCGGAAATAGTCATATGCCGGGCATTCGTGAAGCTTTAGAAAAAGAGAGTAGTTAAACTGGAACACTATAATCTCTAAATTCGATGCTGGAAATAGCCTGTTTAGGAATTCCTAAACGTTGGAAATAGTTCCACATTTTGAGTTGAAAAGTAAATAAAGGCTCTCCATAGTGACCGCTATTATTATTTACTAAAATTAATTCTCCATCCGGCTTAGTAAAAACACATCCAGCGCAATATACCGGAAGGCCACATACAAAACTGGAATGCCGAATTTTGGCCCCATGAGGACGATCATACAATGTGTATATATGTCCCAAAAAATCTATTATAAACAGCGAAGGCTTATTATCCTCACGATAAAAAGGCTCTCCATTTGGCTTAAATAAATATATTTTATCATTTTTAGAGACAATAGTAATTCTGAATCTGCTTCTTGTCTCAATATCGAAATATTCCACCTCACTTGCCTGATCTAAAATGAGTAATTTTGGATTTACTTTTTTACCAGAATAATTAGCAAAAGTCCCTAGTAGAATAAAAGCTTCCACTATTTTTTCAATTTTTTTAAATTTCTCCGGATCTTTATAATTTTCACGGGCAAAGTCTAATATTTGCCTTTCAGGTGGAGCTTCAAATAATTTATTTTCACATAATTTTTTTAACGATATAGCCACAGATGTTTATTATTAGTTGTTTATATAAATATTATTACAAATATTAATTAATTTCAATTAAATTCAATTAGTTTTAACTAATTTACCATTATTGCAACTAACAGACTTTAACTAGATAAGCATTTAACAATGAGGAGTTTATAATAATAACCCCTGCTTTTTTTCAAATTTATTATGTAAAATCTATTTTAATTTAAAAATCACATAAAACTACCGATGTGTAAAATAATATTTTAAACTTATAACGAAATGTTTAAAATCGTTTGCTAAAAAAATTGAAATTTCTTATATGACAAATATAACTACTGGAGAAAACCCATGAAAGAGCCCATTTTATCAACAAGAAAATCTCATATCCTATCTACCCTGCTATTTTTAGTAGGATTGTTAGCGCTTGGATATTTTAAAACCTTTTGGCCATCAATTTTGCTGGTAATCGGAATACCCCTTGCCTTAAGACAATACTTGGTCGGTAATCGCTATGATATGGCTGTTTCTTTGTTTGTTTTTATCGGCGCATTTATAACCGCTCAGTTTGATATAGCCTGGGAAATAGTTTTACCTGTCATTTTTACTATCGGTGGGCTTTATATTTTATTTAGAGAATTTTTTGGTCCCAAAGAAATCGACGAAGTAGAAAAAGAGATCGATCAAGAAAAAGAAATTGAGGAAGAGACTAAAAAATAGAATTTTTAACAAGGAGTGTTCTATGAACAAAAAAAAGGCGCAAGCTTTATCTTTAACCATTTTTTTAATCGGTATGGCTTTTATAGCCTATTTCAACTATTGGTGGCCTGGAATATTGTTAGTCATCGGCGTGCCTATGGCAGTGCGTAATTTTATGATGAAAAAATATTCTGATATGGTTACCGGTCTAATAGTATTTGTTGGAGCGTTTGTAATCGCTTCGGTAGGCGTGTCGGCGCAACTTTTGATTCCAGCAATTTTTGTAATCGCTGCTATCTATGTATTCTTAAAAAACTTTATGGGCTTAAAAGAAAAAAAATAATTTTCAGAACAAGCGATGCATAATATCTAAGTGCATTGCTTGTTTTACCTCTTTTAAAGTATTTTCAGCAAAAGCATTGGCCTTGTCAGACCCTTCTTTTAATATTTTCATTACTTCTTTTAGATCTTTTTTAAGTTCTTCTCTTTTTTTTCTAACAGGATCTAAAAAGGCTTGCAGAGCCTCTAATAGCTCTTTTTTTACTATTGAATCCCCAAGACCACCTCTTTGATAGTGCTCTTTTAGCTCTTGAAGCTTTTTCTTGTCGGGATAAAAAACATCTAAATAGGTAAAGACAGGATTTCCTTCTACTTTGCCAGGATCTTCAACTCTTAAATGATTAGGGTCGGTGTACATCCCCTTAACTTTTTTAGCTACTATATCGGCTGGATCGGATAAATAAATTGCGTTGTTTAATGTTTTACTCATTTTAGCCTGGCCATCAATGCCGGGAAGCCTTGCTATCGCTGGGATCATAGCCTCAGGCTCAATTAAAACAGAGGTGTTGTACGTCCGGTTAAATTTTCTGACAATTTCTACCGTTTGCTCAATCATCGGGAGTTGATCATCACCAACGGGAACAATATTAGCTTTAAAAGCGGTGATATCAGCCGCTTGAGATATGGGATAAATCATAAAACCAGCGGGGACATTTTCCCCAAATCCTTTTTGGACAATTTCTGCTTTGACCGTTGGATTGTGCTTGAGCCTGTTCCAAGTAATCAAATTTAAATAATACATAGTAAGTTCAGATAAAGCCGGTATCAAAGACTGTATGAAAATAGTAGATTTTTTAGGATCTATACCTACAGCTAAATAATCAAGAGCAACTTCCAAAATGCTTTTGACAATTCTATCAGGTTCGCTAGCGTGATCAGTCAGAGCTTGCATATCGGCAAGCATAATGAATTGCTGATAATCATCTTGTAATTTTAATCGATTTGCTAAAGATCCAACATAGTGACCTAAATGAAGAGGCCCTGATGTACGATCACCTGTCAATACAATTTTTTTTGTCATATTTTATGCTTTTTTAATAATAAAATAACACGGACAGAATAGAGAATCAAACGGTTTTTAAGTTTGTTAGAGTACTAAGGCGAAAGAAAAAGAGGCTTTTTCTTCAGGAGTTAATAAAACATTTAAACTATTAAGCATCGCGCTAGCTCTTTTTTTGACAAAAATATCTTCAGAGTCCGCCTCTATTAAAAGATTACGAATAATCCAGCCCTGTTCTTCAGATGTCAGATGTGGAAAAAACAGAGGAGCTATGCATGAAGAATGAGCCAAAACTAGTTTTTTAAAATCCACTTTTACTTTAGCATCGCCTCGATTTTTCAACAAAAGAGCCAAAAGCAAATAATGAGTCTTTTCATTTAATTGGTTAAACAAATCATTTCTCAAAACAGGATCCAAAAAGCAATAGAATCTTTCCATGGATAAAATAGCCGAATTAATCATGAGCCTGTCTAGCTTTATTTGAAGCCTAAAATGAACTTTATCTTGATCAGGTGAGACGTTAAAAAGAGTAACATCCTCAATTAACCGATCTAAATTATGACCTGCCTGTTTTTTTGATAAACCCAAAAATATTGATTGGGTTAATGACTTTTGCCATTTATGCTTAACTAAATTAAAATTTTTTATAACATTTTCAGCCTGAGGAACTCGATGAAACAAATCTAAAACTATCGCATTGACAAATTCCTCATTGAATGAAGAGTTAAAAAGACTGTCAAATAATAAATGGAGCTCATTTCTATTTAAAAGAGCGCAAAAATGAATAAAAGCATCTACAGGATATCGTCCCTTCTCTTGGTCATAGAACTGATTTAACTTTCGTAAATAGTTTAAAATAAAAAGATTTAATTTATTGAATTCTATTAGCCGTTTTAACAAAATGTCCGGTTGATAAAAATAACATCCTTCTTCATCCATAATATCAATTTCATCAAAATTTACCTCACTATAAAGAGAAGTAATTAAATCATTGATCCTTTTCTCATCCCATATCTTTCTTTCTATCGAATCTATTACCTCATTAAGACCTAATATAAAAACAATGAAATTTAAATCTCTATGATAGGGAAAGTCCCTATCAACTTCCATTTTAATTCTAATCAATGATTCTTGCTGACTTTCAAAAATTTGTCTTATTTTTGAAAAATCTGTACCTTCATTCTCAATTTTACTACAACTAATTTCCAAGATCTTAGGATATTTGGATATTTCTCTTACTTTTAAAAATGCCCCAGTGCATACATGTGGCGCAAATATAATAGAGACCATTATCTTCCTTAATGAAATATAGCTATTAGAATACTACAAGAACTCTTTTTACTGGACGAAAAATTATCCATGGAGTAGCTTTTTTTTATTAACCTAACTATAAAACATTTTTTTAATGATACATCAAGAAAGTACCTTAATTTTAAACCGCTACTTAATTAAAAAAACCTTAGGATCGGGAGGGATGGGAGAGGTATATCTTGCTTATGATAAGCTTTGTAAGAGAAATGTCGCTTTAAAACAGCTCAAAGAGACCTTAAGGACAAATGATCTTTTAAAAAAAAGATTTTTAAGAGAGGCAAAAATTGCCTCGCAACTTTCTCATCCTGCCATTATCCCCATTTATGACATCTATGAAAATGAGCTTTTTTATACCATGCCTTATGTCGAAGGTGAAACCCTTAAAACTATTTTGCAAAAAACCAAAGATGAAAAACTTGAAAAATCGCCCCCTTTTGCATCATCAATTTTTAATTTAACTAGAATTTTTATTAATGTTTGTGAAGCTGCCGCTTACACCCATTCCAAAGGGATCATCCATAGAGACCTTAAACCCGACAATATTATCTTGGGAAAATTTGGTGAAGTCTTGATTTTAGATTGGGGCATAGCAAAATTTGCGAGTGAAAAAGAAGAAGAGTATAAAGAAATATTTGCCGGAGAGGATTTTAATTTAACAAGACCCGGAAAAATCTCCGGAACACTTGCATACATGGCCCCAGAAAGAGCTATTAGCTGCAAATCAACTTTTGCCTGCGATATTTATTCTCTTGGAGCTATTTTATATCAAATTTTAACACTTGAAATGCCTTTTAAAAGACCCGATCTTGCAACTTTTAAAAAGAACTTAAAACTTGAAAGGCTAATTGATCCTTTAGAAAGGGCCCCTCATAGAGATATACCTTTAGAACTGGCAAAAATTGCTAAAAAAGCATTGGACCCCAACCCTTTAAACAGATATCTCTCAATCGGCAAGCTAATTGATGACCTTAATGATTATATCAATGGTAAGCCCACTTGGGTGCTGGTCAAAGAACTAGACATAGAAAAACAAGAAGACTGGGCGTTTCAAGAAAATTTTTTGTTGCCACAACATGTAGCCATAACCAATCAAATCAGTTCATCTGAATGGGTCAGCATGATGCTGTCCAAAGAAGGTTTTGCATCAAATATCAAAATTGAAGCCGATCTTATTTTACATAAAAAAAGCAAAGGGCTCGGATTTTTAATTAGCAGCTCATTTTTTCAACAGCATCCGATGATTGAAGAAGGGTATCGAATATGGCTAAAAAATAAAAAAGATGGCTCTTCCCAGCTTTTTTTCTCAAATGTCTTAGTAATGGAATCTAAAGAGGCATCATTAAATGAAAATGTCAGGCACCTTATTCGTATTGAAAAAGTGCAAGATGAGCTATCTTTTTATTTAGACGGAAAATTAATTTTTTCCCACATGAGCCATTTGCCATTAAAAGGAAATAAAATTGGTCTTATTTATCAAGACACTAACTTTACCTTGAGCAATATTAAAATCTATTCTTCTAGCCATAATTTCATGATAAATTGCCTTGCTATCCCCGATTTTTTATATGCCCATGAAAATTTTGAGCAAGCTATCCAAGAATATCGAAAAATCGGATTTTCGTTTTTTGGAAGATCGGAAGGAAGAGAAGCTATTTTTAGATCAGGAGTGGCCCTTTTGGATATGGCCGGAGTTAAGAAGAAAAAAAACCTTTTTAATGAAGCTCTTTTAGAGTTTGAAAAGCTTCATACAACTAATAGCGCCCCTCTAGAATATCTTGGCAAGTCTTTAGCTTACGCTAAAATGCAAGATTTTGAAGAAGAGGCCAAATGTTTAGAGCTTGCAATTAGAAAATTTGCTAACCACCCTTTGGTAAAAGTTATTGAAGAGAGGATCATTTATAGAATGCACGAGAGCTCTCTTCAAAATAGGGAACCGGCCTATCTTATGATTTTAATTGCTCTTCGGCACATTGATAATATTTTAGAAAATAAAAACACAAAAAACCTTTTAAAAAATTTTCAGGATCATTTAGAGCCCCTCTATTTTATAGAAAAATCGGACAATCTTAAAGAAATGCTAGCCATCGATTTAAGTTTTAGATTGAACAAGTCAAGCTTCATTTTGGAAATGCTTCAAGATTTAGATGAAATCAATTTTGAAAACGGCTTATTTGCTCTTTTAGAGCTAAACGACTTCGCAACCATTAAACAAATTAAAAAGAAAAAAAGCCCTTTATTTGAAATTGTCTTGAGCTCTCAAAAGAGTCTTAAAAATAGTGTTTCTTCATTTTTCTTGATCTGCCATAAAAATTTAAATAAAAAGGAGGTTAGAGCTCTTATTTACCTATTAAAAAAAGCTCTTTTTAATAAAGACTTTGTGCTGATGAACGATATCTTTACAAAAGTTCAAAAGCTATCTATACCAAGTGATGATAAGTTATTAATAGATAGTTTCTTTATTTGGAAAATACTTTTAGAAAAAAAACATTCAATGGCTAAACGTTATTTTGATAAATACCAAGGAAATCTTTTAGAAGAAAAGGGACCCCTACATTTTCTTTTTGGCTGTTATCTTTTAGCCACAAAAGGAAAAATAAAGGCTAAAAAATATTTTTCTTCAATATTACACACTCACTATCCATGGAGCTATGCCTTAGCCGCTCATTATTTAACATCGTCGGAACAAGAAAAATTTATTAGCCGCTTATTTTTATGGGAAAAAAAGCAGTTATTTGAGCATTTGGCCTTATATTATTTTTGCAAAAAAGAGTTCAAAAAACAAAAGCACTTTGAAAGTTTGTTAAGAAAATTACCAAAAGCCTATCCCTAGGATTCCAAGATAATACCAAATCTAGCATCCTCAATATTTTTTCTTAACTGTTCAAATTCTTTTCTATATTCTCTTTGCTCTCGAATAGTTAAATTGTTTGAGTTGATGAAGTTTCTACGATGTCTGAGTAAAGTAATATTTTCTCTTAATTGTGGATTAGTTGATTTTTCTAAATTTTGTATCTGACAAAAATAGCCATTAACTTCTTTACGAAAAGAATCTATTCCTTCCTTTTCCTTTTTATTCAACAATGACACCCCATAAACACTTGCTCCGATTATACATGCCGATAAAACTAATCCTCCTGGTACCCCAGCTAGATAAATTCCTAAAACTACGATAGTAGTTATAGCAACCATTATTGCTGCAACTTTAGCATATTTAATAGCTTGTTTATGCTCGGAAAAATAGTTTTGAATTCCACTAACATCACTCATATTTAACCTCTATTTAAAAATTTATTTTTTAACTTTTTCTTTGGCATTTAAAACCTCAGCCTTTAACTCATTAAACCTATCTTCATAAAATTTTAGTGTCATAGCATCTTCAATTTGATTTTTATCGTTTATAAAAGAGATTCTAAATCGTTCAAATTCTCCTAAAATTTTGTTTATGGCATCTTCAGGCCTGTGAACTAACGCAACGCCTTTTACTTCTGTATTATAGAAATCCTCTATCGATGCGGCAAGCACCTTTGTTTTATTTTCAATGCCATTATCTTCAGATTCCAAATCGATATTTTCCCTTTTGTCGTGCAACTCATTAGGATCCTCTTTTTTACTAATACTTATGGCAGCTAACCCAACGGCTGCAACACCTAATCCACCAATGCAGACTAATATCGGAAGGGCCGATATCTTAACTGCAACAAAGGTTATTCCGGCTAATAAACTTGCCGGGCCTAAATAAATTCCTAAAGCAATAATCGCAGTTATTGCAACCATTATTGCTGCAATCGTAGTAACCCTAACTGCTAGCTTGTGTTCAGCAGAAAAAGCACTTTGAGGTCTAATTGGAGCTGGCATATTTTATCCTCACATTTTAAATTATTATTTAATTTTCTTCTTTGGATTTTGAGACCATTTTTTTCAACTCTTCAAATCTATCCCTATTAATTTTTAGTTGTTGTTCATCAATAATTTTATTTTTATCTTTTAGAAAAGAGGTCAAAAATCCTTCGAAAGTCCCTAGACTTTCGATTAATTTGTCTATATTTTTATGATGAGCAATTAATTGCCCAATGTTTTCTATTTCTTTATTATAGAAATTTTCTATTGCATCCTCAAGAAGTTGAATTTGTTTTTTAAGCTCGGTTTCATACAAGTTGAAAAATTGGTTTTTTTCTTGTAATTCTTTAAGATAATTTTTAATAATTAGAGTTGCAGTTACCCCAACAGTCCCAACACCTAATACTCCGCTATAAACTAATATCAGATGAGCCACCGGTCCAGCAGCGAAAGCTAGCGGCGACAAATAAATCCCTAAAGTTACAAGAGCACTCAAAGCAGCCATTATCGCCAGAGTGTTAATGACTCTTATATGAGCTTGAAAAAATGAACTTCCTTGAACTTTAGCTATTGCAGCCATAATTAATAACTCTTATTTAAATGTTTTATTATTATTAATTTATTATAGCAAACAATTAGATAATTATCAATAAAAAAAACAATTATATTATAAAGGTTAATTAAAGATATTAGTATTTTAATATAATAATAAAATAACCATTTCCTAAAAAAGTTTAGAAAATGGTTATCAATAAAGAACAAAACTAATTATTTGATAATAACACAGCCAAGCTCATGGAGCTCTTTCTTTGTTTGTTCAAAGGCACTTCTTGCTTGGTTCAATTGAGCTTGAAGAGCTTCAAGATGTAATTTTTCTTTTGCTAACTCTTCCATAGTGGTAATTGTTCTAGGTATTGCCTTTAGATCGATTAAATTATTGCTATCTAGTTTAAAACCTTTTTGTATAAGTGAATTTATAGTCGATTCAACATGTTCAAAACTTGATTTTAAATGATCCAACTGTAGTTCAGAAACTATTCTATTACCAAATGCCTTAAGATCTTTAATTTCATGTTTTGTTGCTTCTTGAATCTGATTTAATAGACCCTGCATCTCTTTTTTACCTTTAGCATGAGTTTGGGTAATAAGATTTTTGAATTCTTTCTTTTTTCGATCTAATTCTGTCAAGTCAAGCTTTAAGGAATTAAATGCAGCCAAGACAGTTTTTTCAGTTTCCTTAAAAGCCCCTATCATTGCAGCTTCTGTTTTTTTCTTATAGTGAGCAATGGTTACTTTCCCTGCCCCTAGAATCCCAAGTCCTGATCCCAATCCAGCCAAAGCGGAAAATATCGCATCAAACGACATTGCTTGCGAAAAGAATATTCCTATTGCTATTGAAGCAATTATAGACACAATTTTAATGATTTTTTCTACTTGTGCTGAATCTAGATTTTGAATTTTAAGTTTAAGAGAAGTAAAAAAATTATTTTGAACACAACATACTGACATAAATCATCTCCTTTGTTTTTTAAAGAGTATGATTAAAGCAAGTATTTTCTTTAAAAAAAAGAAAAATTATTTGGAATGACAAGATTTATTTTAATATGCTTAATAAATTCTAAATGAAAAAGGCATTTTGCCAAGGTGACAAAATGCCTTTTTTGTAATAGGTATAGCAAAAACTTAAAGCTAAGCGTTTGCCTTCACTAAATTGGCAACAGCTACCTCCTGCTTGGGAGGCTCAGGAGGCTTTGTATATAAAAATTTTACAAAGTCCGAAGTTACTCTAACAGTTGCGCATGCAAGGTAAGCTAAAACAAAATTATAAGCAAAAACTGCTTGGAAAGTTGCAAACGCACCAATTGCAAAAAGTGCAACATCTGTAGCCAGATCACACTTATCTACTATTGACAACCCTTTATCTTGCTTATACAAAGTAACGGCTCTTGCTCCAAAGCTAAAGCATAGAGTAAGACCTCCAGCAATTGAAAAATTTCGATAAAAATTGCACGCTAAGTTAATAATCTTAGTTGCGCAAAGCCAATCTACAACATTGCAAACTCCATTTACTAAATCAGATGCCAGAATAACATTACAAATTCTTTTTGCAAAATCAGATACTGGCTTAATAACACCCGTGCTATCTTTTTTTGGCATAACAACACGTGTTCCATTTTTAACATCAAGAATGCTCTGAGCAAGGTCGGTCCAATCCCAAGAATTATATACGGTAGCTATAGCTCCGGCAGCAGTACTTAGCGAACGATGTGTAGGAATCAAATAACATGCTGAGTCCAAAATCAATTTTACAAAACGGGTGAACTCTCTTGTTTTTTCTGTAACATAATCGGGAAGTAAATAAACACTGCCCGGCCTTCTAACGAAATCTGTAGCTGTAGCCATAAAATAGCCTCCATATAATTAAACGGCACATAGTATATCAAACTCCTGAATAAATCCCTAATAATAATTTAAAATTTAAAGTTGTTTAAATCCGAAAATTAACTTTGACTTTCATGAAAAAAAATGATACTTTTTAACAAAAAGTAAGTAATATGAGCAGCGATCCTAAAGCATACGACCCCAAAACAATAGAAGAAAAATGGTACTCTTTTTGGGAAAATAATAATTTTTTCAAACCGGACGAAGATTCCAAAAAACCTCCTTTTTCTATAGTCATACCCCCTCCGAATGTTACCGGACAGCTTCATATGGGCCACGCCCTTGTAGATACCTTGCAAGATGTTTTGATCCGTTTTAAACGCATGTCCGGGTATAACGCCCTCTGGGTACCCGGCACCGACCACGCCGGCATTGCTACTCAGACCATTGTAGAAAAACAGTTGATTCAAACTTTAAACAAACGAAGATTTGATTTCTCACGAGAAGAATTTTTAGATCTGATCTGGAAATGGAAAAATGAAAAAGAGTCCATTATTTTAAACCAGTTAAAAAAACTAGGCTGCTCTTGCGATTGGTCAAAACTCCGATTTACAATGGACGAAGAATATTCAAAAAGCGTAAGGACCATTTTTAAAAAAATGTTCGATGACGGACTCATTTATAGAGGCAACTATTTAATCAACTACGATCCTTTGAGTCAAACAGCTCTCGCCGATGATGAAATTGAGTATGAAGAAATGGATTCATTTCTTTGGTATTTTAAATATCCGATAAAAAATGAAAAAGGTTATGTGGTAATTGCGACCACTAGGCCCGAGACACTATTGGGAGATACCGCCGTTGCCGTAAATCCAAAAGATCCACGATATCAAGAACTCATCGGCAAAGAGCTTGTTTTGCCGATTATGAACCGGTCCATTCCTATTATCGATGATGATATGGTGAAACCAGAGTTTGGATCAGGCGCTGTTAAAATAACTCCAGCTCATGATTTTAATGATTACGATATGGCTAGAAGACATGATCTGCCAATGATTAATATAATGAGCACCGATGGTACCATCAATGAAAACGGCAAAGAGTTTTTTGGCCTTAGCATGCCGGACGCTAGAAAAGCTGTTGTAGAAAAGATGCAAAAGCTTGGTCTTTTAGAAAAAATAGAACCTTACAAGTTAAGAGTCGGCTTATCCTATCGATCAAAGGCAATAATCCAGCCGTATCTATCCTTGCAATGGTTCATCAAAATGACCCCTTTTAAAAACAAGCTGATGAGCGTTGTAAAAGAAAAAAAAGTCAAATTGATCCCGCCACATTGGGAAGAGGTTTACTTTCATTGGATCGACAATTTAAGAGACTGGTGCATTTCAAGACAACTATGGTGGGGCCATCGGATACCAATTTGGTATAATAAAGAAGATGAATCTGTCATGATCTGCCATGCCGAAGAAGGAGTTCCCGAAGAAGTTTTAAAAAATCCTGAAAAATGGCGTCAGGATGAAGATGTTTTGGATACCTGGTTTTCTTCAGCGCTTTGGCCTTTTGCTGTTTTTGGCTGGCCAAATAAAACCAATTTACTAAAACAATTTTTTCCCACCGCTATCCTTGTAACTGGTCATGACATTTTATTTTTCTGGGTAGCTAGAATGATTTTGATGGCCGAATATGCCTTAAAAGAAGTTCCATTTAAAGAAGCGTTCATCCATGGTTTAATCTATGGAAAATCTTACTGGAGAGTAAGTAAGGACAGCTCGATTGCATACGTTGGCCTTGATGAAAAAGTTAAATATGATCTTGGAGAAAAAATCCCCTCTGATATTTTTTCAAAATGGGAAAAAATGTCTAAATCCAAAGGAAATGTCATAGATCCATTAGAAATCATAAGAGAATATGGGACCGATGCAATGAGGATAGCCCTCTGCTCAAGCGTAACTTATGCAAGGCAGATTGATCTTGATAGACGAAAATTTGACGAGTACAAAAATTTTGCCAACAAAATATGGAATGGAACAAAATTTGTTTTACAAAATCTTTTGGCCAATGTTGAAAAAAAATTACCAGCCCTAACATCTAAAGAGTTATTAACCGGTTTAAATAAAAAACTTTTGACCTTAGAAGATAAATGGATCTTGTCATCTTTAAATAAAACGATTAAGAACGTTACTTTAGCTTTAAATGAGTATAAATTTGATAGAGCGGCTTGCATCCCCTATGAATTTTTCTGGGATGATTTTTGCGCCTACTATGTAGAAATGTCAAAACCCTATCTATTTGGCAACGCTGGAGATGTTAAAATACGTCAGAACAAACAAAAAATCTTGCTCATTGTTTTAACCGCCTCTATTCGCCTTTTACATCCGATCGCCCCATTTATCACTGAAGAGATTTTTTCTTTGATCAAGCAAAATTTTCAAGATCTATCAAATCCAAAATCAGATCCTTATACTAATGATCTGATCAATGCATTATCTGCCAAAGCTTGCATCGTTACCAATTTCCCCAAAGTTTTAGATGAAAAAGATATCTCAGAGCCCATCGAAGCCGATTTTGCTCTTTTGAAAGAGCTTTTTTATGCCATACGCAATATCCGCGCAGAAATGAAAATAAACCCTGGAGTAAAAGTTGATCTTTTCATTTACTCTGATGAAGAAAAGAATTTTTCTTTGGCCAAAGAAAATGAGCATTTATTCCCAACAATGGCCAAAGTTAACAAAATCCATTTTATATTAGATGAAAAACTTCTTCCCAAAATGGGCTCTATCGCAGTTGTGAAAAACTTAAAGATCTTTATCCCTTTGCCAAAAGAGCTAATTGATCAGGAAAAAACCAGGTTATTCAAAGAACAAGATAAATATCTAAAAATAGTTCAAGGGACGCAAGAAAAGCTGAATAACGAAGAGTTTGTTTTAAAAGCCCCAAAAGAGATTGTGGAGAAAATGAAGATAACCCTTCAAGATGCTAAGAACAATCTCTTGGAAATTTCTGCAAAATTAAATACACTTTGATCTTTCTTTTTTACACTCAGCATAAAAAAAAAATTTAAGTTGAGAAAAAGATATCCTCTATTCATAATGCTTTTAATTTTTTTAATCAACCGTGGAGAAAATATGTCAGTTGCTGCAGCAAAACCGGCAGGAAATGATCCTGCCACATCAAATGGGGCTTTATCCGGCCCTGAAAAATCAAAGTCCTCCGATTTTGCAGGACAACTTCTTAGAATAAGTGATCGACCTTTACTAACCGCGTTTATACAAGAGGTTTTTCAAGATTGTAGCAAACAAGGAGAGGCTTATCCTGATGGAGCTCCTTTTTTAAAAGCAGTTCTTGCCAAAATTAACTCTAAATTTTCTTCGACTGTAAACGCTTCTGATTTATTGGAACTACTCCATGAAGAAGATACATTCGAATCCACTATGATAAAGATCAGCTATCTTGAACAAATGGCTAAAAAAAGAGCAAGACCAGAGGATGACGCTGGTTTATTACAAGATGATGAGAGAAGAGTTATGCCCAGAAGGCAAGATATGCCTGAAGATAAGTACGTTTAAAATTAAATCATCAATATCTTTTGTTATAAGGGATTGCAAAGGGGCGTTGCCCCTTTGCAGCTTTTGAACTATTATCTTATTTTTTCTTTTCTTCTTCCCCTTGGAAATTTCTACTTAATTAAATACCTTTTGATTTTTCTTTTTTTAAAAGAAAAAAAAAACCGGTGCTTTCTGCTGTAATCACGTTAGCAAGTAAAAATAGCCCTATTAAATTAGGAAATGCCATCAGTCCATTAAAAATATCGGCTAAAGGCCAAACAATATTGATACTTAATAAAGTTCCAATAAAAGTTACCCCAATAAAGACAAATCGATAAGGCAAAATGGACCTTTCGCCAAAAATATATTCGCAGCATTTTTCCCCATAATAAGACCATCCTGTGATGGTTGAAAAGCCAAAGAACACAAGTGATAGGGCCACAATAAACTTCCCTCCGGGAATTACCGAAGAAAAGGCTTTCATAACCAATGGAGCTCCATTTAATAGCGCTCCATCTGCCCCTGTTTGCCCTACAACTCCTGTAACCGCCAACACTAGGGCAGTAACGGTGCAAACGACAAAACTGGATAAAAACACACCTGACATTGAAATAAGGGCCTGTCTTCCGGGAACATCGGTCTTTGCCGCTGCTGCAGCTATAGGAGCGCTACCAAGTCCTGCTTCATTAGATGACACACCTCTTGCGATACCCATTTGAACCGCGTTCATAACTCCAATCCCGACAAGTCCACCAACCGCCGCCTTTATATTAAAGGCGCTCGCAAAAATCATATATATTCCTTGCGGAATATATTGAAACTTGATGATTAAGATTGTTATTCCTCCGCAAAGGTAAAAAAGTTTCATGACAGGAACTAAAATAGCATTAACCCTACCTAAATTTTCAATCCCCCCCAAAATTACAATCGCTACAAAAAAGACTAAAAAGATCCCTATGACCACATGAGGAATGCTCCCATTACCCATGTAATGCACAGCATCAGCAACCGATTGCGCTTGGATAAGGTTTCCCCCAGCAAAAGCTGCCAGCATTCCAAATAATGAAAACAAAAAACTCAGCCATTTTAAATTTAGCCCTTTTTCAATGTAGTACATTGGGCCGCCACACATATGGCCATTTTTATCCACTACTCTATATTTAACAGCTAAAATAGCTTCAGAAAATTTAGTTACCATACCAATTAAAGCCATGGCCCACATCCAAAAAATCGCCCCGAATCCTCCACCGATGATAGCCGTTGCCATCCCGGCAATACTTCCAATACCCACAGTAGCTGCGATAGCTGTCATTAAAGATTGAAACTGAGAGATATCTCCTTTGGCGGTATCGTCTTTTCTAAAAAAGGCCCACTTCAAGGAAAGAGGCAAATATTTGATCTGCATGAATTTCAATTTAAAAGTTAAAAACAGCCCCACACCCATGAGTAGATAGATCAAAAATCCATCCCACATAAAATAATCAATTTTTTCTAATAACGTTACAAAATTCATACAATACCTTTGATAAAAAAAAATTCATTTTA
Source organism: Chlamydiota bacterium (assembly GCA_016219355.1). Classification (GTDB taxonomy): domain Bacteria; phylum Chlamydiota; class Chlamydiia; order Chlamydiales; family SM23-39; genus JACRNF01. The sequence goes on along the minus strand of JACRNF010000019.1, from coordinate 43,387 downwards.
CTAAACTGATTTGTTTTTTAGAAGTTTTTTTTATTAAATTTTTTTTTGTCATCTCACTATTGTCAATTGATTGCTTAAATATGGAGATTAATCTCTATTTTATTTATTATTAATTGCTATCAAATTGTATTAATTTACTTATGCAACAAAAGTCTTTATTTTCAGCAAGTGATCTTAAAAAGGAGCTTTTTTTATCCCCCAAAGCACAAGATTTTATCCAGAAATCTCGTAATATTTTAAAAAATATTTTTTTAAAAAAAGACAAAAGACCCCTTTTCATTATAGGGCCATGTTCAATCCATGATTATGACGAGGCCATAAAATATGGCAAACTCTTTCAAAAGCTATCTAAAAAAGTAGAAAGAAATATCTTTTTAGTAATGCGCTCATTTGTGATGAAACCAAGAACAACAAAATCGTGGGAAGGATATCTCTATGATCCAAACCTAGATGGATCTTATGACATAAAAAAAGGGATAAAAAACACAAGAAAGCTCCTTCTTGATCTAACTAACCTACAAATCCCTCTCGCCACCGAATTTTTAGATCCTTTTGCAACTCACTACATACAAGATCTTATTTCTTATGGGATAATAGGAGCTAGGACCTCCGCATCGCAAACTCATCGGCAGCTAGCCTCTGGCCTACAATTTTTAATAGGAATTAAAAACAGCATAGATGGCAATGTTGATATTGCCTTAGATAGCGTATCTTATTCTAAAAACCCTTGTAATTTTATCAGTTTAAACGAACATGGCAAAGCTTGTATCACTAAAACTCTTGGCAATGAATTTACCCATATTGTTCTACGAGGCTCTAGCTCCAAACCAAATTTTGATGAAAAGTCGATATTGGCAGTAATAAAGACTATGCGCGATAAAAAAATCAATTCCCCTATTATGATCGACTGCTCTCACGCTAATAGCCCTCAAAAGCCTTTTGGTCAAATCCAGGCATTTAAGGCTGTAATTAAGCACCTTTTGAATAAACCCAACATTATGGGCCTTTTACTAGAAAGCAACCTATATACAGGCTCACAACCCTTTAAAAGCCCTTTTAAAGAGGGGGTTTCGATCACAGATCCCTGTATCGACTTTAAAACTACCGAAGAGCTCATTTTATCGGCTAACCAATCGCTATCTTCGCGTTAACATAATATTAAAACATCAATATATAAAATTATAATTAATTGTTTAAACTTGCAATAAATTTTCATATTGAGTTTTTATATAAATTACACCCATAATGCTGATATGAAATTAACTGTTTGAAATAAAAAAAGGAGTGTATGGTAAAACCACTGTTTAGGAAACTACTTTCTGCCGCTTCCCACAGAAACGTCCATAATATTTTGCAAATGGCTGCCAGCAGAAACACCCGAAAAATAACTTTGACAACCAATACCCAAACCCCTAAAGATGCAGAGGAAAAAAAAGATAGAACTTTTTGCATTACAATGACTGTTTTGGGAATTCTAGCAGTAGTGGCTGTTGTGGCTGCTCTCGTTATTTTTTTCCCACATGTTTTTACCTCAACGGTAATTGTTGGAGGAGTTGTTGCTACTGCTGTGGTCGGTTTTTTTGCTTTGTTTGCTATAGGATCCGGAGATAAAAGTTTTGGCAGTTTCTCGTCTCATTCTTGGTCTAGGGGCGGCGGCTCTTGTGGCTTTTTGCATTAAAATCAAATCTAAGTTTTAACAGCTGATCAATCGCTCTCACGCTCGCATTGAGTAAATTAATTTTTTAACATTTAGCTAAATCATTGAAATACAAATTCATATCAATTTTATAATAAACTGTATATTTTTAATAATATTTACTGTATAATTGTAGTTATAATTATTTAATAATTAAAGGATGTAATAATGAGCTCAAGACCTTTAGCAGGATATCAACATTCAGACTTAAGCTTGCGAACTACCAACCCCAAACGACCACTAGCCCCATCCCTTGAAGAAAGAATAAATGAATTACACTCCCGTTTACACCCCTTGAAACCATCAAAAAATTTAAGAGCGCAAAAAATTGAAGCCTGTGTAAAAAAAGCAAACGAGCTCAAAAAAGTTAAAAAAAAAAAAAAAAGGGCTTTAGAAGCATCTCAGCCTACCAAGGTCAAAATTCCAACATCTACTGCCGCTCCCAAAACTTTGCCAACTCTTTATAACGCAGATATTTTTAATATCAATCAAGCGGACATGCTTCCGATTTTTTATAATTCAGATATCAGCGGAAAAGCCCATGATCTATCAAAAATTAATAATAGGCCAAGAGAAATTCAACTTCTGCATTTTATCTGGATGGGCAAGCCCTTTGCTGAAACTAAAAACACCAAAAATCTAATTGATTGGAAAAATAGATTTCCCGATAAACAAGTTGTTCTTTGGACCGATAATACCGATGAGGCTACAAAAAAATACTGCAGAGAAAATAACATTTTGATGATAAGCACAGCCGCTTTTAATGGAAAATTATTCCTAAACTATCAAGAAACAAGACTAGATTTTAATGAACTCATACGGATTGAAAAAGAAGAGAGGTTTCCTTCTCAATATGTAGCTATCAGCGATATTTATCGATTGTTTATCATGTTTTTGTTTTCTCCCGGTGTTTATATTGATTGCGATAACCGGCCGACTAATTATAAAACTCTTAGAGAAGGAAAATCTTTTGAAGATTTTCTCCTAAAAGGAACAGATATTGCCAAGCCTCATAATAACAATGATTTCTGGATTTCCAAAATCAACCACAATCTTATATTTGCACATATTTTAAAAACTATTCACGAAAATTATAACGATTCCCCTGCAGAAAAGGCAAACATTAGAAGCACAAAAAATCCATCACAAACCAAAGGATGGGACATGATTCGTGTTTTGATTCAATCAAGCCCTTACGGAGTAGAAAGATTGTTCGAAAAATTTCCAGCCGATATAAAATTTATTACCCGATTTCATAATGAATCTTTCCAAACGGACCTTTCTTGGGTTTGCCAAAGCAAGCGTCTATCAGAAATGAAAAATAAAGTTGTTATCAATGAAGCAATATTACATCAAGTAGCTAAAACTCTCTATCGAGAGTATCTCGATCGCAACATATTAAACTTAACCAAATATGATGATTTACTTAACACAAAACCTGGGGCAAGGGAGTTTGTTTTACAAGAATTGACTGCAATAATTCAAGCGCATAGAGAAGAGTGCAATCATATCAATGCCATATATGCCAAAGACCAAGAAGAGTATGATAAATTTATTCCCTTTTTTAAATCCATTTCTCCTCACTCTACATTCCTAGCTTTTAAAAAGGCTTTAAAGAGGAGATCAGCTTTAGATAATTTTTGGCAAAAACCTGATTTATTTCAAGGAATTGAAAAACATTTTAGGCCCCTAACTAAAATCGATTCTTTAAGCGTACTTTTAAAATACTCCTATAAATACAATACTCTTGGTTTAACTGAACAGATTTTAGATAAATACCGAGCAGAGAATCCCGATTATAATTTAGAAAAAGAGGCAAATAAACTAAGGTTCGTATCTGATCTTTTGGAGCTCAAAGAGGAATATAGAGACCGATTTTATAATAAACTTGTGAACGATGAATGGATAAACCCGGGGCCAATACCAAATTCAAAAGTCGAGCTTCAATTGGTTGCACAAGCAGAACAGAGCGCCAGGTTATCAAGAATAAATGATGAAGTTCTAGCAGGCTTAACCGGTCCAGCAATTTTTGAAGAAGAAGAAGTAATACCTATAGATCAAGAACCTCTATTATCAGGTATATTTAACGATGGATAAGAATGTTTGAAAATTATTGATTAGCCGGCAATCTCTCGCTAGGGACGCTTGGCTTTTTTTCATCTTTATTAAGCTCAATGAGCTTAGTCCAAAAATGATGCTTCCATTCTTCAATAACCTCTCCCTTTTTATTATGTACTTGCAACATGTAGGTTAAGATTCTTTTGCTACGATCATTGGTATGGTCTTCAAAAAAAAAGGTAGTATACCCTCTTTTTTTAGTGATGGGATAGTTGATAGTTTCTTCTTGATTGTTCCAATAACGGACCGTCAAAATTAAATTTAGATCTTCTTTATATAGGCTTAAAGGAAAGTCCCAGCTAACTGAGAGTTTTTGCCCTCTTGGAGGATTTGCTTGCCTTGGGTCTGGAGTTTGAATATAGGTGCTGGCAAGAGCGTCTCTATCGATTTTTTCATGCTGAACATAAAGATGCCCTTTATAGCATGAGGTAAATAAGAAGAGTAAGATTAAAATAAAAACTTGCACAAAGCCCTTTCTTGCATTTAGAAATAAGAAAAGATATCATTTTTTACAAGAAATTGCAAACCTTGTTAAAAAAATGTCTCAAAAACGACCTTGCGCTATGGGGATTATTTTTTCTGAAAACAGAAAAGAGATCCTTTTGATCAAAAGAAGGGATGTCCCCGTTTGGGTCCTTCCAGGAGGCGGCATTGATTTCAATGAATCTGAAGAAACCTGCGTTATCAGAGAAGTTTTTGAAGAAAGCGGATTTAAGGTAAAAATTATTAGAAAAGTTGGAGAGTATTATCCTATTAATCGATTAACTAGGATCACTCATATATTCGAATGCAAAATTATTGAGGGAAAACCAACCACCGGCAAAGAGACTCAAGAGGTCAAATTTTTTCCATTGGACAAGCTCCCTAAAGAAATCCCCCCTCCTTATGATGAGTGGATTAGTGAAAGCATTTTAAATTATCCATACGTGATTAAACGAAAATTAGATTCTGTAACTTACGTAAGGCTATTAAAAAATTTCTTACTACACCCAATCATGGTAATCCGTTTTTTACTATCTAGGGTTGGAATTTATATTAATAGTTAAAGCAGCTTAAAATTCTCACTCAACACTGAAATATCGAAGCTATTTTTGATTTTAAGAACCTCAAATTATTGAATAAATATCAAACAAGCCCTAAATTAACTAATCTAAATAATTATTTTATATAATTTCTTATTTAACAAATATATTTGATCGCAATTAATAATTAGCGCATAATAATTGCATAAATAAAAAATGCAATCTCCAGTAGAAAAAATATGGCAGCAGTAGCCCCCGATCAAAGCTTAAAATGCGGTATGTGTTTAGAATACGTGACGCTTCCCGTTAGCCATCGATCATCTCTAAGCTTAATTGAGCGATTGTTGGGCAAAAAGGGATGCATTCAGCCTTATTGTCGAGAATGCTTGCTTAGATATCATAATAGCCTCCAGGGAAGAGTTTTCTTATGTCCAACTTGTAGAGGTAAGATGCCAAAGGCAGATCAAGTAGCTCCGGATTTAGAAGTTACTGAGCAACGAAACAGATTTGCAAAAGAACATCCCCAAGCATTTAATATATTCACCAATCCCGCTGAGAGTGCTGCAAGAACAAATCCGGAAGAACTTTTTTACATGTCCATTGATCATGTGGAACAAGTCGCTGCAGCAAGATATAGGGCGTATCAAGACTCTTTAAAAGTAGCTGATGAAACAATTATCAATAGGTTTATGGAACCTAATGATGCATTTCCCAATGGAGATATCGAAGGAGCTATAAGACATATACTACAAATACCGAATAGAGATAGAAAAATAAAAATTTCTGATTATCTTATTAAAGTTTGTAAAAAACAAAAAAATCTGGAAGCTTTAAAAAAAATCTTTCTTGCAGGGTGTATGGGTAATATTGAGTGGATTAGTGCAGGAAATGCTTTCTATGCAATTATAGATAATATATATAATTTTGAGCATGATAAAGTAGCCTTTCTAAAATCTTTTTTAAATGATCTAAATGAATTACCAGCTGAACAAAGAGTTGTGCGAAAACAAAATAGAGTAATCATTACATTGATCAGTGTCATGATAGATGATCCTACTGGATCATTAAGCGCCTTGAGGGTTTTTGATGTATTAGAAAGGCAATTACTAGTCTTGACAGGGTTGGGAGATATGAAATCTGTAAAGACACATTTAAATGTTTTTCGTGATTTGTTTCTTTCATCTGATGTAGCTTCGATACAAAAACTCAAAACGTTTTTTAATTTCTTCACACAAAAACAATTTTCAGAAGCTGAAATTACTGAGATCATGCAATACACTTCAATGTTAAATATTTCTGATGAAATTATCATCGAAGGAATAAAAATCGAAAAAGAAAAGATAGTTTCTTTAATCGGTGATTTATTAAGACATGATTATAATAATTTTTATAATAGAATTATTGAGATATTCAATAGTAGCTATCAGGCAGCCGAAACGGATCAAAAAGCAAAAGTCGCAAAATATAGAGATTATTTTATTACAGCTTGGCAGGTATTGAATCTAATCACCTGCGACCCAAAAGAACCATTTATACCTGAACCCAGCGATATTACAGATAAAAATCTAAGATCAGCGGTTCAAGCAATGCAACTAATAACGTTCCGTAAATTTACAGAAGCCCAAAAATTGATCGATCAAGTCGATGATGAAAGCAAACAACTCGTTATCTTGATGTGGATGCAATCGTTAACAAAGAAAAATGATTGGCAAGGGGCTTTTGATTTAGCTTGTCAATATCCAAAATTAAAAAATATACTGCTTTGCTATTTAGGAGTTTACTACATTTGGCAAAACGAAACTTCTACTTTAGAATCAAAAGAGTTTGTTCTAAAAATTTTAAATTCCATCTCGGATTTACATCTAGGCGATTCTAAAAAAATGATGCGAGGATTGGCTCTTTGGTTAGATAAAAGCAATCTACTCACTAACATAAAGAAAATCCATGTATTAAGGACATTGTTTAGGTTAGGATTGTTCTCTGAAATAACAGATGGAATTGTCATTGTAGGTATTCTTGTAAGTGCTATTGGCATGTTACAAACCAGCACTCCTATTTTGAACATTGCTGGTTATATTCCGATGATTCATTTAGAACAAATCTCCAATCCTACTACTGAGTTTTCTTTGACGATCGCCAGTTTTGCTATATGCCTACTTTGTTTTTTCGCAATCGGTAAATCTTTCTATAGAACTATTAATAGCTAAAGCCGCTGCAAAAAACAGCGGCTTTTTTTTGAAGACTAATCTTTTTTAACAATCGATTGACATTTGGTCTCTTTCATAAAATAAACAAATATAATCGATAGTATGATGCCTATTGGAATGACTAAAAATGCGCTTCTATAAGCCTCTATGGAATAATTTTGTATCCCATCTATAATCTTCCCTTCCCATTTTTGATTTAAAAGCTCTCCAACAAAAGGAAGCCCTAAACCATATCCCCCACCCATGATTAAAAAGGCAGCTAAACTAAGTGCAGTGCCGGACACCGCTGAAGGATTGCTCTCGGTAATTACCGGATAGCCTAAAACTTGAGAAGAACTGGTAAAACCAACGGCAAAGAAAAGACCATGAAGCATTAATAAAGAAAAATCAGAGCCATATAATACTATAAGCATCAAGATCAAACAAAGGATCCCTCCGATATACATCGGTTTTTTTCTTTGTTTTAAAAAGTCTGAGAGCCATCCCCAAAATGGAGAGCCAAAAAGCATACCAAAAAATAACATCGATATTGTCGAAGAGGCCTCAACTAATGAAATCTGATAGGCCTGCATTAGATAAGTTGCTCCAAATAATGCTGCAAGTATCGCAAAAGGAAGATTCAAAAGAGCAATAAAGAACCCGCAGATCCAGTTTTGCTTTTGCTTAAAAACTAGCCATAAACTTTTAAAAATATTTATTTTTTGACCTTGGACCATCTCTTTTTCTCTAAGAGTAGGCTCTTTAATTACAAACCATAAAATCGCTCCAATTGCAATACCTAAAAGCGCAACAATGGATAAAGCCCCTCTCCATCCAAAGGCCTCTATAGAAAAAGCCAGGGGGGCTTGAGAAGCAATACCACCAAAAGTACCAATAGCAATTATCAAAGAACTTGCCAGGGCCATCCTTTGAGGAGGTAGCCAAATAGAAGCTAATTTTAAGCAGATAATTAATCCAAATGACATCATAATGCCCGATAAAAATCTACCAACCGCTGCTTGTGCTAAGGTGTCGGCAAAAGCAAACACCGTTGTGCCTAAAACCGCTAGCAACATATTGATTATCATCAAAAATCTGATTGGAAAACGGTCTAAAATAAGGCCAGCCGGAAAAATAAAAATAATGTTTGCCCAAAAAAACCAGGCCGAGAGCATCCCAATGTCTTTTGGAGAAGCTCCAAAAAATTTCATGAGAGGGCCGTGAAGCGGCGCCATCATGTTAACTTGTATAAATGAATAAAAGAAAAACAAAGCGCCCACAAGCGTAATGGTCCACGCTTTTTTTGAAGAAACAGATACGTCCATAAAACAACCTTTTAATAGTAAACCTATTATTGTTTTATGCTGTAAGAATATTTTTTAGCAAGCTGAGATTATTTTTAAAGATGCAGATGTTCCAATTCTATCGGCCCCGGCCTCAATCATTTTTTTGGCATCTTCAAATGTTTTTATGCCGCCGGAGGCCTTAATATACATATCTGTTCCGATAATTTTTCGGATAAGCTGAATATCCTCTACCGTTGCCCCAGAGAACTTTCCAGTAGACGTTTTTATAAATGCTGCTTTAGCAGCTTTTGCAAGAGCGCAGGCTATTACCTTTTGATCGTGATCTAGTTCTGCCGTTTCAATGATAACTTTTACAGGATATGGAGCTGCTGACAAAACTACCGCTTGAATTCCCTTAAAAACGAGGGCATAATTTTTTTGTTTAAGAGCGTTATAATCAATCACCATATCAATTTCCCTTGCCCCAAGTGTAATAGCATTCTTGGCTTCAAGACCCTTTTCTTGCGGAGATTTCGCTCCCAAGGGAAAATCAACCACAGCTATAGGAATGATCGTTTTTTTAGCTAAAAGAGGAATAACTTGGGCAAGATGCTCAGGATAAACACAAACCCCTTTAAAATTGTACTTCACAGCCTCGAGGCAAAGATTTTCTAGCTCTTTGGGTGTGGCCTCTTTTTTTAAAAGGGTATGATCTATAAAAGATGCTAAATCCATACTAAATTATCAATAATGCAAATACGAATGCAAAAATCGCAAATGATTCTACAATAACCGGAGCGGTGGCGCATTTTCCATAAACAGCAGGTTGTTTGGCCGAGGCTTGGATAGCAGTTGCAACGCACATTCCTTGATAGATAGAGTTAATCATAAATGCAGCTCCAATAAATAATCCAATACCAATAGATACTAAAGGATCTAACACTCCCGCTTTTATATGATTTTTCATCATTACCATTAAAATAAAGGCATAAATAGATTGAGAGGAAGGCAAAGCGGAAAGCCCAATAAATTTGCCATGCCCTTCTTCAACATGGGTCATTACTCCATGCGACGCCATCCCGGCGATGCTGCAGCCTATTGAACTTCCAATGCAGCCTAGCCCTAAAACAATGCCGGGGCCAATAAATCCAAGTTCCATAAAAATCTCCTGTTACATTTTAAATAATTTTAAAGGATTAAACAGTTTGCCGTCACCTTCAAAACAGTGATGGTACCATTCAATAAAGTTAAGCCTAAGCCCATGAATAATCCCTCCCATAGCAGACATGCCCAAAGTCAGTGTCTGGCCAACCAAGATAAATAAAATACCGGCCGAAAAACCAAAAGAGAGACCCATAGAGTTAAATGTCGATGCCATGATCGTCCCAGCAACTCCAAGGGCATAAATTCGAGAATAAGACATGATGTCAGCAAAAATTTGCACAACATTTAAAACTTCGGATAGGCCATGAAGTCCTTTTTGAATTATCGCTAAAAGAACGGCAAGGCCCATACCCACATACACCAGTTCTTTTCCGACAGAAAAGGCCCATTCTTTAGGAATATCCAGAACATAATGGACAAATGAAGTCGCTTCAATAACAGAGGGGAAAAATAGATAACCTCCAATTAAAAAAACAAACCAGCCGAATGAGGCCCATCTTTTCTTTAGATACCGTAGCAGTCCAAGGGAAATATGCAAAAATCCGGCAAAAAGGGAAGACTCCAATAACAGATTGTTTTTAAATGCCTCAAAAGCTTCGAAATTCTCTACTTTTCCATCTTTTCTCATAGCTGCAAGTAAAAACTCTTCACCATTTTTGGCTTTTTTAACCTTAGGATATTGCTTAGCATATTCTAAAAAGTCAGAGTCTTGATGAAGATAATGATAGTTAGCCGCTTTTAGAGCCAAATAATTAATAGGAGTGTATTTGCTTAAAGGGTTTTTTAAATTGATCCCCTCTCCAAAAAAAGAGCCAACCAAACATCCCCAAATAATACTAGATGCAGCAAGAACATAAGTTAATTTTATTAATCTATTGACGGCGGGCTTTGGCTGTTTGATTTTATATTTGAGAAAAAGGGCCAAAATTAGAAAAATCACTCCATGTTAAAACAGTCAAATCTTTAATTTTATTCTCCGGAATCCATGCTTCAATAGCAAATAACGCCCCTTCCATATGAAGGGCAATCTCTTTTTTAGCTTTGTCTAAATTGTTTTTGTTCAGTTCATCTAAAAGGGCCTCTTTTAAAAACTTTAAATGCGCAGTGAGTTCTTTTAATTCAGTATAAAAAATATGTATCTGTCTTTGAACTTTTGAGAGTCTCTCTCTTAAAACCCCAAGAGGCTTATCGATAATAATTTCTATCATACGATGATATGAGACTTTTTCCTTATTGATAGCAACAAAATAATCAAGGTCATGTAAAGTGCTGATATAAATAAGCTCTTCAGGTATTTTCATTTCTTCTTTTTGAGAGGTCTTGATGCAAAAAAACTGAAAAACCCTATGAGACTCTTTTTCTAAAAGCTCTAACTCTTTTTTGGAAAAATTACCATAAGGAAAGATTCTCATGATCTCCGATCTTAAAATTCTTTGCTCTTCCAAAAGATGTTCAATCGAAGTATTTAAATTCAATACCCTTGTTACGATATCCTTCGCCGAAAGATATTGTTCTTTGGGCTTGCCAACAAAAAGAGGTTCCTTTTTTAAAATCTTGATAGCAGAAACAAAATTTTTAACATCAGGCGATATCTCTTTTACTTTATCACCCGATTTATTGATAAACTCAATAAATCCCAAATTTTGGGACCTTTTAAAAAAATTATCCACTTCTTCTTTTAGGCCGTAAATCAAAATTTTTTTAACATTTATAAGCATACTTAAACTTCTCTTTTGGCTAAGATTTTTTCTTTAGCCACTTTTGCCTGGCAAACGGCCGCCAGCTCCTGATCTCCCAAAAACACTTTGATCTTTTTGATATTATTTAATGTTCTTGGAATTAAAACTTTATCAAAAAGATTTACTCGAATGGCAACATCTCTAAGCTCTTTTTCAAGTGACCTTTTTTTTTCTTCAGAAATAGCGATCTCTTCTTTTAGCTCTATCAGGTTTTTTAGCTTATTTAACACTACATCCATCCAAATAGGGGTATCAAATAAAAAATAATCGTCATCTTTAAAAATTACCTTTTCAAAATTTGGAATTTCGATGCCGGCAATGTTCTCATAAGTCTTAATAATATGACTAACTTTGGCATAGATTAGGGGATTTTGAGAAAATGGGTCTGTTAGAAGATAAGAAAATTCCAAAACCTGTTTTTTTAAATGCTGAAGTTCTTCTTGCAGTTTTTCAATTTGCGCGTTTGTAGAATATACTTCCATCTGGATCAAGTATTTTTTAAGCTGCAGAGTCGGTAGATAAGTCTTAAGCTGCGTCAAAACATGTTGCTGGTCTCTTAAGCCTGCCTTGGTTAATTTTATGTCAGCCATATGCCTTCTCTTTTGGCCAATACTTTTCGATTAATATTTTTTTCATACCTACTTCTTCCGGCGCAAAACATTCCGCCAAAGTCTGCCAACCCAAATCTAGAGCTCCTTCTAAAGTGATATTGACCTCAAGGTCCATCATCCTTCTTTCAAATAAATAAGAATACCTCAAAAGTTTTTCATCCCATTTAGAAAGTTTAAATCCCATACTTTGCCGCTCTCTAGCTTTTTTAGAATCGGCATACAATCTGACCAGGGTATTGGCCAAATCGGCATGATCTTCCCTGGTAACCTTGCCAATAACGTTTTGTTTTAATCTTGAGAGCGATCCAAAAGGATCTATCGATCCGCCGTGTAATAAAATCTGCCCTTCAGTGATATATCCCGTATTATCGGGAATAGGATGCGTGATATCTCCACCGGGCATGGTCGTTACAGAGACTATTGTTATCGAGCCGCTTCCGTCAATATCGACAGCCTTTTCATATCTTGCAGCCAAATCGGAATACAAAGAACCGGGATAACCCCGATTGGCCGGTACTTGGTCCATCGTAATAGCTATCTCTTTTAAAGAATCGGCAAATGCGGTCATGTCGGTAAGGAGCACTAAAACATCTTTACCTTCGATTGCAAATTTTTCAGCGCAGGCAAGGGCCATATCAGGGACCAGCAAACACTCTACAGCCGGATCTGTCGCTAAATGAACAAACATCACAGTTTTATTCATCGAGCCAAACTTTTGAAAATTATCAATAAAAGCCCGATAATCATCAAACCTAAGTCCCATGCCTCCAATAATAACAATGCTGGCATCGGTTTGGTTAGCAATTCTCATTAGTAAAGGATTATAAGGCTCCCCGGCAACGGAAAAAATAGGAATTTTTTGCGACTTAACAAGACAGTTGAAAACATCGATCATTGGAATGTTAGTTCTTACCATTTTTCTCGGAATAATCCTTTTAGTCGGATTAAAAGATGGTGTTGCAATATCAATACTTTGACCAATAATATCTGGACCATTATCAATAGGCTTTCCGGAGCCGTTCAAACATCTTCCCAAAAGCGAAGGGCTAAAGGTTGCCTGCATTTGACGATTTAAGAAAGTGACCTTGTCACCGGTTGAAATCCCTCTTGTATTTTCAAATACTTGCAAAGTAACCAGATCATTATCAAACCTTAAGACCGAAGCAAATGTAGTCAGCCCATTTTTTTTATATACCAGAGCAAGTTCTCCCAAGCTTACATTTTCGGCCCTAACAGTTATAAGACTGCCTCGCAAATCCAAAATTCTATCGTAAACCTTCCTCATGACCTCACCCCTGCGCTTTCCAATTTAACTTTTATTTGTTTTAAGATCTCTTGATAGCCCAAAGATTTATATTCTGAATAATTTAAATTCTTAATTTCATTATGCATCCATAAAAATAAAGTTCTAGCGTCATCTCTTGTATCGAATGTAAAGTGGGCATCAAAAATCACATGCATCAACTCAAAAAGCTCGATCTGCCTTTTTTGAGGGCAATAACTATCAACTTTATCAAAAGCATTTTGCTGCAAGTAACAACTATCAAAAAGCTCTGCTTTAAGATAAATTATCATATCTTCAATAGCCGTTCCTTCTTCTCCCACTACTTCCATTTTTTTTCCAATCTCACTTCCTTGCCTTAAAATTGATACTGCCTTATCCACTTTGGACTTCCATCCTTCCAAATAATAGTTCAGTTCTTTGGAAGCTTTGGATAAATATTTAGTCCAAGAAATCAATGGGTCTATAGCAGGAAATCTTCTAGCATCTGATCTTTCTTTAGATAGTCCCCAAAAAGCGCCGACAACTGCCAAGGTGGCCTGGGTAACCGGCTCTTCAAAATTACCTCCGGCAGGAGAAACCGCTCCTCCTATAGTCAAAGACCCTTTTTTGCCATTTGCAAGGCTGATCACTCCCGCCCTTTCATAAAAGGCTGCAATTCTGGAAGCCAAATAAGCAGGAAAGGCCTCTTCGCCGGGGATCTCTTCCAATCTTCCCGACATCTCTCTCATCGCTTGCGCCCATCTTGAGGTAGAGTCTGCCAACACCAAAATATCAAGTCCCATCTGTCTATAATATTCAGCAATCGTAACTGCCAAATATACAGATGCCTCTCTGGCCGCAACCGGCATGGAAGAGGTATTGCAAATAATCACAGTTCGATTCATCAAAGGAGAGTTTGTCCTAGTATCCACAAGGTGAGGAAATTCCCTTAACATTTCTACAACTTCCCCAGCTCTTTCTCCACAAGCGGCCACAATGACTATATCTACATCCGAGTGTTTAGCAAGATGGTGCTGCAAGACCGTTTTACCGGCGCCGAAAGGTCCTGGCGAGCAAAAAGTCCCCCCCTTTAATATAGGAAAAGGAGTATCCAAAATCCTAAGGCCGGTGCCCATCATTTTATCAGGAGAGGCTCTTGATCCTTCGCATAAGGAAAGTTTAATCGGCCATCTTTGGACCATTGTAAATTCATATTCTTTGCCGGTTTTATCTTTAGCTTTGGCTACAACAGTGTCGATATTATAGCTTCCGGGTGAGATTACCCAGGTAATTTTGAAATCGCCCGTTAAAAAAAAAGGAAGCATGATCTGATGGTGAAACAAACTCTCCATGACTTCCCCAAGAGAGTCCCCTCTTTTAACAATATCTCCGATCTGCACAAGAGGCTTGTAATCCCATTTTTTATTATGGTCCAAAGAAGAAACATAAACCCCTTGGGATAAAAAAAGACCTGCGGTCTCTCCAATTTTTTCTAAAGGATTTTGTAGTCCATCGACAACCAAGGTCAAAAGTCCTGGCCCGAGCTCAGCTTCTAAAAGATGTCCTGAAAAGGAAACTTCCGTATTTAGCTTAATACCACGGGTATCTTCAAAGACCTGGACCTTAGCTATATTACCCGCAATCTCTATTACTTCGGCTGCAAGTTTAGTATTTTTTAAATGAATGTATGCCACTTCTCCTTGGCAAATATTTCCATCAAACTCAACATGCAGCAAATTACCAAAGGCAGCTAGCACTTTTCCTCTGGCAAAAATTTCTTTTTTTTCCATTTTTTACCTTTCCTCTGCTTTGTACATTATAAAATGAACAAAGCTAAAACTTACGCAATACTATCTATTATTTCTCTACCTTTATTTTTATCTAATTTATTAAAGTTTTCTACCATCATAAGCTTGGCCTGATATCCCAAAATTTCATCAATTGTAAAGATTTTTTTCTTCATCATTTTATCAATTTTGTCAAACTTGTATTTGGCAAAAGCCTTGTTTAATTCCTTAGGATCAAGATAGTGTTTATTATAGAGCTCTTTTAAAGAACGATACTCCATCGGCGGCTCAAAATCTTCCATATCTTTTTGAGCTAAAATATAAGCCACAAAATCATCTTTTGGATCTTCATATTGAAGTTCTTTAACGATGTCTCTTCTTAATGTTTTTGATCTGATAGCAGTTAATACCAACCCAGTCTCTCTTTCCATTTTAAAGAAGTCAGACAGAAATCCTTTTTTATTCTCAGACAGAACACTTAAAAAAAATTGAGATAATAAGGATGGGAAATGTTTTAATTTGTCTTGCAATTCTTCATACAGATTAACAAATTCGACAACAAAGGATGGCAAAAATTCCCCAGTTAAACTCTCTTCTTCTAAGCCTCTTGCAGTCAAATTGCCTCGTGGATCTATCATCTTATTTTGCCAAAAAAGACGTAAATTCAAGATATCTATATATTTACGCATCAAAATACTTTGCTTAAGGTCATTTTTTTTAAGGTTAATTTGAAGCATGCCTTGAAAACTATCAAAAGAGACAGGAAGTTCTCCTTCAATAAATAACTCCGGCAAAGAACAAAGGACAAAATAATATTTTTTCATACAAAACTATTAAACTTTAAAAATAATGTCTTGAAAATCTTTGCGGATATATCCGGCTAAAAGATCTTTGATGGCTTCGGCTGATACGTCTAATGTTAGTTGCATATCTTTAATTTTAACTTTAACTCCACCTGCAATATCGGATAAAACAATATCTTTCTCCGTCAATTTTTTTGCAGCTTGACTTACTAATAGGTGAATAACATCTTTTGGGTTTATCTCTTTGGCAACAGAGGCCGTTAGATCAGAATCGATACCCTCTTTTCCAATAGCCATGACAAAAGCATCTATCCCTTTTTTAGCAGCAAGGTCTAAGGACGCTTTAAAAATCTTTTTTTCTTCTTCTTGAGTTTTTTTAGCCTCTTCGATCAATTTAGCAGCATCTCTTTTAGAGATATTGATGATTTCCAAGGCTTGCATATTAGCATTTTCGATTATCTCTTTAGCCTCTTGTTTGGCCGGATCGATGGTTTCTTTTTTTAAGATATCACATATTTTTTGAATCTTATCTTTACCAGTAGTTTCATTTTCTTTCATTAAGACACCTCTTCGTAAGGATAGCAATTTGGATTCTATACCTACTTTGATTTTAAGCAAACAGTTCTTTTCAAAAAAAATGAGTATTATCAGTTAAAATTTTGGTGATAAAAGTTATGTAACTTTATATTAAAAAACCTCCAAAATCAAAGTGTATTTTATTTAATAATCTATAAAATTTATTTTGAAAAAATGACAATTGACCAAAATTCAAAAAGACTGTAAAGTATTTCTTCAACAAATAAAGGAATTTATGAAAAAAACACTTCTATTAATTCTTATATTGTTTAGCTGTACATTGACTTCAACAACTTATGCTGAATCTTCAAAACCAACCGCTGCAATGGCAAGTTCTCATAACGGCGTTTCCATGTCTATTGTCACATGGGGTATATTATTGGGCCTTGGTATCGCTGCTTTAGTATTTTTTATAATCCCTTCATCTTCATCATCGGCCCATTCAGATGATTAAATATATTCTAATTTTTGTAGCCTGCTTCACCCTTTTTTCAAAAGGATTTTCGGCGCAAAATGAGCTCTCTTTTACTCCTCCAAAAAATTGGAGCGCGATCGATCCTAAAACTTTGCCAATTTTCCAAAAAAACACCATGGGCTATGTCGGTAAGGCCAAAAATGGAATAAGGCCCTCCATTAACTTAACCTATGAAGAGATCTCGATTCCTTTTGATGAATATTTAAAAATTGTGGACTCGCAAAGGGACGCGGACCCTAACTCTTCTTGGAAAAAACTGGGCATTTTACAAACCCCTTTTGGAAAGGCCAACCTTAGCGAAATCTGCATCAAAACGACTTCGGGTGATATGAGCCTACTCCAAGCTATTTGGCATAAAGATAAGATTGTTTATGTTATGACCGGAGCTTGTTTAAAAGAAGAGTTTATGCTTCATTACAAAGAATTTGTAAGTTCTTTCGAATCATTAAATCTTACTTCAGTTAAATAGGCTGTTTAGTTCATAATAATAGTAAAACGACTAAGGAAAAATTATGAAACGTCTTGTTTTATTCTCAGTATTCGCTATGTTTATGATCTCCAATTGTTTTGCGGATGTAAAATATATAGAAAAACCTGATATCAAATATTATCAAGCTCAAAATTATAGAAAGATAGAAAAATATTCCCTTATTATTGGGACCCTCATCGCAGCTGCATTAGGTGGAACATGGGCTTATAAAAATCATGAGCATCACAAACATTAAACTGATTGTTTTTTTTCTCCTTTTAATTTCATGTTCCAAAAATGAAACATGGAAGCTCGATAGTTTATCTCAATGCGAGGCCGATTTTAATTCTTGCAAGCTAACGAACAACTCTAACCAGATAAGCGGTCTTGAGGTAGAATTCATACAAACTAAAAATGAGCTGTATGGATACTTAAATGTCTTTTTTCAAACTACTACACCAATTATAGATAATGAAAAAAAGGCCAAGGTCACGATAAAAATAAATGATCAAACTTTTGAAAAAATAGAATCTCGGTTAAAAGGTGGGCAAAAAATTGCATTATCTTCAGAAACTACCGATTTAATAATCACAAGTCTTAAGAACAACCATGAAGTTACCATTATGTTAGATGGTTATGAGACCACATTAGAGCCTAAAGATTTTGCAAATAAATTTGACAATTTAAAATCTAAAAATCATACTTTAGAAAATTTATTCCACTCATTTAAAACATTGCCGCAATAGGTTAAAAATATGACTCTGCAAACATTACAAAAAAACAAGTTAGACCAATTAAAAAAAATGACCACGGTAGTGGCTGACACTTCCGATTTTCTTTCGATTGCCAAGTATAAGCCGACCGATGCCACCACCAACCCTTCTTTAATCTATAAAGCATCTCAAGACCCCAAATACAGTTTTTTAATTGATGAAGCGATTAGTTTTGCCAAAAATAAACCTGAAAAAGAAAAAATGCCCACAATATTAGATAAGCTTTTGGTAAATTTTGCATCGGAAATTTTAAAACAGGTCCCCGGAAGAGTCTCAATTGAAGTGGATGCCAGGCTCTCATTTGACACCGATGCCAGCGTCAAAAAAGCCAAACAAATTATTGCTCTTTTTGAAGAAAAACAAATACCCAGGGAAAGAATTTTAATAAAGTTAGCTTCAACTTGGGAAGGGCTATTAGCTGCCGAAAAGCTTGAAAAAGAAAAAATCCATTGCAACATGACCCTTATTTTTAGCCTAGCCCAAGCTATTAAAGCCGCAGACGTTAAAGCAACCTTGATCTCCCCTTTTGTTGGCAGAATATTGGATTGGTTTAAGAAATTTGAAAATAAAGACAAGTATGCTCCAAGCGATGATCCTGGGGTAAAATCGGTCACAGCCATTTATAACTACTATAAGAAATTTGATTATACAACCCAGATCATGGGGGCCAGTTTTAGAAATATCGATGAAATTATAGAGCTTGCCGGCTGCGATCTATTGACTATTTCTCCCCAGCTTTTAGATGAGCTCCAAAAAACTGAAGGAGAGCTTTATAAAAAACTAGATTTTCAAGTAGCCAAAGCACAATCTTTAGACAAGAAGAGCTTAGATGAAAAAGGTTTTCGTTTTATGCTCAACGAAGATCAAATGGCAACTGAAAAACTATCTGAAGGGATTAGGCTTTTTATCAAAGATACAATTGCTTTGGAAAAATTAATTTTTGCTAAAATGTTCTAATAACCTCAGTATTGGGTTTCTTCCCTCTGAATCTGCTAAGATTTTTGAGGAGTTTGATTTCTTTTTTTCGAGGAAAATAGCCAAAGGCTCTCTTTTCGAGAAAAAAAGAAATCAAAATTGCAAAAAGATTGCTGATTCTGAGTGGATTAGACCCAAAACTGAGGTTAATATGGACAAAGATTTTTTTTTAAGGTTAATTGCTACAGCAAAATCTGAAGGTATTGAAAGATTTGTTGTTGGAGGTGTGATTACCAACAAAAAAAATGAGGTTTTACTTCTCAGACGAAAAAAAGATGATTTTATGGGGGGAATACATGAGCTTCCCAGCGGAAAAGTTGAAACCTCTGAAACATTAGATCAAGCCTTAAAACGGGAAGTTTTAGAAGAGACTAATCTTAAGCTTAAAAAAATTTACTCTTATATATCCTCGTTTGATTATCTCTCCTCCTCTAAAAAAAAGACGCGGCAATTTAATTATCATATTGAAGTGGAAGCGCCTTTTAAAATTAAATTATCTGAGCATGATTCTTTTGCTTGGGTTAGTCTAAAGAACATTTTAAATTTTAATGTAACTGAAGAGATTAAAAAGATAATCTTGCAGATGACTTTAGAAGAGCTTTGCGGTATCAAAGATGCCATACTATATCCAGCTGAAGAATGAATGCGTTTTTCTCTACCAACCTAATTCATCTTTTATCGCCACCGCTATCAGGCTTAGACAAGCAACGGGAAAAATCGCTAAATTTCTTTGCAATTTATTCGCTACAAATATTCCTAAAGCATATTGCGCAACTAATACTGAGCTAGCAACCGCAAGATGATTAGCTCCATGTCGTTTGATTCTAGCAAAATCTCTAATATCATCCTTGCACTTGGAAGAAGCTCCAAGATATGCTTTTTCAAGATCTAAAGACATCGAAATGATAGCTCCACCACCCAAAGTTAAAGCAACATGTCTAGGAATGTAACTTTTTAAGGCCGTCAAAGCAACCAATTTACATGTGGAAAAAGCCATACTTCCCATTGGGCCTGCTACACTTATAATAGATTTTTTCCAATCAGAAACCTCTTGCAAACCAGTAGTGGATTCAGTCATGCCACTATAACCTTTAGTAAAAATAGTAATTTTGGTATTTTGCTTAAGAAGCAGTTTAACTGCTATGGCATGACACACTTCATGAACAAATACTTTAGCATAACCTTGAGTAGTAATCAAGAAAAAGCCTTGAGTAATTAAGCGACCTGCATTGCTATTGTAAAATTTTAATTCTTCAGGTGAATAAACCTTACGGCTAAAAGGAAGATATTCCTTTTTAAATTCAATGGGCGTCCCTAAAATGCAATAAGTTCCTATACTTCCCAAAAGCACTGATTTTAAAAAATTACACATAACTACTTCGTTAGTTTATTATTTGCAATGTATCTTAAATAATTGTATTACATTTTGAATTAAATATCAATTACTATGTTTTTACGCACCCTTAGTTAACTAGTTAGTGATAATTTTTTAAATACATTAATTGTTTTATGAAAAATAGTTTTTTACTTCACTATTACTAAATATTTAAGATTTTAAATCACTTAATCTTAAATAGTTTATAATTAAAAATATAAACTCATAAATAATATTTTAAATATCAATTTTTTTAATATACATGAAATCTCGAATATTTTTGATCTACTTTAAAATAAAAACTTACAATTATTAATAATTATTTTAAATAACAATATTAAATTAATAACTTGTTTGTAATTAAAAATTATAGTATAATTATATAACAACACTTTATTATTAATAATATTGATAAAAACAAGGAGAAAAAATGTCAGCAACAAGAACTGTAGATTCATTAAAAAGCAAAGCTATAGAATTGTGTACGTTTGAACAAGTAGATCAGGATTTTTCAAAATCTGCTGCTGTGGGAGAATTGGCAACAAGTTTCTTTGAACAATATGCTCCTGCGGAATATTATTCCGCAAAATCTTTAGTAGAGTGTTCGACCAAATTTAATGAGTTTAATCCAAGCGAACAAAATCTTATTATTACATTCGAAGCACTGAGAAGTTTATATGAATTTCCAGAAACACACTCTCATTATGAAGAGCTAATAATGAAAACATTTGGAGAGATTAAAAGAAAATTAGAACTTGAAAAAGCTAATAATTTGATAATTATGCTAACTTCAATAATCCGAGATATAGATAGTGATCCCGCGGATATAGCTAGTAATGGCAGTCCTTCAAGTTTGCCCATAGGCTCCTATCAAGGGCTCGTTGATATTCTTAATCGAAGAAGGGATTTAACTAATAATATTGAGAAAGCTAAATTACTGCGCGAATGGATAATTGAACATCCTGTGGAAATGCAAGCCATTTGGAAGCTTCAGTTAACTAATCTTAATTTAACTCAATTTCCTGAAGAATTGCAATATTTTACACATGCATCCTGGATTGATCTTTCGAACAATAACATCAGAGCAATACCCACATTTATTAGTAAAATGAATGAATTAACAAACTTAGATCTTCGTAATAATAAACTGCATGGATTTTCACAGTCTTGTTTTGAAAAATTATCTTCATTAACAAATTTTTATGTTTCTAACAATCCGCTATATTTTCAGCAAGATTTTTGTAACATGATGGATAATCAATTTATGAAAGGCAACTATTCAGCATCATGTGAGAAAAACGCAGACTGGATAAAAGGTGATAATATAATTTTCGATCGATTAATTAGAGAACAAAATGAAAAATGTCAGCAACTTTAAGTATAAAAAAAATAGTTTTTTTCTAGAAAAAAAAGCCCTGCCAAAAGCAGGGCTTAATTGATTTAGGCCATCATCACTTCAAGACTGATCGGCTTATCACTAAAATCATAGAGCTCTTCTTCTTTTCTAGCCTCATCAACAAATTTTCTTGCTTTGCGATGATACGCAAATCCGGTTCCTCCCGGAATAATATGTCCCATAATAAGGTTAGACTTAAAGTCTCTAAGATAATCGATTGCGCCATCAGTTGCAGCGCATGTTAACACTTTAGTCGTCTCTTGGAATGAGGCGGCCGATACAAAAGACTCTGCTCCGAGTGAGGATTTGGTAATCCCCAAAAGATCCGGCGACGCTTGGGCCGGTTTTCCACCCTCTTCTTTAGTCTTTTTATTCTGAGTATGGAAATGTCTTTTATCTACAACTTCTCCAAATAAGAAAGTTGTATCGCCTGGGTCTGTAACAACAATTTTTTGCAGCATTTGACGAACAATGATCTCAATATGCTTGTCATTGATGTCAACCCCTTGTAAACGATATACCGCTTGTACTTCGTTTACCAAATATTTTTGTAGCTCGCGGACTCCGCAAACTTCCAGAATTTCTTTAGGATCAACCAGACCGTCGGTCAACTGCTGTCCCTTGAATACTATATCTTCTTTTTGGACAATCAAGTGCTTGTTAAGCGGAATTTGATGCTCTTCTTCCATACCGGTCTCTTCATCGCGGATGACCACAATACGGTTGTTTTTTTGCACCCCTTTAAAGTCTATAATACCATCAATCTTGGCAATCTCTGCCACTTCTTTAGGGGCTCTTGCTTCAAAAAGCTCGGCAACCCGAGGAAGCCCGCCGGTGATATCCTTAGTCTTGATCGTCTCACGTGGAAGCTTGGCTATAATAGTGCCCGAGGTAATTTTTTGTCCCTCTTTGACTACTATAACAGCGCCGGCTGGAATAGCATAGGTTCCAATCAGTTCTTTATATTTATCATCAGCAAAAATGATAATCTGAGGATGTAATTCTCCTCTATGCTGTTTAACAATATGCTCAATCTGTCCGGTTTGCTTATTAACTTCACCTTGAATGGAAATCCCTTCAACTAAATCTTCGTATTTGACATAGCCACCTTTTTCGCAAATGATCGGACTGCTATGCTGCTCCCATTCACCAATCTTGATTTTTTTATCTACTTTGCTGCCATCGGCAACTAAAATCTTAGTACCAAGCTCAACGGTAAATACTTGAAGTGGTTCAATTGATTTAGTACTTAAGAGTTTCTTGTACTCTTCAATCGATCTTCCTTCATCTCTTACAATATGAAGAGTTCCGTTTTTGTTGAGTGTAAGCCATTGCCCTTCATCATTTTTTACAGTACGCAAATCTTTGTAAATTAAAATTCCAGAGTGATCTGCTATCAGTTGAGGCGTAGCTCCTGCAGAGGCAATACCCCCGATATGGAAAGTCCTCATCGTAAGCTGAGTTCCCGGTTCCCCGATAGACTGCGCTGCAATAATACCTATAGCTTCGCCAAGGCCTACCAGATTACCGGTCGCCAAGTTGAGTCCATAACATTTTGCGCAAATACCTCGGGTACTTTCACAAGTAAGAGGTGATCTTAATTTTACAGACTCTATACCAGCATCATCAATAGCTTCCGCTTTTTGGAAGGTTAAAATATCTTGCGATTTGGCTAAATATTGAGTTGAGTCCCCTGGTAAAAGAATATCATCGCAGACCGTTCTGCCAAAAATTCTATCTTTCAAAGGAAGAAGCTCTTCTTGCCCTTGCTTGATACCAGATACTTCAACTCCATTTAACGTACCACAATCTAGCTCTGTGATAATTAAATCTTGCGCAACGTCAACAAGCCTTCTTGTCAAATAACCGGAGTCAGCAGTTTTTAAAGCAGTATCGGCAAGACCTTTTCTCGCTCCGTGAGTTGATATGAAATACTCCAAAACCGTCAACCCTTCACGGAAATTAGAAGTGATTGGAGATTCAATAATTTCGCCGGAGGGTTTTGCCATAAGACCTCTCAATGCTCCAAGCTGTTTAACCTGGGACTTGTTACCTCTTGCGCCAGAATCCATCATTAAATATAAAGGATTAAGCTCCCCTTCTCTAATTTCTGCAACTAACTTGAACAACTCTTCAGATAAAAAGTCGGTAACTTCAGTCCATATACTAATAATCTTGGAATGCTTTTCCCCATCGGTAATAATACCATCTTCATATTGTTTTTTAACTTTTTCAACTTTCTTGTGGGCTTCATCGATAACTTTCTTTTTATTTTGGGGAACCCGAACATCAATAACTCCCATGGAAAGAGAGGCTTTAGTAGCTTCAGCAAACCCTAAGTTTTTCATGTTGTCCAAAAACTTAACAGTAGCTTCTAGACCAACCTTTTTATAACACTCTAATACAAGCTCGGAGAGTTTTTTCTTACGAAGCGCATAATTTTGAAAACCAAGATGCGCTGGAACAATTGTATTAAAAATTACCCTACCCGGAGTGGTCTCAATAATGCCGACATCAATTTTAACTTTGATCTTTTCATGCAGGCGAAGACCTCTGCCGGTATCATCCATTTGAGCCCTACCCTGTTTTTTGGGATCAAACCTATTATGACTTACGCTAGCTCCAAGCGCCAAAAGCACTTCTTCTGTATTTCTAAAAATTTTAGTTTTTCTACCTTGCTCTTCCGCAGTATAAATAGGATCGAGCATCAAATAGTAAAGACCCAAAATCATATCTTGCGTCGGTATAGTGACCGGCTTACCAGATGAGGGCAAAAAGATATTATCCGGCGCCATCATTAACAACTTGGCCTCAAGCTGAGCTTCAATAGAAAGTGGAATATGGACAGCCATCTGGTCGCCGTCAAAGTCGGCGTTAAATGCAGTTGTCACCAGAGGATGGATCCTGATAGCTTTTCCTTCGATAAGGACCGGTTCAAAAGCTTGAATACCCAATCTATGAAGAGTTGGAGCTCGGTTCAATAAGACCGGATGCCCTTTAATAATTTCATCCAAAACATCCCATACTTCAGGGGCTTGTTTCTGAATCATTTTTTTAGCCGATCTAATGGTATAAACAATACCAAGATCTTTAAGCCTTTTTACAATAAACGGCTCAAAAAGCTCCAATGCCATCTCTTTTGGAAGACCGCATTGATTAAATTTCAGTTCTGGCCCAATCACGATTACAGATCGGCCTGAATAATCAACCCTTTTACCAAGTAAATTTTGTCTAAATCTACCTTGTTTTCCTTTCAACATCTCCGAAAGAGCCTTTAGAGGCCTATTGCCCGCTCCCATTACCGGATGGCCATGGCGACCATTGTCAAAAAGAGCATCGACCGCCTCTTGCAGCATTCTCTTTTCATTTCGGATAATGACATCAGGAGTTTTAAGTTTTAAAATCGATTTAAGACGATTATTTCTGTTGATTACCCTGCGATATAAATCATTTAAATCAGATGTGGCAAACCTTCCGCCATCTAAAGGCACAAGCGGCCTTAGATCGGGAGGAATTACCGGAACGCATGATAGCACCATCCAATGAGGTGTATTTGGAGAAGAGGCTAGCCCTTCGACAATCTTTAGCCGTTTAGCTATCTTCATTCTGGCTTGCATTGATTTGGTCTTTCTAAGCTTTTCTTTTAAATCTAAAACAAGGGATGCTAAATCTTCCGTTTTTAATAAGTCGATGATCGCTTCTCCACCCATTTTTGCCTTAAAACCATCCAAACCCCATTTTTCTTGGGCTTCTCGATATTCATTGTCATTTAAAAGCTGTTTTTTCTGTAGCTCGGTATTGCCTGGATCGGTAACTACAAATTCTTCATAATAGATCACTCTTTCCAAATCGGTAATCGACATACCTAAAATATTGCCAATGCGAGAAGGCATAGTTTTGAAAAACCAAATATGAACCACCGGAACAGCTAGATCAATATGGGCCATACGCTCACGTCTAACTTTGGAAATGGTAACTTCCACTCCGCATCGATCGCATACAATCCCTTTATGCTTGATCTTCTTGTATTTTCCACAGGCACATTCCCAATCGCGCATAGGGCCAAATATCTTTTCGCAAAAAAGGCCACCCTTTTCCGGCTTAAATGTTCGATAGTTGATAGTCTCAGGTTTTTTAATTTCCCCTCGAGACCAACTATTTCTGATCACATCATCCGATGCAATTTTAATAGTCAACTTATCAAATTGAGAACGTTTGAAATCCTCACTGTCCTGCATGAATATCTCCTAAAAATTAAAAATCTATCCCTTCTACAGACTCTGTCCTTACATCAAGGCAAAGCCCCTGCATTTCTTTCATTAATACATTGAAAGATTCCGGTGTTCCTGCTACTAATGAATTATCGCCCTTGACAATTGATTCATATATACGGGTCCTTCCATCAACATCGTCCGATTTAACGGTTAACATTTCTAATAAAAGATGGGCTGCACCATAAGCTTCCAGTGCCCACACTTCCATTTCCCCAAAACGTTGTCCCCCCATTTGAGCCTTGCCTCCCAGCGGTTGCTGAGTAACAAGTGAATAAGGACCGATTGAACGTGCATGGATTTTATCAGCAACCAGATGGCTAAGCTTTAAGATATAGATATAGCCAACGACTACTCGAGAATCAAATCTTTCTCCGGTCCTGCCATCATAAAGCACAAACTTGCCATCTTCAGACAATCCTTGGGCTTTCATCATTTCCCAAATTTTACTTTCATGAAAGCCCTCAAATACCGGCGATTTTATATAAATACCGGCCTTCTTGGCCGCATAGCCAAGATGGGTTTCTAAAAGTTGGCCCATGTTCATACGAGATGGCACACCAAGAGGATTTAAAATGATTTCAACGCTCTCGCCATTAGCCAAATAAGGTAAATCAGCCTCAGGAACAATCTTAGCAACTACCCCTTTATTTCCATGTCGACCTGCCATTTTGTCGCCGACCTGCAGGGTACGTTTGCATGCAATATAAACTTTAACCTGCCTAATAACGCCTGGATCTAAGTCCACGTCCCCCTTTCTCATAAACTCAATTTCACTCTTATGTTGAGAAATCAAGGTCTGTTTGGCAAGGTCATATTCTCTCAATACTTTCTTAAGCTCGGAAAATAGTGCATTATCTTCCATCATCAGATCTTCTAACTTTTCATCCTCTAGAGTTTCTAACATCTCTTGAGTAATAACTGCATCTTTATCAATTATCACTTCTCCTGTTTTTCTATGCATAATAGCAGATGGGCAAGCTTCATTTAAAAGTAAAGCGCCCAGCTTTTCATGAAACTCTAGTTGCAGCTCAGATTCTTTTGTCTTAAACTCTTGATGGACATCTTTCAATCGTGAAGCCTCTTCAACAAGCTGATCATCGGTTTTTGACAAACGATCCTTGATTGAAAATACCTTCACATCCATGACAAAGCCATACACGCCGGGAGGCACGATCAAAGATGCATCTTTAACATCGGCAGCTTTTTCTCCAAATATAGCTCTAAGAAGCCTTTCTTCAGGAGAGAGCTCGGTTTCCGATTTGGGTGTAATCTTCCCTACAAGAATATCGCCGGGCTTGACCTCGGCGCCAATTCTAATAATCCCATCTTCTTTTAGATCTTTTAAAGCTTCCTCGGAAACATTAGGAATATCTTTGGTAATTTCTTCTTTTCCAAGCTTTGTTTCCCTGGCTGTTAGCTCAAATTCTTCCAAATAAATGGAAGTGTATGTATCTTTGCAGATCAATCTTTCGGAAATAATGATCGCATCTTCATAGTTATAACCACACCATGGCATAAAGGCCACTAAAACGTTTTTGCCAAGGGCCAGCTCCCCATTTTCGGTTGCAGGGCCGTCAGCAATTACATCCCCGGCTTTCACTTTGTCATTAACACAACAAATAGGAGTTTGATTAATGCAAGAACCAGAATTGGACCTCATGAATTTTTTCAATAAATAGGTCTTTTTATCCACTGGATTATTTTTAGGCGCGATAATAATTTTAAAACCATCGACATATTCAACAATTCCATCTTCTTCTACGATTACAACAGAGCCGGAGTCTCTTGCAGAGCGCTCTTCTAGACCTGTTCCAACAAGAGGGCTCTCCGATTGTAATAGAGGGACCGCTTGTCTTTGCATGTTAGAACCCATGAGTGCCCGGTTAGCATCATCATGCTCTAGAAAAGGAATGAGTCCCGCAACAATCGAAACTAGCTGTTTTGGAGAAACGTCCATATGGGTAACTTTTTTAGTATCGATTTCTAATGAATCCCCTTTATGTCTAGCCCAACAAATTGGATCTTTGAACATGTTAAATTCATCCAGCTCTGCAGAAGCCTGCGCTATAACGCAGTTTTCTTCCATGTCAGCTGTCATGTATTCGATTTGATCTGTTACTATTCCATCTTTTACAATACGATAAGGAGTTTCAATAAAACCAAATTCGTTGATTTTACCATAAGATGATAATGAAGTGATCAAACCAATGTTTTGACCTTCCGGAGTTTCAATCGGACAAATCCTTCCATAGTGAGAAGTATGAACGTCACGTACTTCAAAGCCGGCTCTTTCTCGATTAAGACCGCCTGGCCCGAGGCATGATAGCCTTCGTTTATGCGTCAGTTCTGATATTGGATTCGTTTGGTCCATAAATTGAGATAACTGAGATCTTCCAAAGAAATCCTTTAATACACCGGCAAGCCCTTTAGCAGAAACAATCTTTCCCGGAGTCATGGTATCAGATGAAAAATCAAAAAGATTCATTCTTTCTTTGACTAATTTTTCCATTCTGGCAAGACCGATCCGGCATTGATTTTGAATCAATTCACCAACAGATCTGACCCTTCTATTGCCTAAGTGATCGATATCATCAACCGATACCCCTTCATCACCGGATCTAAGACGCATTAGATATTTGATCGATGCAATGACATCTTCTTTTTTTAAAGTTACAACTTCTAATGCTTCATCACTGATGGAGAGACCAAGCTTACGATTCAATTTGTACCTTCCAACTCGTCCCAAATTATAACGTTTGGGATCAAAAAAGAGTCTCATGATAGCCGATCTAGCATTAGATAATGTCGCAGGTTCGCCAGGTCTTAGCTTTCTATAAAATTCTTTAAGAGCAGATTCATATGAATCTGTAGTGTCTTTCTCAAGCATTTTGATGATAGGATGAGTTTCATCAACATTTTCCGCTATGCGGATGTTGGCCACCCCTTCATCGACCATTCTCTTTAACATGGCGGTAGTTAGTTTTTCGGCAGCTTTACCAAACACTAAACCGGTTTTTTCATCAACTACATCTTCGGCCAAAATTTTACCAACCAACTTGACAAAATCTGACTCATTTTTAATTTTGACTCTTCTGGTCTCAAAAAATTCTTCAATAATATCGGCATCTGTAGAATAACCAAGAGTTCGAATAAATGAAGTTGCTAAGATTTTTTTTCTTCGTTTTTTTCTATCAATATAAATGTAAATTAAATCGTTATTGTCAAATGATGCCTCAAGCCAGCTGCCTCTATAAGGGATCATTCTGAATGAATATAAAATGGTTCCTTTAGGATGTCTTTCTTTTTCAAAAGATATACCGGGAGATCTATGTAACTGAGATACAATAACCCTTTCGGCCCCATTGATAACAAAAGTCCCATTCTCAGTCATTATAGGTAAAGTGCCCATATAGACTTCTTCTTCTTTGATACCGGTTTCATCGATTAGTCTAAACTTAACTTTTAAGGTTACATTATAAGTAATCCCCCTACGAATACATTCTTCCGGATTATATTTTGGAACTCCCAAACTATAAGCTAAATACTCTAAAACAGTTTTCTCATCATAGGATTTGATAGGAAAAATTTCTCTGAAAACTTCTTCTAAACCTTCTGTTGTTCTTTCATGTGGAAGTAGATCAGCTTGTAAAAACTTATTATAGGATTTGATTTGAATCTCAATGAGGTTCGGAAGATCGATTATCTCTTCCCTATCACGAAAACTCACCCTTTTAGGCGGTTTTTTCAGCATTGTACCTGGCTCCTGATTAAAATTTATCAATGAAGTTTAAAACTTCTTTTATACCAAAAAACTACAAAACAAAAGAGCAAGATCCTATTTATAGGATCTTAGCTCAATTTATTTCTGAAAATCACCCGGATTAAACCCCTTTCATAGAAGCTTTTCCGCCGGCTGCTTGTACCTTTTTAAGAATTTCTTCAGCTTCAGCTTTTGCAGCATTTAATTTTAATGGCTTTGGAGCAGCTTCGACTAAGTCTTTTGCTTCTTTCAAACCAAGTCCGGTTACTTCTCTTGCAACTTTGATAATTGCAATTCTCTTATCTGCAGGAGCTTCTTCCAAAGTTACATTAAATTCTGTAGCTTCTGAAACTTCAGCAGCAGCTGCCGCTGCCGGAGCTGCAGCCATCATGGGAGCTGCCGCCATTGCTTTAACGCCCCATTTTTCTTCAAGAGCTGTTTTCAATTTAGCTAACTCGAGAACTGGCATTTTGCTTAATGTTTCTACTATTTCATCGATATTTACTGTGGCCACGTGTGTACCTCTCTTTAATTTTCATCTTTTTTAATTTTATTTTCTAAACAATGCATAATGCTGGTCATGATGCTTTCCATAACTGCTAGAGTTTGGCTCATAGGAGCTTCCAGTGTACTTAAGAATTGAGCTCTCATTTCATTAAGCGATGGAAGTTTAGAAATAGCTTCTAAGTCCTTAGCATTATATTTTGATCCTTCAAATTTTCCGGCAATAACTTTAAATATCTCTTCATTCTCTTTACAGAAATTAAAAACCAATTTAATCGATGCAGCAGGATCACCTTTAACAAACACTACACCGATATGTCCGGGAAATTCATCAATTTTAAATGTTAGTCCGCACTTCTCAAGAGCCTTGATCAAAACTCGCTTTTTAACGACCTCAAACTCACTGCCTGATTTTGCCAATACAGAGCCCAAGCTCCAAGACATAATCGGAGTAAACTTTTCATAACTAGTAATGACAAAAGTATCGGAATTTTCAATTTTTTCTTTAATTTCATCCAAAAGAAATTGCTTTTCTGCTCTCATATATCATCCTTTATGCTGCTGCTGCTGTTGCAAGCACTGATTGTAAATCTATTTGTATGCCGGGCCCCATAGTTGAAGAAATATATAATGATTCAATATAGATCCCTTTTGCCGATGTCGGTTTAGCTTTAGAAATCGCCGACATCAAAACTTTAATATTCTCAATTAAATCTTCTTTTTTAAATTATAGTTTACCAACTGAATTATTTACACCGGCTGCCTTATCAATCTTAAATTCAATTTTACCCGCTTTCGCTTCTTTGACCGCAGTTGCAATATCATTAGTAACCGTGCCGGCTTTAGGAGTAGGCATCAAGCCTCTTGGACCTAAAATTTTTCCTAGCTTTCCAACTTCTCTCATCATATCAGGAGTTGAAATTACTGCGCTAAAATCGGTCCATCCTTCATTTATCTTTTGCAATAAATCTTCATTGCCAACATAGTCGGCGCCTGCATCTTTTGCCTCTTTAATTTTATCCCCTTTTGCAAAAACAACTAAAGTTACCGATTTACCTGTACCATGAGGAAGCGTTACAGTTCCTCGAACTTGTTGATCGGATCTTTTAGGATCGACACCAAGTTTAACCGCAATTTCAACCGATTGGTCAAATTTTAAAGCGGGGCAATTTTTTAATAAATCAATTGCTTCTTCAATTGTTCGGACTTTAGTAAAGTCTTTAATCACTTCAACAATTTTCTTTCGTCTTTTGGTAAGTTTTGTCATATTTTAACCTTCCACATCTATTCCCATTGAACGGGCAGTTCCTATAACCATTTTAATTCCGGCGTCAACTGAAGTTATACGCATATCTTGTTTTTTTCTTTCAACAATCTTTTTGATTTGAACTATTGTAAGTTTGCCCACTTTTTCTCTATTGGGCATTTTTGATCCACTCTCTATCCCAAGCTCTTGCAAAATCAATCGAGATACCGGAGGCTGCAAGGTGACAAATGTAAATGTTTTGTCTACATATACTTCAATAATTACAGGTAATATTTCTCCCGCTTGCTTTTGGGTCCTTGCATTGAAATCTTTGCAAAAATTCATGATGTTCACACCAGCTGCGCCTAAAGCAGGACCTATTGGTGGAGCCGGATTGGCCTTCCCAGCAGGAATTTGTAACTTAATGATTTTTAATACTTTTTTCTTTGCCATTGCTCAATATCTTCCTTTTATATTTTTCTTATTCTTGAGATACTTTTTCTACTTGCCAAAACTCAAGATCATCAACTCTTGTATCTCTTCCAAAAATAGATACTAAAACACTTAAACGGCCTTTATCATGAAAGACCTCGACAACGGTTCCTAAAAAATTGACGAACACACCTTCAGTAATCTTAACCGTGTCTCCAATTTCAATTTTATGTTTTTGAACCACTCCCTTTTTCTTTTCTTCCAATTCTTGCAAAATATTTGCAACTTCATTATCACTAAGAGAAGTTGGCTTTTCTCCGCCTAAAAAATCTAATACACCGCTAGTGTCTTTAACATAAGCCCAAGACTCTTCGGTAAAATGCATCTTTATTAAAATATATCCGGGCCAAATTTTCTTTTCGGTTATCCTATGCTGCCCCTTTTTTACTTCAGATACATTTTCAGTAGGAACTAAAACTTCAATAATTTGCTCTTTCATTCCCGATTTCTCAAGATTTTCCTCAAGAGCTTTTTTAACCTTTTTTTCTTGCCCAGACATTACTTGAATAACATACCACTTGAACATAGTTTATCCGCCAATCAATCTTACAATATATCCAATCGAACCAAGTACTGCTCTAATAACAATCTCGGCAATATAAATTCCAATTGCAAGAGTAAAAGTTGCCCCCAATACAATCTTTGTACATACTAAGAGCTCTTCTTTTGTCGTCCAATTAACTTTATACAACTCCTGCTGCAACTGACGCAAAAAATTTAGTTTTTTTTCTTTTGTCGGAATTGCTGAAACCTTAGTATCAAACGTCATTTTTTTATCTCTTCAATTTTTTATACGAGTGCGGAGGGATTCGAACCCCCGACCGACGACTTTGGAGATCGCTGCTCTACCAACTGAGCTACACACCCAACATGGCCTATTCAGACCATGTTTTTTTTAGCCTGCTATTCCAGTATCTTAGATACTGTACCAGCTCCAATAGTCCTACCACCCTCTCGAATAGCAAAACGCATTCCTTCTTCCATCGCAACCGGACAAAGAAGTTCAGCAGTAATTTCTACGTTATCGCCAGGCATGACCATCTCGGTTCCTTGCGGAAGGGTCACAGTTCCAGTCACATCGGTCGTTCTAAAGAAAAACTGAGGTCTGTATCCTGTAAAGAAAGGCTTATGACGTCCACCTTCATCTTTATTCAATACATAAATTGCGCCTTTGAATTTCTTATGAGGTGTACAAGTACCGGGCGCAACTAGCACCATTCCTCTTTCCACATCATTTTTTTCAATACCCCTTAATAGGATACCAACGTTTTCTCCGGCCCTAGCTTCTTCTAAGAGCTTATTAAACATTTCAAGACCGGTTGCAACGGTTTCTCTTGTAGGTTTGATACCAACAATTTGCAACTTATCGTTAAGCTTAACAATACCTCTTTCAACTCTACCGGTAACAACGGTTCCTCTTCCCGAAATAGAGAAGACGTCTTCAATCGGCATTAAGAAAGGTTTATCAATTTCTCTTACAGGTTCAGGAATCTTTTCATCAACCACTTTGATAAGCTCTTTAATAGATGCTACATATTGAGGATCCCCTTCCAAGGCTTTTAAAGCTGATCCTCTAACAATAGGAGCATCTTTATATCCTTTGGCAGCTAAAAGCTCATGCAATTCTACTTCGACGAGATCAACAAGCTCTTCATCACCTTTGCCGATCATATCCATTTTATTTAAGAAAACAACGATTGAAGGAACCCCTACTTGGCGAGCAAGCAAGATATGTTCTTTAGTTTGGGGCATAGGACCGTCGGTTGCTGCAACAACCAATATGGCTCCGTCCATCTGCGCAGCTCCGGTGATCATGTTTTTAACATAGTCAGCGTGGCCAGGGCAGTCAACGTGGGCATAGTGTCGCTTTTCTGTTTCGTATTCTACGTGAGAGGAGTTAATAGTGATTCCTCTTGCTTTTTCTTCCGGTGTATTGTCGATTGAAGCATAATCTCTGTAAGCTGCCTTTCCTTCACCTGCTAAAACTTTAGTGATAGCGGCAGTTAAAGTGGTTTTGCCATGGTCGACGTGACCGATAGTACCAATGTTAACGTGTGGTTTTGTTCTCTTAAACGCTTCTTTTGCCATTCTTATGATCCTCCATTAGGCTCCGTAAAATTTGTTGTGACTCTTGCCCAGAATAGGAATTGAACCTACGACCGCTTGCTTACCATGCAAGTGCTCTACCTCTGAGCTATCTGGGCTTTTGAATAAATACCTATTTTATTCGAAAGAGTCCCAGCTTAGTACTTTATGTAATAAAAATCAACACCTTTATTTATGCCGATAGGTAATTCGTGCTTTTGACAAATCATATGGTGACATTTCAACTGTTACTTTATCACCGGCATAAACTCTAATATTCCTCATCCTCATTTTTCCACAAAGATGTGCATTAACTGTCATACCATTATCCAAAAGCACCCTAAATGTCATATTTGGGAGCAATTCTTCCACTTTACCGTCAATTTTAATAGTCTCTTCTTTTGTCATGCCATCTCTGAATAGAAACGTTACAATAAAACAACATTTTTTTATTCTTGTCAACAACGAAAATAAAATTTTTCTTAAAATTTATTTCCCAAAGATATAAAATCTAATAAAGAGATAGTATATGACAAAAGTTTTTTTTGAAAAAGTAGAAAGATTAAAATCGCTATTTTCTTCAGCTATTGACGTTGAAGCAAAATATATGCTGATCATGGATTGGGGCAAAAAAGCCCCCCATCTTTCCCCTGAATTCAAAACCGAAGAAAATATTATAGAAGGATGTCAAAGCACAACCTATGTACATACCTTCTTAAAAGAGGGGCTCATAAATATTCAGGCCGAATCGGACGCTTTAATTTCTGCCGGCTTAAGCGCCATTTTAGTTTTTGTCTACAATCAAGAAACCCCTGAGACCATTTTAAAAAATCCCCCCATCTTTTTTGAAGAGATCGGGCTTCAAAACGCTATTTCCCCAAATCGGGCGAACGGCCTTGCCAGCATGTATGTAAGACTTAAAAAAGATGCATTAAAATATTTAGTTAAATAATCATTGCTTTGATTCTAAGTTGTTTGCATCATTTTTCTTTTCTTCATTGGATAAAAATTAGTTATATTCTAAATTGAAATATTAGGTTGAAAACAAAAGGTGCTATATGTCGATTAAAACTCAAAATCCTCCTATACATAAAGATCTTTTAAAATCGGTTATCAAACGAGACGGAACCATAGCTAATTTTGACATTGAGAAGGTCAAAAAGGTTATTGCCTGGGCTACACAAGGATTAGAAATAAATCCTTTAAAATTAGAAGCCTCCATAGACATAATTTTTCATGATAAAATCAAAACCACTCAAATTCAAGAAAATTTGATCTATCACGCCCTTTCTTTGACCTCGGTAAAAGAGCCAGATTGGAGAATAGTCGCCGGAAGGTTACTCACTATGAACATGTGGAAAGACACTCAAAGAAACCGAGGCTACCTATACGAAGACTATTTAAAACATATCCAAAGTATGGTCAAACAAAAAAAATACGACCCTAAAATTTTAAAACTCTATTCAAAAGTAGAGCTAGAAGAAGCAGGAAGCTGGATTGATAACCGCAAAGATTTGGACTATGATTATGCCGGGATTGTACTTCTTAGCACCCGCTATCTTATACAAGATGAACTACCCCAAGAAGCTTATTTGACCATAGCTCTTCTTTTGGCCAGCGTTGAAGAAAAAAATGAAAGACTCATCTTTGCCAAAAAATTTTACAATTTAATCGCTTCGAGAAAAATCTCTTTGGCCACACCTATTTTATTAAACTTAAGAAGACCGAGTGGTAATTTATCTTCTTGTTTTATCATAGCTATTGACGATGATATCAATTCCATATTTGATACCGTGACCAAAATTGCCAAAATTTCCAAAAATGGCGGCGGAGTCGGGATCAATTTATCTAAAATTAGAGCCAAAGGATCTTGGGTAAAAAAACATCCTAATGCTTCAGGCGGAGTCATCCCCTGGATCAAAATCATCAATGATACCGCCGTAGCAGTAAATCAAATGGGCAAAAGGGCCGGAGCCGTCACCGTTTCATTAGATGTTTGGCATTTGGATTTTGAAGAATTTTTAGAGCTCCAAACGGAAAATGGGGACCAAAGAAGAAAAGCGTATGATATATTCCCGCAAGTTGTCATCCCCGATCTTTTTATGAACTGTGTCAAAGAAAATAAAGATTTTTTCCTCTTCGATCCCTATGAAGTTAAAACCAAATTGAAAATTGATCTAGCCGAATGTTATTCAAAAAAATTTGAAGAGAGCTACCAAAAATGTATTCTCGCCTATCAAGATAATAAGCTTAAATTAGTAAAAAAAGTTAGCTCTAAAGAACTTTTCAAACAGATCATGAAAACACAGTTAGAAACCGGAATGCCCTATATTTTCTTTAAAGACACCGCCAACTCAGTCAATCCCAATTCTCATGAAGGGTATATCCCATTTCGGATCTTAGATAATGCAATCGATCTAACAACTACTCCCGACCAGCAAAGCTCGTTTCACAACAATAAATACCGCACTATTGGCCTTGGAGCTATGGGACTTGCCGATTATTTAGCCAAAAACAACCTCAAATATGAACAGGCTCAAAAAGAAGTTGGAATACTATTTGAAAATATCGCTTTTTACTCCATTGACTCTTCCATCGAATTATCCAAAAAAAGAGGCCCCTTCAAAGCTTTTAAAAATTCTAAATGGGACAATAAAGAAAGAATAAATAATTTTGCCACTTTTTCTCAAAATCCTAAAAAATGGTTAGAGCTGCAAGATAAAATTGATAAGCATGGGATCAGAAACTCTCAAATTTTAGCCATCGCCCCCAATACTTCTTCGGCTTTAGTCCAAGGCTGCACTCCATCGGTCCTTCCCATTTTTTCTAAATTTTACATGGATAAGAACTCAAAAGGATCAGTACCCGTATGTCCCCCTTTCATCAAAGATCGTTTTTGGTATTACAAAGAATATAAGCACATGGACTCTAAAGCAATTAATGCCGTTATTGGAGAAATCCAAAAATGGATCGATACCGGCATCAGCTATGAACTAATATTTAATCTTAATTTACCTCACATTAATGCCAAATACATCTTTGAAACCTTGCTTGACGCATGGGAAAAAAAGATTAAAACCATATATTACATAAGAACAATCCAGAAAGACGGCTCTTCTTTAGATAAAGAAGAATGCATATCTTGCAGCAGTTAAGGAGAAAAAATGAAACCAAAAAAACTATTTAATCCGTTTGGAAATGACTCGATCCAAGAGCGCAAAGTTATACAAGGCAACACTACCAATATCTTCAATTTAAACAATGTCAAATATAACTGGGCCAATAAACTTTATCGGTCCATGATGGAAAATTTTTGGATCCCTGAAAAAGTAGATCTAACATCTGATATCAACGATTATAAGAACCTGACAACAGATGAGAAAAAAGCTTTTGATGGCATTTTAAGTTTTTTAATCTTTTTAGATAGCGTCCAAACCAACAACGTTCCTCATATATCAGATTATATTACGGCACCTGAAATAAACCTCATTTTGGCCATTCAGACCTATCAGGAGGCTATTCATTCACAGTCTTATCAATATATAATAGAGACCATTCTTCCTAAAGAGACCAGGAACTACATCTATGACTTTTGGAAAGATGACGAAGTTCTTTTTACTCGCAACAAATACATAGCTGAAATTTTTCAACAATTTTTAGATTCCCCTTCCACCGCCAACTTTAAAAGAGTGCTGATTGCCAATTATCTTTTAGAAGGGCTCTATTTTTATAACGGCTTTGTTTTCTTTTATAATCTAGCCTCCAGGCATAAAATGCATGGGACCTCCGACATTATAAGATATATCAACCGAGATGAACTTTTGCATGTTTCCATTTTTAGAAAGATCATTCCCGAGATAATCGACGAGAACGACACTCCTTGGATCAATGAAATGTTCATGGAAGCGGTCAATCAAGAAATCCAATGGACAAATCATATAATCGGCAACAATATTTTAGGCATGTCTAATGACGCTACAGAAAAATATACCAAATACCTTGCCAACAAGTTATTGGAAAAAATCAAATTCAAGCCACTTTTTCCGAGTCATATGGAACACCCGTATAAACATTTGGAAAAGATTGCCGATACTGAAGGCAAAGGAGATGTCAAAGCTAATTTCTTTGAAGCCACAGTGACCTCTTATAATCAATCATCAGCAATTGAAGGTTGGGACTTTTAGATTATTTTTTCTTTTTTTTAATCCTATAAAAAAATATTTTAATTTTTATTGGAAAGAAACAAATATTTTTGTAATCTTGAATTACAAAAATTTTAGGAAGCTTTTTATGGTTGCTTATATGTTACAAAAACACTCTGTAAACTTAAG
This sequence comes from Chlamydiota bacterium, assembly GCA_016219355.1. GTDB lineage: Bacteria > Chlamydiota > Chlamydiia > Chlamydiales > SM23-39 > JACRNF01. Next base: position 4,980 of record JACRNF010000019.1, on the reverse strand, counting down.
AGCGGCTATTTATTTACAAGAAGACATTAATAACCTCAGCTTTGGGTTTCTTCCCTCAGAATCTGCTAAGATTTTTGAGGAGTTTGTTTTCTTTTTTCCAAGGAAAATAGACAAAGGTTCTATTTTCGAGGAAAAAAGAAAACAAAATTACAAAAAGATAGCTGATTCTGAGAGGATTAAACTCAAAACTGAGGTTAATATTAACAAAAGGATATTTTATGGCATTTGCAGTATCAACTCCTTTGCCTGAGATGGCTCATGTTAGGCTTGTTAATACAGATAAGCTTTTTTCAAAAGTTAATAAAGAGATCACAATTACTGTGGTTGCCTTAGCTCTGTTAAGTGTATTAACTTTATCTTTATTAGGAACTACGGCAGCGCTCATCATCGCTTCTGTGACATTGACTTTGTCCATGATTGGAATTGCCCTAAAGATTTTACAAATAACAATTGAAATCTTTGCATTATTTACAATGTTTGTTGTTTTAATTCCATTTTTACCGCTTCTTCCAATTCTCTTACCTATTGTAGTGATCGGCCAAGCAATTAACAACTGCACCAAACCAAAAACAGCACAAGTTTTCCCGGCAAACACGGATGATATTTGCGATTGTGATTGCGACGACGAATGTTGTCCAAGTTAAACTTATCTATTGATGGCTTGGACAATCGATGAGGCGTCAACAACTCTTAAAGCTTGAAAAGGCTCGTTTAAGACTTTAACAAAAAAAGGATAGGACTCGATTTCGGCAATGTGACCTAAGGCTTCCAATATATAAAGTTTCATATCCCTTTCGGCCTCAAAATAGGCATTTTCTAAAATTGGAATTACCGTTTCATCTTTTCCAAGAAAGGCTAATACTAGGGCCGCTTGTACTCTAACAACCTTATCGTCTTCTTTTAAAAGCTGTCTGACAATTTGCAGAGCTTCTGAATCCCCCTCTTGAAGAAGAGTTGCCGCTGCAACACCGGTAATGCCCCAAGACTTTTGTTTTAAAAAGCTTTTAATTGCATCATAAGACCTAGTATCTTCCATAACAGCTAAAATTGAAAATAGGTTTAGCCTCGTCATCTGATCGATGGCTTCCGGATAATGAGGGATCTGATCTATATGCCTTAACTGAGAAGGACATAAAACTTCAAATAAAGAATTTTTGCGATTGTCTATCATCCAAAGCTGTTTTTCATTTTGTAAAAGATCAAAAATTATATCACAACACTCTTTAACGTTTACTCTTTGCCCAATTAGTCCTATGGCAACATTGGCCTTGACAAACGGATCTAGGCTATCTTTGATTATCTCTTTAGCAAGAGGCATCGCTCTATTCACACATTTTGCTAAAGCCCCGGCTGCAAGCCTTCGATTATCAGGAAAATCATTAAACAGCCATTCTTTGAGTTTTTGAGGCCCAGTTTTTAAATTGGCAACAGTAGCTAGCCAGCTAGCAGTAATACTGACCGCCGCATCAGAATCTTTTTCACATAAACTTACAATCTGTTCAATTTCCTTAAGACTACAAAAATCAATATAAAATAAACCAATGGCATTTAAAGCCGAAATCCTGACATCGGCAATCGGATCTTGCACAAGAGATAAAATATCTTCTTTGGCCTCTTTGACCCTAAAATGAGACGCTAGCTCGCTTGAAAGCTGCCTTAAGCCGGCTTTTGGACTTTTGGCTAGCACTTTAATCTCTTCTATACTTGCTTTGTCATAAATATTTATTATGGCTTTAATAGCATTTGCCTTTTCTTCAAACGTAGACTTTTCCGAAGCAATGATCTCCTTTAATTTTGAGTCCTTTTCTTTAATTCTCATTGCTCCAACCGTATTTATCACTTCAAGGCGCACAAGCCACACTTTCTCATCATCTAAAAGCTTGGCAACCTGTCTTCTTAACGGCTCATCGGGATATCTGCAAGCAAGTTGCAAAGCCACCGATCTTAAAATAGCGTTAGAATCTTTCATCAAGTTAGATAAAATGGAAACTGCCCTAACATCATTGGTTAAATAAGATCCAACAAGGCTAATGAGCCTAATCGAATACTGCATTGATTGAGACCCTTTATTTAATATACCCCAACCGAGGTCCTCTAAAACTTCCCGGTTAAGTGCTTCTTCTTTAAATTCTGAAAAAAAGTTTTTTACAGTCTCGATTGCCAACGCTTCTTGGTGATCTTTTGATAGCGCATTTATATATGAGATCCAAATTTCTTTAGATGTTGGAAAATGATCCAGGGCTTCTCTAGATTCCAAAACTGCCGATTTATAATCTTCAATCACTAAATGATAATTTATCCTTTGCAAAAGCTTTTCTTCAGAAATTTCTGCAAACAAAAAAATGGGGAATAAAAAAAATACAAGAAGTCTCATGATTAACCTATTTTTTTTCACTATAGCGAAAATATAAAAGATCACCTAGCAAAAAAATTATCCCATTGTTCCAAGCTCTCTTCCGCCGATCAGATGAAAGTGTAAATGAAAGATAGTCTGACCCGAGCTTGGGCCAGTATTTGTTAATAGCCGATAACCATTTGCTATATGAAATTCATCGGCCAAATTTTGAGCAACTTCTATCATTTCCGGAATGAGCCCAAGATCTTCTTTCTTAATATCTTGGATTGATTTGATCACTTTTTTAGAAATAATCAGAATATGAACCGGTGCTATCGGATATTTATCCTTAATTGCTATAATCCTCTCATTTTCAAAAAGCACTTCGGCCGGAAGTTCTTTATCGATGATTCTTTCAAAAATTGTCTTCATGTTTTATACCTGCTTTTTGCAATACGAATTTTAAAGCTCTGATAGCATCTTCTTTGGTCTCCCAAATAGAAATAAACCTTCCTTTATGACAAAAAACAGCCCCATCAAGATTGCATACTTTCTTTAGATCATCATCATGCAGGCCGGCCCATTCTAAAGGTAATGGAAGCCTAACCTGCATTTTATTATCACTATCTGGAGGAATGCCCCTTAATTTCCAATGTTTTTCAGTCGGCATAATTATAAACAATGCCGGATGGAATTTGCCCCCAAGCTCAAAAAAACTCTCCATCCAGGGAAAGGACTCATCAAAAATAATATATTTATCTTTAGATCCCATATGAACTCTTACTTTTTCTTTGCACCTGGCAGTATAAAAAAATCTTTTTTGCATTCTATCTAAATGGCTCACTACAAAATCTAAAGCTTCTTGAAATGCCTCGTTTGACCAAGGTTTGGTAAAAATAATCATGCAGCGCGCTATCGATAATACCTATCGATTTTAAATAAAGTAACACCATGCCGGCGCTGCTGAAATCTCCGGTATAATCTTTTTGATGATGGTCAAACCTCTTTTTTTTAGGATCGTAAATACCCCCAACATCGCAAACGTATTCGCATCTCTCCAATATAGCAGGATCTCTTGTACGATAAATTTTATCTCGATCAATACGGTCATACAAAAGCAATAAAGAGCACGAAGTGACTTCATCGGCATGAAAAGAACCGTCATGCGTGGCAAAGCTTCTTAAAATAAATTCGTTAGACATAAAAAACCTTGAGCTTTATAAATATAGAAGTTTATGCATAGTGAAAATTATCCTCAAGATCTAAGAAATAAAAATGGATAGCTAAACATTTAATCTTTTTTAAATTAATACGCAGCTTAGTGTTTTAAGTTGTAAACAGGAATTTGGTGCATCATCACAAAATCTTGCCTTTTTGTCCAAAATTGCTCTTCTAATTTCATCGATTTCTTCTGATGTGGCTTTTCTCATCCACAAATTTTCTCTTTCAATATTTTCATCCGAAAATCCAAAATATTGAATATCACTGTATTTATTCATCAACATTTGAAAAACATATCCGTATGTTTGAATGAAAATATTATACACATTAAAATAATATTCACGCTTTTTTCCAATATATCCAAAATGCACATTTCCAATAGTATAACAATAGCCCAACCTAAAATTAGGATTATAGCATACAAAAGCGACAACTTTTCCTGCAAAAGCAGAGAGAGCATCCATTGATTCGACTTTTGTAAATGAAGAAAGATCTATACTTTCTGTTAATCCTGTTACTCCGACTGTCATAAAATCACTTCCTTAATTTTTCTAACAAAGCATTAAACTTCTTCACTTGAAATATGGCAATGGAAAATCACCTAAAGAAAAACAATTTAAATTTTTATGGCAAATAGCTATCATTCGATTAAATACTAGGAAAACCCAAATGGAAAGTTATTTAATTTCAGCTCATTTTGATTTAACGACCCCTGATGGATATATTGAAAAGCTAAAGATTATTAATGACAAAACCACCGAGGCTATTGTAAAAATTAAAAACATTTCTCCTGTGTTTGTAGGCTATCATTTAGATAAAAACCAAGTTTTTTTTAATATCAAGAGCACACTTGCCCAAATCGGAATCAACGGAACAACTCTTGACTTTGAGCTAAATAAAGCCAAAAACTCTGCCGAAGTCAAAATAGAAATAAAAGCTCTTAACGCTATTGCAGCATATTTTATTAAATATTTATCGGAAGGATGCTACATCGGAAAACTGTTTGCCTGCGATGAAACAAGAAAAGTTAGAGATCCCGAGTATTTAATGCGTATGTTCGGAAGATGCGATCGGTTCGGCAAGCCCCTTTTATCTTTTGGCTCTAAAGACCGAGAAGACCTTATTTTAGAAAAAATAGAGGGGCATACAATTGCTTTTCTTCCATTAAAACAGGGAATTGTAACCTACGACCCTGAAATAAAAACCTTTTTACCCACCATTGGCAAAGTTTTAAAACATAAAAATTTTAAAACTAGAGAACTTTTACAGCTCTATCAAAAATGGGAAGAAGGAAAAAAAAGAATTGTAAATAAAAACGATATTTTACTTGTCAAAACAGCTCCCTTACATATTCGAACTGTTTTTGCCAAAGTATCCGATAAATTTTTACCTCAAGGCTATGAACATATGTCGGCCTCAGTATT
>JACRNF010000053.1 GCA_016219355.1 Chlamydiota bacterium | reverse complement strand
GTTTGGCTTTAACCTTTTTTAAGGCTTTTTCATAAGTCTCTTCGCTTACTTTTTCAAATTTATCAAATGAATTTTTTATATAAAATCTTACAACTCCATCAATTGCCACTGCATATGAAATATATGGAGGATTAACCTTAGAGGCATCTTTATTATAAAAGAAGAGCATAATCTCTATGTTCTTGCCGGTAAAAGGAAAATTGTGAAGAAAAGGCCTAATTTTTTCATTACTATTGATATTTAATAAAAATTGTTCCACGCAATAAACAAGCAATTCTCTAGCTTCTTCAACATTAAATTTCCCACATGTTTCAAAACTAAGACTAAGTACTCTAATATCATATGGACCTCCCCCACCAAACCCTAAAAACTTTAAATTCTTATTTTGGCATATTTCTTTAACAGTCTTGCGGGTTACTTCATGTTCCACCCTCTCTCTTTTGGATGATCCATAATCGGAACATCCCATCATAAAAATTAAAAAAACAGTTAAAAAATTTATTCTCATTTTTATTTCCTTCGGTCAAAATGAAGCTTAGCTACCAACAATACTTATCTGTTTGGCTTTAACCTTTTTTAAGGCTTTTTCATAAGTCTCTTCGCTTACTTTTTCAAATTTATCAAATGAATTTTTTATATAAAATCTTACAACTCCATCAATTGCCACTGCATATGAAATATATGGAGGATTAACCTTAGCGTCATTTTTATTATAAAAAAAGATCCTAATTTCTATATTATTGCCGGTAAAAGGAAAATTATGAAGAAAGGGCCTAATTTTTTCATTACTGTTGATATTTGATAAAAATTGTTCCACGCAATATACCAGCAGTTCTCTAGCTTCATCCACATTAACTTTTCCATATGTTTTGAAACTAAGAGCTAGCATTTTAATATCATGTGGGCCTCCCCCACCAAATCCTAAAAATTTCAAACCTTTATTTTGGTATATTTCTTCAACAGTCTTGACTGAAACTTCGTGTTCCAGTTTGGCTCTTTCGGATGGTTTATTATCGGAACAATTCGTCATAAATATTAAATTAAGAATAAAAAAAAATATTTTCATTTTTATTTCCTTGGATTCTCTAAATAGTCTTTTATATGCCCATAAATAACGTCAGTATAAGTGGGACTTTCAAAATCATGGTCCCAAAATGGAGCATTTTCATGAGGCTCTAACACATAAACATCCTCGGCATATTTTTTCATTCCGTTTGAATCTGACAAGCTTGTAACAAAATCTCTCTTGCTTACATAATTATATGCCTTTTTGCATATTTCACTAGGAATAACCTCGGACGGAGCAATTGCAACAACAGTTATATATTGTTGTTCTTCTTCACTTAGCGCCAAAAGCGCATTTTTAGTTATTGCAGCGCCGGCGCTATGGCAATGCCATAAAATACCATTCTGTTGATAATTATCTTTGACCGACGCAAGATATTGCTCTACTTGAATAAAATTCTTCCAAAGATTTGTAATATCTTCCTCTTCAATAGAAGTAGATCCACATCTATGTTTTACAGCTTCATATAAATCTGACACAAATCCATTAGAAGCATTATACAAAAATTTAACATCCTTCCCGTTTGCAAAATTAGATAATATCAAAGCATGATGACGAGCCTCATCAAAGGTTGTGCGCATTCCATTTGTAAATCCCATCATTCCATTTTCAAGATCAGGCAAGCCCAAACAACTCATTGTCGATTCGTTATATGCACTTTCCACCAAAAATATAGAGACACTTTGATTCTGGCTATTCTTTGGGTCATGCCGACCCCAATAAAAAAATTGATTAAAATCTTTCGCTTTAGCGTAATGATCTTGACAAGACAAACCTAACCGATCAAAAAACATCATGGGATTATTTCTGACATAGGCATATCGATTAGGCCCATCTTGATATCCCAAAGGATCGGGAGTTAGCCATTTTCCAATAGAAGGATCCAAAAAACGTCTTCCAAAAAATATTAAATTTGTCTCTTCATCTGTTCTTTTGGAAGCATACCTCCAGGGATTGTGTAATAATGAATGATCTATTTTTTCTTGCTCGTCATCAAAGATTTCTTCTTTGCCAAATGCCGAATAAGTATAGCTTTCAGAAATCGATCCATCGCTTGCAACCAGCTGAATTACATTGTCTTGTAAATCATAAATTGGCAAATAAACTTCACTTTCCAATTCAAAGGCAACTCCTTTGCCATGAAGACCGGGCACCTTAAGTTCAAAAATCTTTCCCTTTTCATCAAGAGCACCGATTTCTAAATCTTTTAGATAAATGTAGCGAGAAACTTTCGTTGTATTTTTATCCTTAACCTCTTTACAAATCCTTCGATCTAATGGATCATAACTAAAAATAACCTTCTTATTCTTAGCTAGATCAATAGAAGTAATTTGATTTAGATTGTCCGAATGAAATGTTATTTTATTTTTATTTTCAGTTTTAGAAGAAACTACACCAAGGGAGTTATAAGTATATGTCGCCTGAGGCGAGGTTAAACATTGATTGAGATTGTTATTGGAGATCTTTTGATCATCAAGCTTAATAAAATTATAAAAAGCATCAAATGAGTAGTCGTGCTCTCCTTGAGATCCATTTTCTTTGGTTAACTGAGATAAAGAGTTATATCCGTAAGTAATATCGGAAGATTTTAGCAAATCTTTTGTTTTTTTCCCGATTACCTGGCCTATAGCATCAAATTGAGCGGTCTCGGAATAAAAAGCAGTTTCAACATGTTCTTTCCTTTGACAAAGATCATAGCTATATTTTCTAACTCCTAAAGATTTGATCAATTTCTCTTCTAAAATATTGCCGCTTTGATCATAAGAGGTATATGTATGGAAATATTTACATTTGTCTGCAGCATCATATTTGCCAACTTGATAGGCAAAATTTCCTAAATAATGGTAATAAATGTAAGATTTGTCGGGAAGAGTAACCCATTTAACCTTGCCTTGAAGATCATATCCATAAAATACATCATATGTTCCAAAGCGATCTTCAATCGTTTCTAATTCTAATAGATTTTTAGTATACAATCTTTTTATGGTTATTGATTGATCTAAAGTTGCTTCAGTAACATGGCCAACCTCATCATATTTATATCTTTTTATATGCTCAATTCCTTCTTCATCATAAAAAACGATTTTATCTACTAATGAGTTCACTCCATAAAAAAATTTAATGGGGAATTTGCATTTGGAGTTTTGTTGTAAAATTAACTGCCCAAGCTGATTATAAGTAAAAGTTGTGGTCATTTCTTCCGATGAAGGACCTTCAATCAGCTTTTCCAATCTATTCATGGGCCCGTATACCCATCTAGTCTCTTGGTCTTTTTTTAAGATAAGATCGTGGATTACAATTTTTGATTTGTTTCCCGCAAGATCATAGAAGGTCTCTTCGGAATAAATACTTTTGCCGCTTGGGTCTTTTTTGATAAGCAAAACAACTCTATCCAAAGCATCATGGGTAATGATTTGCGTATTTCCTAAACTATCGGTAATTGTTCTTTGGAGCACCTTTTGGTTAAGAGCATTGATAAATTTGTAGTTGCTATAAATGTTAGTCGCCTT
>JACRNF010000032.1 GCA_016219355.1 Chlamydiota bacterium | reverse complement strand
TGTCCAATAATAAAACTATTGACTTTTTAAGGCTTTTTAAGCTTATGATTCATTGAGAAAATGCTTAGAAAAGCATGAGTAAGACCTAAGGAGAAGAAAAACAACAATGAAATATAAAGGATATATTGGGCATGTCGAATATGACGATGAAGCCAAGATTTTTCATGGAGAGGTCATTGGCTTAAGAGACATTATTACTTTTCAAGGTAAAAGCGTCGATAAACTTGAACAAGCATTTCACGATTCGGTAAATGATTATCTTGCTTGGTGTAAGGAAAGATGTGAGCAGCCGGAAAAAACATTTATCTTTTAAAAAAATTTGATTTTTCATTTAATTAATCCCAATTTTTTAAAAGGAGCTTCTTATGAAAAAACTTCTCATGACTTTTTGTGCACTTTCTATCTATGCTTTTGCAAACACACCTGAGTACTTTGACAAAAAAATTACCGTGGATGCAAATGAAATATTTTCAGATTCTTCAAACACTTCGCCTGTAATCCACTTTCCTCCTGCTCTGAAACTCTTACAAGAAATTAGAAAAGAGCTTTTAAAGAGTAATGTGAAAATTGTTCTAAAAACAGATCTTAGCAAAGAAGAAACAAATTCTCTTTTAGAAAAAGAAAACCTACAAGAGTTTTTTGATGTCCTTCAAATAGAAGAAAAATCAAATTAATATTCTTTGTAAAATGGCGTCTACATTAAAACCATATTCATCTTTGAGCTGAGCAATCGGCGCCGATATCCCAAAATCATCGACACTGATACAAACTCCATCTTTGCCAATATATTTATGCCAGCCTAGCTCAGAACCTGCTTCAATGCTTACCCTTTTGCAATTTTCCCCTAGGATCATCTTTTTGTATTCATTAGATTGTTTTTCAAAGAGGTCCCATGAAGGAAAAGAAACAACCCGCACATCTTTGTTCAGCTTTTCCAAACAATAAGCCACTTCAATAGCGAGGCCTACTTCCGAGCCTGTCGCAAATAAAATATAATCCGGTTTGTTTTTCTCTTTTTTAACAATGTAGGCCCCTTTTAAAAGCCCATCTTCTAAAGAAACATTAGTCTGCTCTAGCGTTGCCAAGGGCTGTCTAGATAAAATAATTGCAGTTGGCCCCCTATATTTTAATGCAGCAAGCCAACCCATCTTAACTTCGTTTGCATCGGCCGGCCTAATTACTTGCAGCCTTGGCATCGCCCTTAATGAAGCAAGATGCTCAACCGGCTGATGCGTCGGCCCATCTTCTCCAAGAAAAATCGAATCGTGGGTAAATTGATAAATAACTTGCAAAGATGATATAGCAGCTAGCCTGATCGCATTTCTCATGTAATCGGAAAAAACTAAAAATGTACCGCAAAAAGGGATAAACATTTGGCTTAATGCTAAACCATTGCTAATAGTGCCCATGGCAAATTCCCTTACTCCAAATTTAATATTCCTTCCCAAAAAATTAGAGTAGGTCAATATCGGATAATTTTTTAAAAAGGTCATGTCTGATGAGGAAAGATCGGCAGAGCCTCCAATCAAAAAAGGAAGTAAATCGGCTAATTTATTCATAACAACATTAGAAGCGGATCTTGTAGCGATCGGATTTTTAATCTCAAGTTTTTTTATTTCTTCAGTGAGATTGACGGGAAGAGTTTTGTTTTGCATTTTTTTAAATTCTTTAAAAAGATCAGGATTTTGATGAGACCATTTTTCAAAGGTTTGGTTCCAGCTCTCTTCAAGTTCTTGTTGTTTTTTTAACTTTCTTGCAAAGTAATCATAAATAGATTGCGTAACATTAAACTCTTCTTCCACAAGATTTAAAGCTAATTTTGCATCTTTAACTTCTTGCTCTCCAAGCGGAGAACCATGAACATGGTGAGTTCCCGCTTTATGAGGGGCTCCCTTGCCGATAATGGTATGGGCCACTATCAATGTAGGCCTTTCTTGTTTAGACTTAATTTCTGAGACAACTGCATCAATAGCGTCCAGATCATGGCCGTCGATTTCAAAAACGTCCCAACCATACGCCCTGTATCTTGCCTTCGTATCATCCGATAAAATTTCTGAGACAAAACCATCTAAAGAAACTCCATTAGCGTCATAAATAAGGACTAAATTATCTAACCTTAAATGTCCCGCTAAAGAAGAAGCTTCGGAAGCAGCCCCTTCCATCATACAGCCGTCCCCTGCCAAACAATAAATTTTATTGTTAAATAAAGTAAAATCCTTGGTGTTGAACTTTTGGGCTAAAATTTTCATAGCAATAGCCATACCAACGGCGTTGCCAATACCATGGCCAAGAGGGCCGGTTGTGGCTTCAACTCCTGGGGTCATGCCATATTCAGGATGGCCCGGTGTTTTAGAATGAAGCTGACGAAAAGCTTTAATTTGCTCGATTGGAAGATCAAACCCTGCAAGATGTAAACAGCTATATAAAAGCATAGAGCCATGTCCTGCCGATAATACAAAACGATCTCTATTTAACCAACCGGGATTTTTAGGATTATGTTCTAAGGCCAACCCATATAAATAAGCTCCAATTTCAGCACATCCCAATGGTAAGCCAGGATGGCCGGAATTTGCCCTCTGGACTGCTTCCATAGACAATTTTCGGATCATGTTAGCAATTTTTTTAATGTCGTTTTTTAGATCCATATCCATAATCTTCCCTCAATCTATTTATTTTTTATATAAACTACAAACTGGAAAAAGAACAATTTTGACTTTTAGGCCATATTAAAGTAAATTAATATTCTTATAATTTAGCATTTTGAGGCCATATGTCATCCCAAGAAATAAGAAGAGGTTTTTTAAACTATTTTAAATCCCAGTCCCACACCATTGTTCCTTCGTCTCCA
>JACRNF010000017.1 GCA_016219355.1 Chlamydiota bacterium | reverse complement strand
CATTTTTTCCTATTAAGACTAAGGCTATACCCGTTATGCGGGAGCCGGGATCAATTTTAACTTCGACAGGTTGTACATTTCCTCCTTCTCTTTCTTTTAAAATTATAGTAAAAGGATAGAGCCAATAAATGGTGGCTTTACCCTTTTTTACAAGCTTTCTAGCACGTGCCGGATGGCACGGCATTAAACGCTCCTTATTTTTGTCTAAAACAAATGCTCTTTGCACTGGTATTACTCCTATAAAAATTGTTGATTACTCAACTCTCGGATTTCTCCGGTAACGGTCTCCTCGCCAAAGTTATGGAACGGTTTGTTGTAAACAGCACTGGCTTAACCCGTATACCTGTTTAACCATTTACCGCAGAGCGTAGAACTGGAGAAGCATTCTACGGTGCCTATATATTCGTTCCTAACGTAGCCTTATGGTTATCCATAAGGCTGAGGCTGGTCAACTTCAAGCTTGTTTTCTCAAGCCTCTGCATTCATGCAGGGGTGGTTGACTAATTGATGTCAGGCCTAATTTTAGTAATTCTTCAAAAGCAATCTTAGCAGTTTTGCCGTAGGCGAGTAATGTTTGGACGGGATGATTGGATGAAACTATATTTGCAAACTTTTTAGTGGCCGTATTGTTATTTGTGAAAAAGCTCATCGATTTAAAAGTTGGATAATAGCCGCACGCTCCAATTATTTTCCCATCTTTTTCTGCTGTATAGATAAAGGAATCAAACGCTATATTTTTTAAATTGCCTAAAATAAAAAGGGAGAAAATTTCATTAGGAGCTAAAAAACTAATCAGTTTTTTAAAAATTTGGGGATTTGTACGATCGACAAGCTTGATTTCCGTATCGAGTTTAGTTAATTTTGCCATAGCCCTCTTTGACAAGTCTTGGTAGTTCTTCGATCATATAAAATGGAATAGATAAAATATCATCGCTTAAAGAAAGAGGGTTTTCTGATATACGTACTCCAAGTCGTATCTTTTTTTCTGAAAGAAAAATTTTAAGAGAGCGAAGAGATCCGATAGATTTAGCCTTGACCTCAATAGGAACGATTTTGGAGCCGACGGCAATCAAAAAATCAATTTCAGCGCTGCTGCTTTTTTCTTCTCTTGCCCAAGAAAAGAGAATGTTATTTTCTTCTTTTGCCATATAGGCGAGGAGTTCTTGTCCAACAAATTGTTCTGCTAATGCTCCTTTGTTAATCAAAAACAGATCTTGGTTAAATAAAAGATCCAATTCAAGGTTACAGGCTCTTTTTACAAGGCCGGTATCTAAAAATAGAAGTTTAAATTTTTTTTCGTTCATATGAGTTTCAAAAGGAAGTCCCGATCCTGAAGTCGTATAAACTAAAATAATAAGGCCTGCATCGCAAAGTTTTTTAAGGGCTTTTTTTAAAGTGGCAGACGAAGTATCTGGATCTAAAGTTGAATATTTTAGCCACTCTCCGATTAATCCCGGGGATTTGGCAAAAACTGTTTGCAGATGTTCATGCGGCAATTTTTTAGCATATTTTCCAAAGTCTAATCTAAATGTTCTTAATAGATCTGTTTGAATCTCTTGGCATCGCAGAAGGTTTTTGGATTGTAAGTATTCTGAAATAACGGCAGGCATACCGCCGAGGGCTAAATATTCTCTAACTAGATATAATAGCTTTTGATGGATAACATCTTGCATCGAATCTTTTATATGAAGATTTTTTAAAAAATCGCGCAATTTTAAATTTCCTGATGCTTCTAGATATTCTCCGAAAGAAAGAGGCCTTAAATACATAAATTGGACTCTGCCGACCGGCATTTTAAAATCTTCATCGTTCAGGGCAAATTCTAATAATGATCCGGCTCCAATTATATGAAGATCTGGCATTTCTTCTTTGAAATAACGAAGAGCCATGATAGCTTGAGGACATTCTTGAATTTCATCCAAGAACAAAAGAGTTTTTCCTGCTTGGATACTTTGTTGAGTAAGCAGTTCAATAGAGTTTAAAATTTTGGTAGGCTCAAGTGTGTTAAAGCAATTTTTATATTCAGGTTTTTGCTCAAAATTTAGATGGCAAAAATTGTCAAATTCTTCATTGCCGAATTTTTGAACAATGAAAGTCTTGCCTACTTGCCTTGCGCCTCTTAAAAGAAGGGGAGATCTTCTATCTTGATTCTTCCACCTTAATAAATCTGCTTGTATATCTCTATGCATAGAGTGCTCTTTTGGCCTAATAATATCATCTTGCATTAGATTTTACAAGGCATTTTTCTTTACTAACTATATAAAATACAAGGCGTTTTTTGTAAACAACTTATAATAAGGATGTTAAAAAATAAGATAGAAATATTAGAAATTGACAGGTTGATTTCTTTTATCAATTCTACAAAGGAGAGCTTAAATAATCAAAAAGATCTTTTTCACTTGTTATTAGAATGCTCTTATATAGAGTATATAAAGGATCGGTTGCTTGGATAAGCTCTTTAGAGCCCACTTTGGGCATGCATATTGCCGATAATTGATTGACTTTTTCTTTGTTTTTTAAAAATGAGAAACCTGATAAATAATCATCGACGCTAAACCCTTCTTCTTCAACTCTAAAAAAAAGCACTTCTCGTTCATACATAAGGGCTTGAATAGCAAAATGAATGCCAAAGCTATCTTCAGGCGGGTTGCCTAAATTAAGAGCAAGCTCATATACATCTTTACATATATAAGGAGTGTAAAATTGTCCTTTTTCAGCTTCTCCAAATAAAGCTATTCTATACATGGTTGCTATCCTTACTATCTAATTTGACATTAGCAAGTAATTGATTTATTTAAAAGATTTATTAATGACTTATTAAAATGCAAATTTCGTGTAATTAATGAGTAATTGAGTTGGTTATGCCCAAACAATCTGAAAAAATCAAAAAAATCATAAAAAGAAGTTAAAAAAATTAGCTGCCCATAACCTCAGGCTAGGTTGCATATTCAATCAAACTCTTCTTGCTTAAAAATCTTCATTTTCTAATAATCTCGCTACATTTTTAGAAACAGATCAACTTTTTACCAAGGAAAATAATATGAGTCATATGGATGGTCATTTTTTAGCTCCCCGAAATCTTGTTCAATGTGGTTTAGTAGGACTTTTAGCTGTTGAATTTGGATATGCAATGCCTAATTGGTTTTCTCCAAAAGAGGTTGAAGATACTTTGAGCGATACTATGAAAAAAATAAATGGATATATGCCATTTGTTATATTAGGAACTCTTTGTCTTTACTCTTTTGCTGTAGTTTGGCAAAGACACTTTGAAAAAAAAATAGCTGCTACAACCACAACTACATCTTCCAAACAAGAATAACGGGTTGTAATTTTCTTGGTCGTTTTCTCCTCAGATCATTTGAGGCAAAGCATTCCAGGTTCTGCGTTTATTGATCTCTTCTTTTTTTCTAAAAGATTTTTCTAAATCTAAATTTAGATAACTCCCTATAGAAAAAAGGATATAAACAATGAGTGAGAGCTTATCTTCTGCCAAATCAAAAGTTGAATGTTGATCTACTTTTATTAGAGAGATTTTTCTAATCGATTTAAAAAGTTTTCCCAATTCTTTAAGCAATTGCAAAATTTGCTTATCAAGCGGTTCATTAAATTGTTTTTTGCTTTTAATAAATTTTTGAAAATCTTCAAAAGTTGGATTAGACAAAGCTGAGACATTATATTGTCTTTTTGCCAAATCAATACCTAGCCTATTAGCAATAGAAAAAATAAAAATTAAGACATCGGTAATTTCATCGCCAACCTCATGAACATCAATTATTTTTCTATCTATTGCTTCGCAAAGCTCTCCCACTTCTTCTCCAAGCATCAAACATTTCTGGATCACAGACTGCTCTGCAAATCCCCGCTCAATTTCAAGTTCTTCCACATACTTTTGATAGTCGGTAAAAGTGGGCTTTTCTATTAAAGTTGGCATATTTATTGTTTTTTTTTAAGGTTTGTCATCTTACTAAGTTTATCTTGCAAAGTGCCCATCGGGCAAATCATACACCAGCATCTATGTTTTGTTGCAACTCCTAATACAATCGAAATAATCGTGGTCAAAATACACATGGAGACAAAAACCCATCCAATAGCAATTAAATTTCCTCCTGTTTGGACAACCCGAAATACCACAAATGCCATAAATAGAGAAAAAATAGTCCAACGAAATCGCTTATTTGAAAAAATTGCAGGAACGGATTTGTTTTTACTAATTTTAGAGAGTAAAATATCTAAAAAAGAACCTCTTGGACACAAATACCAACACCAGTATCTTCCTTTAAACAAGGATAAAATTAATAAAAAGACCATCATACCAATAACAAGATATCCTAAAATTGGATAAAATAATCCTCCAAGAACAACAAGAGGAAGTAGCCAAATCGTAAATTTTTGAGTTTTTTTCATATAACCATCTCTTACGTGACTTTTTTAAGTTTTTCTTCTAAATTATAACAAAAAATTCATTAAATTTATTTTTTTTGCCCAGCTCTTCTTCAATTTCCCCCGATCTATACGAGATGACGGTTGTATAATTGTTTTTTTGGGCAAGCTCTATAGTTTGCAAGGTTTCAGTTAGCGTACCAATCTGATTTAGCTTTATCAAAATGGAGTTGGCAATTTTTTCATCGATCTCTTGCTCTAAAATTTTTGGATTAGTAACAATTATATCGTAAGTTCCATTCTAATAAAATGGAACTTACGTTAAAAGATGTTGAACTCTTTCAATTCCTCCTTCTACAATTTCAAAAGCAGCATAAAGTGGAATAGCTAAAATTTTATCAAATTGACTCCGCTCTGCTAAAGACAATTTGATTCCATAAGGACTTTTAGGATGAGAGGCCAAAAAAGAATGTAAACTTTTTAAAGCAGATCCTTTGCCTGCTTTAACTTCGATGGGGATTACCATTCCTTTAAGCGTGGATAGATAATCTACTTTTGCTTCGCTTCCTCGAGCTTCTCTTTGCCAATAATAAAGATTGTTTCTTATATCGGGGGAGGAATAAGCCATAATTTCTTGACCGATAAAACTTTTTACTAATTGACCTTGATTGACAAATTCTTCTTCCGGGTTTAAAAACCATCCTTTTAAATCTAAGCCTAGAAGTTGTTGTGTAACTGCGATATCAAATAAAATGACTTTATATCGTTCTAAATCTGCCTGAGAACCTATTGGTATACCTTGCCCGGAGGTATGATGGATCATATGAATAATATGAGCTTTTTCTAATAATTCCAGACAAGGAGCTAGTTCCCTTTTACGATATTCACCAATACCTTGAAATTTAAATTTTCCCCCAAGCCTCAAAGGGATATGCTGTAAAAGCAAATTGAGATATTTAAACTGACTTTTTTTTGCATATTTTTCAAAATCTTGCTTATAAGTATTGATGATTGTGCTTAATTTATCTTTTACCTCTAAAGGATTTTCATTATCGACCCAGTTTGAAACAACTTCAGGAAGGCCGCCTATGACAAAGTATTCAGAGAGCAGCTGAATTGCCTTATCATGAATGACCTTTGAAAAAGGGGCTTTTTGACAAATTGCTTCGAGCATCATTGTATGTTTTTTTGCAACCAAAAATTCAGCAAAACTCATTGGAAATAACGTTAAAGATTGCACTCGGCCTACGGGGATTCCGACTTGTTCGATTGCAAATTCCAAAAGTGATCCTGCTGCTATTACGTGAAGCTTGGGCATATCTTCATAAAAATAGCGCAAAGCTAAAAGAGCTTGTGGACAACCTTGGATTTCATCAATAAAAAGAAGTGTTTTTCCAGGTTGGATTGGAGCTCCTCTATCAACTGAGAGTTCTCTAAGAATTCTTACAGGATCGAGATTTTTTTCAAAAACCTGACGAAGTTCTAATCGCTTTTCTAGATTAATTTCATAAAAATCCTCATAAGATTTGCCTAGTTTTCTTACAGCAAAGGTCTTCCCAACCTGTCTAGCGCCTCGCAAAATAAGTGATTTTCGTATCGAAGAATGCTTCCACTCTGTAAGTTCCTTATCTACAAGCCTTTTCATAAATTATGTCCTTTTTTCAAACATATTTTATTTCATTATTGGCGAAAAATCAAGGATAAAATTGTTTGGATTTGGTTGTTTCTCAAACTTGATAGTCAAAACCTCAGAATAATTCTTTGAATGTTCTTAGTTTTTTTTCGAACAAGCCTCTTTTATTTTTTTAAAAATTTGGCCTTTTTGCCAAGCTCTTCTTCAATTTCTAAAAGACGGTTATATTTTGCAATCCTGTCTGATCTGGATGCAGATCCCGTTTTAATTTGTCCGGCGTTTACCGCAACGCTAAGATCTGCAATGAAATCATCTTCAGTCTCGCCAGATCTATGCGAAATGACGGTTGTATAATTGTTTTTGTGGGCAAGCTCTATAGTTTGCAAGGTTTCTGTTAGCGTACCAATCTGATTTAGCTTTATCAAAATGGAGTTGGCAATTTTTTCAGCTATACCTTGCTCTAAAATTTTTGGATTCGTAACAAATATATCGTCGCCAACAATTTGTACTGATTTACCAAGCCTTTTAGTCAAAAGCTTCCATCCGTCCCAATCTTGTTCGGCAAGGCCATCTTCTATTGAATCAATAGGATAGTCTTTGCAAAGCTTTTCTAGATAATCAACCATTTCTTCTGACGATCTTTGGATAAAGGGAAGTTTTTTCATCTTTTTTTTCTTTTCAATATATTTTTTAGTCCCTTCATCATAAAACTCAGAGGCGGCAAGATCTAACGCTATAGAAATATCGGTTTTTGGCTTAAAGCCCGCTTTTTCTATTGCTAAAAGGATGGTATCAAACGCTTCTTCATTAGAAGAGACCATCGGAGCAAAGCCCCCTTCGTCTCCAACAGATGTTGCGTATCCTTTTTGTTTTAAAATGCTTTTTAGGGCGTGGAAAGTTTCCGCTCCATATCTTAGCGCTTCTTTAAAAGAAGTTGCTCCTTTTGGCCTGATCATAAGCTCTTGAAAATCTAAAGAACTATCTGCGTGAACTCCACCGTTGATCACATTCATCATGGGACAGGGAAGAAGGGTTGCATTTTCTTTACCAAGATATTGATAGAGGGGAAGCTTTTTTTCTAAAGCAGCTGCTCTACAAATGGCTAAAGAGACTCCCAAAATAGCGTTAGCTCCAAGTTTTGATTTATTGTCGGTGCCATCTAGTTTTATCATCTCTTCATCTAATTTTTTTTGATCAAAGACACATTTTCCGATTAAGAGTTTGGCTATAGCATTGTTAACGTTAGAGACTGCTTTTAAAACCCCTTTGCCAAGATATCTTTTTTTGTCGTTGTCTCTAAGCTCTAATGCTTCTTTGGTTCCTGTTGAGGCGCCCGATGGGACCTTGGCTTTGGCCTCAATACCATTTTCAGTTTTTAAAATTACTTCGATTGTTGGATTGCCTCTTGAATCTAAAATTTCAAGGGCGTGAATAGAGGTTATTTTACTTCGGGATAGAAGCTTGCTATTTCTTCAGTCTTTAACTGCCATACTCCAAAACTCTTGATACCTGGCGTGTCGATGCAAAAACCGCCCTGTTCTAGGGGAATTAATTGAGCCGTTGTGGTCACATGAGATCCTTTATAGGTCTTTGAAACCACATCTCCCGTTTTTAAGTTTTTGCCGGTTATAGCGTTAATTAAAGAAGATTTGCCAACTCCCGATTGACCGGAAAAAACTGAGGATTTATTTTTCATGACTCTATGAAGCTCTTCAATACCAACTTTTGTTGTAGTGCTAACCGAGATTATTTGTATGCCAATATTTTCATAGTCTTTTAAAAATTGTAGATATTCTTTTTTTTCTTCTGGGTGATCTTTTAAAAGATCGATTTTGTTAATCACAATAATCGGCCTCATGTTGCCTTTTTGGGTAGCTATGATATAGCGATCGATAAGCGGGGGCTTTAATGGAGGCATTACCACAGAAGAGGTGATTAAAACTTGGTCAATGTTGACCGCGATAATATGTTGTTTTGCCCCTAAAACTTCTTCGCGAGACAATATGGAAAACCTATCTTCGATTGAAGATATTACTCCGTGATTTTTAGATAATAAATAAAATAACACAAAGTCGCCAACTGCAATAATATTGCGGTTTTGGGTTTTTTCTTTTTTTAAAAAACCCCTTAAAGTACACAAAAATTCATGTTCATCAGAGCTAACTTTGATCTCTTCTCCTAAAATAGCTAAGACTCTTCCTCGAATCAAATTTTCTTTAGAAACATTTTCTTTTTTTTCTTTTCCCAAATCAGTTTTTTTAAATTTGGAAATATCTTTTTTAGTTGTGAGCTTTTTTTCCTGTTTTCTGCCCTTTTTGTTCCTTAGATAAATCTCTTCTTCATACAAAAATGGATCGATTTCCTTGTCCATGTTATTTCCTCAAAAAATAGAGTAAAATAGCTGAAGAAGTGGCAACATTTAAAGAATCGGCCATCTCATGCATGGGGATGGTAATTTTAACACCAAGATTTTTCATGAAGGTACTGGGTCCAAAAGACTCGCTTCCTAAAGCTAGGAGCATAGGAGTTTTATATTTTTGACTTTCAAAGTTCTCTCCATCAATGTCGGCAATATAGACCGCCATTTTATGTTTTTCGATAAAATCTTTAATTTCAGTATCTTCCATGATTTTGAGGGGGATGTTAAAGGTTGCTCCCATGGCCGATCGTATAGCTTTATCGTTAAAAGGATCAACGGTCTCTTTGGTTAGAATGATGCCATCCCATTTTAATGCATAGGCCGAGCGGATAATTGTCCCGAGGTTACCCGGATCTGATATGTGATCTAAAAGTAAAATATGCTCTTTTTTAATAAATTTTTGAGTTTGAGGAAGAGGTACAACCGCTGCAATGGGTTCGGGATTTTGTAGATTTGTGATCTTTTTCATGATCTCGGGTGTTACAAAATAGACTTCTTTGGGTTTAATTTGATCAAAGTAAGAAAAATCTTCAGAAATAAAAAGCTGTAAAATTTCTTCTTTTTTTGCAAGGTCAAAAACTAGCTTTTTCCCTGCTACAACCACAAGGTTTTGTTCGATTCGATATTGGTGGTTTTCACGCAGCTTTACCGCATGTTTGATTAAAGGATGTTGTAAACTCTTTATTTCTTTTGTTAACATACAAATTTAAGGGGTTTTATTTTTAGTATGGTTGATTTGAAAATTTCTAAAAAGAGATTTAAAAGAAAATCGTTAACTTCATCGATTGCTCTAAGAGTTTTTTTAGTGAGCTTTGTGGTGCTAGTGATACCTCTTTGTTTTCATGCCTTTTTTACCTTCAAACAAGAGTACAATCAAAAAATAAGAGATTTATTCATTTCTTTAAATATTTTGGGACGTAGCCACAGCTCTTTAATCGAAACGGAAATGCAATTTTATAAGCAGGTTTTGGATATTGTTGAAGAGGAAATAAATTTTTCAAAAGAAAAAGGGGCGACCGTCAATGCATATTTACGCAAAATTGCCTGGATTACCCAAACAAAAGATGTTTTTTATTTAGCTTCAGAAGATAGTAAATTAATTTGTAAATTTTCCTCGGCGGATGAGCTTTTAAATAAAGATGTTTCTTTTTTTCAAGATATTTTATCTAAAGAAAATTTTGTCTTTGCTCCCAAAAAGAGCTTAGCGCCTAGTATTATTTATATTAGCAACACCATTTACGAGCAAAATAAGCCGATAGGGGCTTTATTAATTGGTGTGCCCATAACAGAATTTATCAGCCGATTAACTTTGAAAGAAGAGGTTTCTTATTTTATTGATTTATCGCTTATAAATTCTCAAAATGAGGTTATCCATAGTTCAGATAAAACCTTAGTCGGAAAGCTCAATTTAGTTCCTTTTAAAAAGACGGCCAATTCTTTTTGGATAGAAAAAGATTTTGATAAAAGATTTGCGGTCAAGGTCCCCATTAAAGATACTGAGTTTTATTTGCTTTTTGACATTGCTAAAAAGCATATTGTAGAGATGCAAAAAAAAGATTTTATTTTCAAAATGCTTTCTTTGATTTTCTTTTTTGTAGTGATTGGAGGCTCTATTGCATTTGCTTTTATAACGTTTCTTTCAAAACCACTGTATAATTTATTTGAGACCATGCAAAAAATATCCGAAGGAAAGATCGATGAGCGGTTCAATAAAACCGGCATGGGTTTTGAAATCAATATTTTAGGAGAGTTTTTTAATTCAACCATGGATTCATTGATCTTCCATCAAAAAATGGCCGAAGAAGAAAACCTTCAAAAACAAAAACTGCAACAAGAGTTAAAAATTGGGCATGATATTCAGCTAAATATGTTTCCCACTAGTTTTTTAGATCTGCCTAAAGTTGAAGCGGCTCCAGGCTATTTGTCTGCCAAAGAGGTAAGTGGAGATTTTTATGATCTATTTTTAAAAGAAGGGGGAAGAGATCTTTTTATTGCCATTGCAGATGCTTCCGGCAAGGGGATTTCGGCTTGTCTTTATTCGTTAAATATTCGAAGCGCTCTTAGGGCTTTTACCACAACTTTTTCTAATTTGGAAGATATTGTGGTTGCAACCAATAACTTATTTATAAAAGATACCAAAGAAACCGGCATGTTTGTAACTACCTGGCTGGCTCTTTTTGATGAGAAGAAAAACATTTTACATTATACCAGCTGTGGTCATCCCGGAGCCTTATTAAAAAAACATGATGGATCGTTGATTGAGCTGCAAACTGAAGGGATGGCTTTAGGGGTCGAGCCGATAAAAAAAGTTGAAGTTAAAAAAGTTCATCTTGAAGAAAACGATCTATTAGTTCTTTATACCGATGGGGTATCAGAAGCTAGAAACGCCAAAAAAGAGCAGTTCAATGTCACAAGAATCATTGAATTTTTAAATAAATCTAAAAACACTTTGCCTAGCGATGTTGTTGATAAATTATTAAAAGAGATCAAAGCTTTTACTCAAAATGAACCTCAAAGCGATGATATTACTGTTTTGGCAATGAGATTTTTAGCTAAAGAATAATTTTTTCTTTGTGCTTTTCCTATTTTTAAATCTTGCTAAAGTTACTTGCCTTTAAAATATTTAAGTTTGAATAATATAGCAGTTTAAAAATAACAACAAAGAGAAGATTATGGAGATTTTTTTTCCTCATTTAAGGCCAGTTGATTGGAACGAGCTTGGAGGAGAAGCTAAATCTGAAAAACAAATTAGAGATACAGGGGCAGGCGTTGTTGTAACAAGAGCTGGGGTATTTCCTATTACTCGGGTTGTTCAAACAGCTTTAGCTTCTGTAAAGGCTGTAGCTGAAGCGCAAGTAGATCCAGTTCGGTAGTTTTTTCAAGGCGCATTGGCAGAAAAAATGTTGCAGGAAAATATCTTTTAACTTTTTTTCTTTAAAGCTCTTGTCTTTTTCTTTTTTTTCTTTGATCTTATCGGCACAAGTTCGTATCGATAGGGAGGCTTTATCTCAACAATTTTACCATCTCTTTCAAAAACAAGAGCTGTTCCTGTACGAACAGCTGTTTCAAAAGCTCTTTGAAAACTTCTTTTGTGGGCTTCCAATATCATTTCTGAAAGTTCATCGCTCATGAGCCACCTCCTCTATTTTTTTCCAAATTGTCTTGTCGATGATATCTAAAGTGCTATTCTTTTCTTTCTTAGCAATTATTTTTTTCAAAGATGCTTCTTTAGAGTTATCTATAACCATAGCTTCATCAGAGATGGGCATATAGTGAATAACCAGGTTCTTAATTCCTGCATAATAACGCCTAATAATCGTTTCTGTAGGAATATCATGTCCTCCCTGTTTAACTCTCTGTGCCACACGCTTAATTGCTTGCTCGGGATTGGCAAGCCACAGGAAAGTTAAATGAATTTCGTAGCCTCTTTTTCGAGCTAATTGAAGATGTTTTATATAATTTATTCCATAACCGGTTGTTTCAAAAGCAAAACTTTTCCCTGCTTCTAGAAGCTCTAACAATCTAGTTATCATTAATTTGCTAGCTTTTAATGCCATACTGTCCGGATGTAATGGAGCAAGACACTTTGCAATCTCATCAGCGTTGAGAAATTCGTAGATCGTCGATCCATGGCGCATAAGTTCAAAGGTTATAGTGGTTTTGCCGGCGCCGTTAGGTCCTGCTATCATCAAAATTTTTTTAGACATGGCCTAAACCTGTTTTAAGCAAAACACCTGAAAGAACAGAATCTATATCATTATCCCATACGTTTACATACTTCGAAAAGAAGTTTTTATCTAAGCCTGAAATTATGGGGTAAAAAAATTATCAATTTTACGATTCTAATCTTAATTCGAATCTCTAAACTTTGCATGTGCAAATGTAATTTTAACCACTACGTAACAGTAGGTGCTTATTTGTTGGATGAGCCGAAGTTTTTACTGTTTTTGCAAACCGTTGATATTAAAAGACATAGTTCGCAATAAAGTGCGTTATTATTACCTAAATAGTCAAACATTGACAATAAGGGTGTGATTTTGTATAATTAAATTAAATTTGAGACAAGGTCATGGATTTAAAAAAATTAGCAAAAAGAATTTCTCAGGCAAGAAAAAGAGTCGGTCTTTCTCAAGAAAGAGTCGAACAAATTCTGGGCATGGCTCAAAAGGCAATGTCTCGAATAGAATCTGCAGAAAGACTGGTTTCAACCCTTGAACTTGACAAACTTGCCAAATTATTCCATATGTCGATTCAAGATTTTTTTGAAGACAAAGAGAGCGATGACGAAGAATTTATTATTGCCTTACATCGGGCTACTCCCAGTTTAGAAAAAAGTTTCAAATTTCAAAATGAAGTGGATAGATGTATTCAAATTTGCAAAAAGGGTGCATTTTTAGAACAGATATTAAATTTACCTCTTAAACAAAGATCAGTGTCATATTCGTTTAAAAATCCTAACAATGTTTTGGAAGCAATAAGGCAAGGTGAACAGGCCGCCAAAGAGGAGAGAAGTCGTTTTGGAATTGGCAAGCTGCCAATTTTTGATTTAGTGGAATTGATTTCTTCACAAGGAATATGGTGCGCGAGCACCGATTTGCCATCTGAAATGTCCGGTCTTTTTTTGCATCATTCTTCTTTTGGCAGAGCTATTTTAATAAATGCAAATCATGCTAGATTTAGACAACGTTTTTCTTATGCGCATGAATATGCTCACGCTCTTTTTGATTCAGATCATAAAATTTTAGTGTCAGATGCTAAAAATGCTTCAGATTTAATTGAAACCAGGGCCAATGCCTTTGCCGCAGCATTTTTATTGCCTGAAGAGGGAATTTCAGAAATGATAAAGTCATTCAATAAAGGTAATGTAAGCAGAACCATTTTTGCAATTTCTGATTTAGCTGATCAAGGGGTTTTAGAAGAAAAAATTCGTCAATCAGTTGGTAAACAAAAATTAACTTCATATGATTTGGCTTTGATTTCACATCGCTTTGGAGTTAGTTATCAAGCATGTGTTTATCGTCTTCATAGTTTGCGCTTTTTATCACAAAAACAACGAGAGGAATTGTTAGAAGAAGAAACTCAAGCCAAAAAATATCTAAAGACGTTAAATCTTGTTGATGAATTTGAACAAGTCGATAAAAGATCTTTTTGGCAAAAAGAATTAAAGACTTATATGTTTCGATTGATTATTGAGGCTTATAGGCAGGAAAAAATTTCACGCGGGTTACTCATGGAACTATGCAATCTTGTAGATCTTCCCGCTGTAGCAGTTTTAGAATTGGCGCAAAATGAACAAGATAATAATCTGTGACACCTCGGTTCTTATTAATTTTCTAAACATTAAGCGTGTAGATCTTTTTGAAAAGTCTATCAACTCTTTTATTATTACGGACCACGTCTATGAAGAAATCACGATTAATTATCCGGATCAACTAACCTTATTGAATATGGCCCTCAATCAAAAAATATTGCAAAAAGTTAGTATTAATGAACCTAAAGTGTATGAAATATTTGAAGAGGTAATCAAAAGTGCTCGTTTGGGCTCAGGAGAATGTTCGGCTATTGCTTTTGCAAGCAATTATGGGTACTATTTGGCAATCGATGATAAGCGGGCAACAAAAAAAGCAAGTATTTTTTTATCTTCTTTAAAGATTTTGCGAACTCAGGATCTTATCGTTGCAATGATTAAGGAACATTTATTAGAAATCGAAGAAGCTGATAATTTAATTTTAATCTGGGCAAAAGATTTTCGATTTAAATTAAAAATTCATAGCTTTAGAGAGTTAATCCCTAATGAAATTAAGGATGAAATCATTCCTTAGCAACAACCTTAGGCCAAGTTTTGCTTTGTTTTAGCTTTTGTATTATCTCAAAGCTCGATTCCAATCTCTCATTAATAGAGATTTTTTCCGCCTCAGAGAGCAAAAGCCCCATATCTTTTCCGGGAAGAATATCGCAAAGCTTTAGGTGATCCGATTTCACAACCGGATCTTTTCTTTTAATACGGCCAATGAAATTTTGCAGCTCTTCTTTTCTTGCGTCATGCTCTTTTAAAAAATCAACTCTTTCAGAATAAGGGCAGTGGATAGCTAAGATTTGAATTGCAAGGTCGGCAAAAGGATTTGAATAAAAATAGGCCCATTTGTCATCCGTGGTGGTTTTATCTTTAGCCATTAGCTCTGCGTTATATAAAAATTCAACAAACTTCATCTCTTGATTGGAGAGTTTTAAATATTTGCAAAGATCAAGCCTTTCTTGAAGCGAACTTTCAGGAAATAATTCCAGTAATGGGACAACTATGGGGGCTTTTGTCGGGAAATCATCCAAGGCTTTCAGCCTCTCATCAATTTCTTCGTATGCAAGATCTTTTATTTTAGGAAAAATAGTTTGTAAAAGGCCAAATTCAAAAAGTTTTAAGAGGGCGTTTTTAAACCCTTTATAAGAAGCCATCTTGTTAAATTCTTGAGTGACCCTTTCAATCGCAACCGATGGAAATAATTCTTTAGCATGTTTCATAATGGCTTTTTGAGTATCTTCTTCGATTGCAAAATTAAATCTGGCGCTTAAACGGACCGCTCTAATCATTCTAAGCCGATCTTCTTTAAAACGCTCATGTGGATTGCCGATAGCCCGAATGATTTTTTTTTGTAAATCTTCTTGCCCGTTTACAAAATCAAAGATTTGCTTTTGAACGGGGTCATAAAACATGCCGTTTATTGTAAAATCTCTTCTTTTGGCATCCTCATCGGGAGAGGAAAACTTGATTGACGAGGGCCTTCTTCCATCAATGTATGCTATATCTTCTCTAAAAGTTGCCACTTCATATTGCTTGTTGTTAATAATTACCAAAACAATACCAAAGGCTATGCCGATAGGGACCGTATGAGGAAATAAGGCCTGAATGACTTCAGGGGAGGCGTCCGTTGCAATATCAATATCGTCGGATGGATGGTTTAATAAAAAATCTCTTACCCAGCCTCCGGCAAAATAGGCTTTATGCCCCTTTTTTTGCAGCTGTTTTACAATAAATATGGCTTCTTCCATGGTTTTTCCCTTTGGAAATTACTTCTTTTGCTATATTTATTAATGAACAAAATTGGAAAAATATGCAAACGATATCTGTTTTACCCGACGAAGTTATTAATCAAATAGCGGCGGGTGAGGTAATTGAAAACCCCGCTTCTGCAATAAAAGAGCTTGTCGAAAACTCTTTGGACGCAGGGGCCGAAAATATTCGTATCGAGATCAAAAATGGGGGACTGCAGTTAATAAGAATCGAAGATGATGGCTCTGGAATGAGTCAAGAAGATGCCAAACTATCAATTTTAAGACATGCCACTTCTAAAATTAAATTATTTGATGATCTGCAAAGACTAAATACGATGGGGTTTAGGGGAGAGGCTCTTGCCTCCATTGCCTCAATTTCCAAAATGGAGATAAAAACCTCTAATGAGATCGATTCAACTTTTTTAAAAATTGAAGCGGGCAAAATCTTATCTTTAGAAAAATGCGCAAGGACCAAAGGGACCACGATTGATATTAAATCGCTATTTTATAACGTGCCGGTTAGGAAAAGCTTTCAAAAATCCCAAGGAAGTATTGCAAAAGATATTCAGAGAATGATTATCAACTTATCGCTTGCAAATCCTCAGATTGGCATCACATTTATTTCTAACGATCAAGTTGTTTTTTGTTTGGAAAAACAAGACTCTTCTTTTGAAAAAATGCTTGAAACCCGCATCATAGAACTATTTGGCAAAGATTTTTTTAATGAACTTTTATTTGTCTTTATAAAAGAAGATAATTTTTCGATGTCGGGCTATATTGCAAAACCCACTTTTGTTAAGAAAAACAAAAGCTCGCAATATCTTTTTGTTAACAATCGAGCTATTTATTCTTATCGGCTCTCACAATTTATTAAAGAAGGGTATTCTACAAGAATTCAAGAAGATGACCACCCCCCATTTGTTCTTCATTTTGAGCTAGCCCCAAGTTTTGTAGATGTCAACGTCCATCCTCAAAAAAAAGAGATCAGGCTTAAAGATGAATTTTTCATTAAGCAAAAAATTGAATCAGCCATTTCTTCGGTGTTTGAGCCTAGAGCTGATTTTATTGACCCCCCTTTTTTCAAAGAGGGGATAGAGTTTAATAGACCACAAAACTTTTCTCTTAATATCGATGATGAATCAAAGGCTTCTTTACAATTTCAAACTTATAAAAAACAGCTGTATTTAGATGTAAGTCCTGATGAAATAAATTTTCAATCCTCGATTTTATTCGATCATTTTTTAGTAACTTTAGCAAAAGAATTGCCTTCCAAACTTCAAAAAGAGCAGGTAGATGGTTTTGCCGTTTTTGATCTTTTAGCTCTTGAGGCAAGAATATTATTTGATCAGCTAAAAATTGGAGGGATTAAAAAACAAGAACTTGCTCTACCCTTAATGATTGATATTGAGCCGGATCAAATGCTTTTGATTGAGGCTAATCTGCCGCTACTTTCAGAGCTTGGTTTTGAGATACGAATCATGGCGCTAAGATCCATAGCGCTTGATGCAATCCCATATTTTATTAATGAAAGAGAAACCCCTTTTCTTTTGCAAAACATTTTGTTTGACTTACAAAATGTGTCAAATACACAAGCTGTAGAGCACCATTTGAAAATGAAGCTTGCTCAAAATATTTGCCGGTTTGCCAAATCTAAAAAAAGAGGGTATACTAAAGAAATTGCGATAAAATTGATCGATGAGCTAATAAAAAGTTTGGATCCTTTTTACGATCCGCTAGGTAAAAAGATTTTTATTTTTTTACAAAAGATAGATTTAGACAATTTTTTTAAGGGATAAGATATGAGTTATTTAGCAAGAATTAAAAACGTTCAAAAATATTTACTTCAAAATAACTTAGACGTTTTAATTTTTGAAGAGCCGATCTCCATTTTGTATTTGACCGGCATGCAGCTATCTTTAGGCAAATTGCTTATTTCTAAAAAAGTGGCTAGCTTGTTTGTCGACCATCGATATTTTCAAGCGGCCAAAGAAAAATGTGACTCTAACGTCGAAGAGCTGTTAAATAAAAATATTGCTACTTTTATAAAAAAATCTTCAGCTAAAACGCTCGGATTTGATAGCCGATTTACCACATATTTCTCTTATGAAAATCTGCAAAGCTTTTTAAAAAAAGAAGGCTTGAAACTAAAACTTGTCCCCATTTTCTATCCTTTAAAAAACCTTCGACTTATTAAAGATAAAGAAGAGATCATCTTAATGAAAAAATCGGCGGAGCTAAACTATAAAGGGTTTAAACACATCTCTTCGATTTTAAAAGAGGGGATGAGCGAAAAAGAGATAGCGATGGAGTTTGAGTTTTTCTGTCGCAAAAACGGAGCCGAAGGGTTGTCTTTTTCAACTATTGTTTGTTTTGAAGAAAACGCTGCCATGCCACATCATAGGCCGACCGATGCAAAACTTAAAAAAAATAGCTTAATATTAATAGATAGCGGAGTCCTTCTAAATAATTATGCATCTGATATGACTAGGGTACTGTTTTTTGGCAAAGCTGATCCCAAGCTTAAAAAATATTATGATATTGTCAAAGAGGCTCACAACGCAGCTTTAGCATTATGTAAACCGGGCGTCGCTTTAAAAGAGCTAGATCTTGCTGCTAGAAAAGTTTTAAAAAGAGAAAAAGTTGAAAAGTATTTTGTACATACTTTAGGCCATGGCATTGGCCTTGAGGTACATGAATTTCCACGGATTAAATACGATCATGAGGACAAAGACTTTCTTTTGCAAGAGAACATGGTATTTACAATTGAGCCGGGCATATACATTCCCAAACTTGGGGGAGTTAGATATGAAAATATGATCCTAATCACCAAAAATGGATATGAGAACCTTTATGAGCCTTTTGAAAAAAAATATCGATAATGAAAAAGACTATCTATCTATTTTATCACACGAGATGAAGTCTCCTTTATCTTTAATTTTAGCAGCTGCAGAAACGCTGCATGATCATGATCTTCCCAAAGTAAAGTCCCAAGAATTTTTAAAAAAAATCATAAAGTCTTGCCTTAGGTTAGATGAGTTTAGTAAAACTCTATTACTTATTTTAGAACTAGAGGATGAAAAAAAAATTCATGTAAAAAAGTGTTTTCTTTCAAAAATAATTCAAGAGTGTATTAACGATCTGTTAATAATTTATAAAGCTTCTAAGGTTGAATTTTTAATAGAAGATGAAGTTTCTTTAAATACAAATGAAGATTTAATCTACATCGTTATTAAAAATCTTATAGAAAACGGGATTAAACATTCTAATGGAATGGTTAAAGTGATTCTAAAAAAAGAAAATGATTTTTGTAAAATTTTAATTCAAGACCAGGGAAAGGGAATTTTGCCTCAGCATTTAGACCTAATTTTTGAAAAGTTTTTTATGGATAGTGAATCGAGAAAAAAGCAAGGTAATGGTCTTGGGCTTTTTATCGTTAAAAAGATTATGGATAAGCTCGCCGGCAGTGTCCAAGTTGATTCTTCATCAAAAGGTTCTTGTTTTACTTTAAAACTGCCTCTTTAAAGATAGCTTTTTCTTTTAATGGTGATTTTGGTGTCATCATCGGTTGATTGAATGGTTGTTTCTTTATGATGATGACGTCTAGAAAAATCTAAAAATTCAAACGAGGAGTTTTTGGCATTGAAATTATGTTTTTGACATAAACTTTGTACAAACTCTTGGCTCATTTCAATTTCAGGATTTTTTCGACTTATGCAAATATTTTTTGCAACATTTTCATTAAATAAAACTGTTAGAACTTCCTCCGAGACGTCCAGTATAGAAAGTTTATTATTTTTATAAGTAGGGTAAAAACAAAAAAAATCTAATAACGAGCCAAACCCTTTGTGCATATCAAAATTATAATCTTTTGATCCTTTTAGCATTTTGTAATAGATACTTTGGTTTTGGGATTTTAAGTTTAATTTATTTAGATAAATATCCTTTATGGATTTTTCATCTTTAAGCTCATCTTGCAAGGCGTTAATCATTTCATTTAAAATAATATATTCCAAATGAGCTTCTTTACTCGTTTTAAAAAAATTGGCATCGGCATAGATGATGGAAATAACTTTAGAAGATAGTTCATAAAGATCCGAATGCTCTTTGGGATCATCTTTGATCAAAGGATACAAGTTGATTTTAGCATTTTCAGGGTGTGGGATCCGTTCTTTTTCATGTGGAGGCGGCGGCGGCGGCGGTGGAGGAGGGGGAGGTCGTTCGTTTCCATCGGGTTCGGGTGTGGCTGCTTTTAAAGAATCGTAATAGGAGTTTTCGGCTGTATTATAAAATTGTCTGGAGGCTTGCATATAACCTTTATAGCTTTTTGATAGATGCTTGCTTAACGATGCATTGGAAAAAAACATGGAAGAAGAAATAGCAAAAATTAATAGTAGAGAGATGGTGAGGGCTAAAATGTTCATGTTTTAATTTTTGTATTCAATGTTGCAGCTTTTAGTAGGAATAAAAAAAGCAAAGGTTAAATCGTTATCTAAAATTAGTTTAATCATAGGAGGAAGATCGTTTTTTTTCTTAGGCCAATCCTCTATCCAGACAATTTTTTTTTTATTTTCTTCTTTTGCCTCTATTTGGCTAAAAAATAAAAATTTATAGGAAGAAATTTTACTACAAAGAACCTCGGTTCTTTGTGTTTTATTATTGACCTTTCCTTTTTCTATTGGGTAGAGGGTAAGAATGAGATTTCGTTCTTGATTTTGAAAAATTTTTCCTTTGACCGGTCCGGAAAATAAAGGATCGGGATCAATGCCATTATCAAAAATTACATTAAGAGAGTTATCATCGTCTAAATTAAAACTTTTTTCTTCAAATTTAGAAATAGGAACAATCTGGGAGAAGATAGAAGAGAGTCTAAGTTGTACATGCTCTCTAGATAAAATCTCCTGTTTAAATTTTTGATTTTTTTTCTCAAATGAGCTTATTTTTACAAAAAAACCAAAAAGTACAGAAAGAAGTATTGCCGATAGTACCAAAGCTATTGAAATTTCAATGAGGGTGAAATAATTTTTTTTAATCATGCAATTTAAGTTTTTTAGCTTTTTAAAAAAGAATTTTAGCATTATTTAAAGAAAGTGGCAAATTAATCGATATAAAACTTGAGTTTTGGCTGCTTTTTGCTTGAATAGTTGCATAAAATGACTTAAATTCTTTGCATCGGTTAAAAAAAAGGATTTTTATGGTTACTGCTTGTTATGCAAGGTTTTCTTCATATAGTGAGGTTAAAAAAAGTTTTTTGATTGGAGCTACTGCTACACTCGTATCTGCCGTGGCAATCACATCAATTTACTTTTATGCTACGAAAAATCTTAGTTTGGAAAATAGTAATGCTATAGTTTACGGGACATTGGCTAGTATAGTGGTTGGCATAGGAGGCATTTCTTGTTTATGCTATAGCTATTTTAAAAAATGCGATTATGTGCCTCCAAACATAGTTTAATTTAAATCTATAAAGCGCAAAGTTTTTTTTAAATTCTAATCTATTTTTGTTTAAATAATTCTATTTTTATTTTCTCATGAAAAAAAAGGCGCTTTTTTAGTGACAGATTAATTTAAAAATTTTATATGTGCTCTTATAGGGACCATAGGGGATTTTTTTAGTCTATTCTTTCATGAGAGATTTGTTTGTTATAAAAACCTTTAAAAAAGTTGGTTTGGCTTTCTTCTTTTGCATTGCCACTCTTCAGGCCAACCCCTCCGGAGAAAATGTTCAACATGGCGATGTCAATTTATCAAGGTCTGACAATACTTTAAACATCACTCAAAATTCCGATAAGGCGATCATCAATTGGCAGGATTTTTCTATCCAAGCAAGTGAGGTGACCAAATTTATTCAACCATCCTCTAATAGCGCCATCTTAAACAAAGTTATTTCTGATAGGCCGACAGAGATTTATGGAAAACTTGAGGCCAATGGCCAAGTTTATCTACTCAATCAAAATGGGATATTAGTTGGTAAAGAGGCGATAATTGATACAGCCAAGTTTTTTGCTTCAACGCTAAACCTCTCGGAAGAAGAGTTTTTAAAAGATCAAGATTTTAATCTTTCTGGTTCAAGTATAGCTAAAATTGAGAATTTTGGGGTTATTAAGACTATCGGAGATGTTTGTTTAATTGCTAAAGAGATCCAAAATTTGGGTGAGATTTCCTCTGAGGGGAAGGTTTCGTTATTGGGAGCCGATGAAGTGCTTTTGGTCAAAAAAGGAGATGATAGGGTGGCCATCAAGGTCAAGGGAGATGGGCTTGTCCACGAAAATGGTTTAATTGAGGCTGTGGAAGTGGAGCTAAAAGCTTCGCAAAATAATCCTTATGCCCTTGCGATCAACCAAGAAGGGCAAATTTTTGCCAAAGGGGCGGTTAATAGAGATGGAAAGATTATTCTAATTGCCGATCCGGGATTGACAGAGGTTAAAGGAGAGCTCAAAGCCCAAAATTTTGATAAAACCGGCGGCACTATTCATGTATTGGGGGATAGAGTAGGGCTATTCGACAATGCCAAAATAGATGTCTCTTCCGATTCTAACGGAGGGGAAGCTTTAATCGGCGGAGATTTTAGAGGAAAAAACCCTGAAATAAAAAATGCCGAGGCTATTTTTGTATCTCCTGATGTACAAATAAATGCGGGCTCATTAGTTAACGGCAACGGCGGAAAAGTTATTGCTTGGGGAGTGAAATCAAATAAATTTTATGGATCGGTTTTTGCAAGTGGCGGAAAAGTTGACGGTAATGGGGGTCTTATCGAGATTTCTTCTCCCTATGGACTGGAGTATCATCCCCACAGTGTCGATACTTCATCTAAACATCCGGAAACCGGGATGCTTCTTTTGGATCCGACCGATATATTTATAACAGCTTCAGTCCTTACTAGCATTCCGCCGTTTCCAACTAGTACGTCTCCTGGTAATTGGTATTATCAACCTGATATTTATACGACTGCATATATAAAGGTTATCGAGTTGGAATCGGGGTTGGCTGGCACAGGAGGACTTGCTTTTAACAATGTGACTATTATTTCCGATACTGCAGGTGGCTCTACCGGGAAAGGGGATATTTCTGTTGGAGATGCTATTAGTTGGTCTTCGAATAAGAAACTAAGTTTGCAAGCCTACCGATCTATCCAGATCGGTGCAAATATAGGAAATTCTTCTAGCACTTCTTTTTCGGTGTTAGAGCTTCATGCCTATACTCATGCGAGGCAAGCAGGAGATGATCAAGATGGTATTGGCGTGGACGCAAATTGTTCTATTTCAACTAGTAATGGAGCGATCGATATAATAGCAAACGGAGCGGGTGGTAGAGGAATAGGAATGAGTGATAATAGTACTATTTCAACTCTAAATGGAGATATTCATATTACTGCAAGTGATAATCTTGGTAGAGGAATCGGTATGAGTAGCGGCGCTAGCATCTATTCTTCAAATGACGGTAGTATAGATATAAATGCAAACAATAATGGCGCGGATGGGATTGGAATGAATCCTAATGCTTTTATTGTAACTCGAAATGGAACCCTATTAATTAATGCGGATAGCAATGGTTTAATGGGGGTGACTTTCGAAGCAGGAGCTTACATTGCAGCATATTTTGCCCAATTATCAATCGAGGCAAATAACAATGTTAATCACGGTTTTTCTTTCCATGGAGATCTTTTTACCATTAGCGGCAACATGATAATCATTGCCAATTCCAATAGCTGGAGCGGATTAAATTTTGATGGAAATATTTCTAGCATCAGCGGCGATATAACTATCAGTTCCGATTTAAATCACTGCACCGATGCCTTAAGTTCAGCAGGGTATATGTCATCCGGAACATTATCCGGAGGGACTGGTACTATTAGCATTTCTGCAAGTTCAAATTTAAAAGATGGTCTAGATTTAGCAGCTGCGGGGGCAATTGAGTCAGGAAGTTATTCTGGTGCTTCCGGAGATCTTACGATAATAACTAATAGCAATACGTTAAATGGTATGGGATCTCAAGGAACTATTCAACACTTAAGGGGGAACATCATCGTTAACGCTAACGATAATGGACTTTTGGGCATTGGTATTCAAAATGTAGTCTCTCCTCCATCGACTGCTTATTTACAAACGTTAACGTTGAGTGCTAATCCTTCTGGCAATATTATGATTACTTCTTTGAGAAATCTTGGCGCTGTTTCTGGAAACGGCGGTCTGGCTCTTTCAGGATTTATCAAAACGGATAACGGTAATTTTACCTTAGATTCAGAAAATAATACTTATGATGGCCTTAGTTTGGCCAAAGATGGAAAAATTAATATAAATGGTTCCATTAATATTACTTGCAGCTCAAATGGCAATTCCGGAATTGAGGTGGATTCGGATGGTGCAAATTTTGGTGCCATTCAAAGCTTATCGACCAGTGCTGCTAAACTTGTTACCATAGTTGCATCTTCAAACCAAGGTATTACTGGGGGGATCGGCTGTAAAGGAAAAATACTTAGCGATGTTTCTCCCATAGATATTACAGCCAATAGCAATACCTATGATGGGATTGGCATTGATACCACCGGGGTGATACAAAGTAACACTGGTTATATTAAAATTACCACAAAGAATAATACTAATTCGGGAATTGGATTAGCGGGTACTGTAGCAGTAACAGGAAGCGGCTATATCAATATTGACACCGAATCCAATACTGGAGTCACTGCCGGTCCTGTCTCAAGCGGGGGGATCTTAGCCTCCGGCACTATTCAAACAAATAGCGGCGGCATCACTATAACTGCAGCAAGCAATTCCGATCAAGGTCTTGGAATCACTGGATCGATACAAAGTACGTCAGGATTAATCAATATTAACGCTAATAATAATAATACTGATGTCGGTTCTGGTGCTTTTGCATTTGGATTGCAAGGGACAATTTCCAATGGGTCAGGTAATATTCAAGTAGACACAAGCAACAATAGCAAATCGGGGCTTGGCGTGTCCGGAACTATTAGCGCTTCAACAACCGGTAATATTTTGCTCAGCGGAAGTTATAATACTTTAGATGGACTGGGAGTGGATACTACGGGGAAGGTTCAATTTGACTCTAGCGGTACAGGCTATATTACACTAACTTATGATCACAACTCAGGCAGCGGCATCGGCGTCAAAGGACTAGTTCAAACTCAAACTAATTATATAACTATCGAGGCCAATGATAATGGAGTGTCCGGCGTAAGCATAGATGCCGGAGGCATTATTCAAGCATATCAAAGCGGCAATATTACCGTCACCGCCTTAAGAAATCTAGGTTCGGTTGTACAAACCGGTGGACTTGTGATGGCAGGCTCTTTAACTACAGCTCTTGGTGGTATCACCATAACAGCGAGTAATAATAGCTACGATGGCATCTCAATGGCAACAACTGGTCTGATTGACATATATTACAACCCTCTTCCGAGCGGTTCAATAACTATCACTGCCAATAGCAATGGCAATGCCGGTATTGAGATCGATGGTGATTTGACTAATCTAGGTACTATTAGCAATGACTCAGGCAGTTCTTCAGATAATGTTACAATTATTACCAATTCTAACTTGGGAGCTAGTGGTGGGGGAATTGGTCTTAAAGGAAATATTCAATCAGGTACTGCCCCGATTAATATCACTGCAAATTCAAATACCTATATTGGAGTTGGTATTGGCACTACCGGCTCTATACATAATTATGATGGATCTATCACTATCACGGCAAATCAAAATCAGGGATCATACGGTATTGGGTTGGATGGAGCGATTTCAAATGTTCATGGAAATATTAATATAACTACCAATCAAAATACTAACTCCGGAATGGCTATTTCCTCAACCGGTTCAATGATCATTAACGGCAATCTTTTGAGTAATATTACGATTGATTCAGAATATAATACCGGCATTACTTCGGGACCTACTTCTCAAGGGGGATTGTTAGTTCAAGGCCTTATACAAACAAATTATGGACAAATCAACATAACTTCATCTCATAATTATGACCAGGGGCTTGGAATAAGTGGGCAAATTAACACATTGATATCGGGACAACTTTCCATTACTTCAGATTGGAACAATCAGTTTGGCGGTACTTTTGCCGTGGGATTACAAGGTACCATTTCATCATATTCCGGAAATATTATCCTTTCAGGCAGCAATAATTATGCGAGTGGAATCGGTGTTGACACAACAGGATTTGTAAAAAATACTAATTCCGGGGATATTACATTAATTTATAGTAACAATGCTGAAAATGGAGTGGGCAATAGCGGGCATATTTCAAGCAATAGTACTCTTAACATAACAGCTTCTTCTAACGGTCTTTCCGGTGTTGGGTTACAAGCAGGATCTTTTACCGACACAGGTAATGGTAATCTTTCTATCACTACCTTAGGAAATTTGGGCGCAGTTTCTCAGACCGGTGGTTTGGTAATTGCCGGAACTATCAGAACTTTAATAACCGGGAATTTTACCTTAGATTCAGAAAACAATCATTATGACGGATTAAGTATTGCAACAACGGGATTAATAGATATAGCTGATAACATTAATATTACTTGTAGTAGTAATTTAAATTCAGGAATAGAGATTGATACGAATGGAAAAATTCAAAGCTTGACCACTGATCCCGGTAGAACCATTATCATCAATGCATCGAGTAATCAGGGTAGTACGGGAGGAATCGGGTGCAAAGGAAAAATTATCGGGTATACTTCTCCAATAACTATCACGGCCAATAGTAATACTTATGATGGAATAGGTATCGATACTTCTGGAGTGATACAAAACTTCAATGGAAAAATTACCATAACTGCGAATGGTAATGATAGCCTTAATAATGGAAATTATGGTTTAGGGATAAACGGTAACATTCAGAATTCGTACGGAGATATTCAAATCACCACCAAAAATAATTATTACTCCGGTCTTGGAGTATCAGGTGCACTAAGCATACTTTTGCCCGGCACAGGTAATATTATTATTGATTCAGAATCCAATACCGGTGTTACTGCAGGGAGTACTCAAAGAGGGGGGCTGGTAGCATCGGGAAATATTCAAGCCCAAAGTGGCAATATAACCATAACTTCATCTAGCAATTCCGATCAAGGTATCGGATTGAGCGGTTCGATAACAACTACTTCGGGACATATTCAAATGACAATGAATAGTAATAATAGCGCTTCGGATCCTCTTGGCAGTACCGTCTATGGTTTTGGTTTAGCTGGTACGGGGATGGTCTCTACAGTGTCCAACTACATTACAATCACCACTAATAATAATACTTTATCGGGATGTGGAATTTCCGGAACAATCAAAAACACTACAAGCGGCAATATTACTTTAAATGCTCTAGGAAATTCTAAGAACGGGATAGTTTCTTCGGGCAATATTCAAAGTAGCTCAACCAATTTTACAGAGGCAATTACTATCACTGCTAATTCAAATACCGGAGTAGGATTTGGATCATCCGGTTCTTTGTCTGCATCTGCAAACGTTACAAGTAATGTCGCCAATATAGTCATTAATACCGATTCGAATTTGGGACAAGCAGGAATTGCGATCGGGGCTTATAGTAAAATACAATCAACAAGCGGTTACATAGCTTTAACCAATACACAGAATATCAATCCTCTGGGCGCTGGCGTAGTTATACTCGGCGAAATAATAAATACAAGCGGATACATTTCAATTTCTTCAACAAATAATACAAATTCCGCGGCTGTAGCAATTGCTAAGGACACAACAATTATAAATCCGCCGCTGCCTTTGATTCAAAATGGTATTGGCAGTCTAACAATTATAGCAAGCGATAGTACAGGCATTGGACTTGGATTTGTTAATGGGACTATCGAAACTACCACCACAAATACCATGATTGGAAGTGTAAGTATCACGGCTTCCAATAATCAAGGTCTTACAACTCTTACTGTTCCCTCAGGAGGAATTGTCTCTCAAGGGACAATTCAAACTAATGCGGGGACAATCAACATTTTGGCAGATTCAAATTATGATCAAGGTCTGGGTAATGCTGGTACTATTCAAAGCACACGTGGACTGATTTCAATAACTCTTACGAATAATAATATCTTCTCTGATCCATCGGGATCGACCACATTTGGCATGGGATTGGCAGGCCCTATTTTAAATCAGGATGGAGATATTCAAATTTCCGTAAATAATAACATTCTTGGTGGCATTGGGATACAAAATGACGGAATTACCTATTTTGGACAAATTGCAATCAGCGGCATAGGTAATCTGACCATTGATGCTTCAAGCAATCAAGGTGTTAGTTCATCGGTGCAGTTAGGCGGTATCTTAACAAGTACGGGGCCCATTACAACTAATAGCGGTGATTTAACAATCACAGCCAATACCAATTGGGATCAAGGTTTAGCTATTGGAACCGGCAGTACAATACAAAGCACAAGTGGCCTTCTCAGTATAACCGCTAATGGTAATTGCACACATGACTTAACGGCAACTTATGGCTTTGGCCTGCAGGGAACTATTACAAATTCTACAGGAAATATTTACATCGAAACCAGTAACAATACTTTTACGGGACTTGGCTGCTCCGGAAATATCACTAATACAAGTTCCGGTACAATTACTATCAATGCCTTATCTAATCTTGGAACAAATTCAACGGACGGTGGTATGGCTATAACCGGAACCGTTCAAACTAATGTCGGCGATATTACATTAACTGCCAATTCCAATTCGAAAAATGGATTTATCATGGATACTCCTGGAATAATTCAAACCACTACAAGCGGAAAAATTTCTATTGTAGCAAATACGAATGGAGCTGTTGGAGTGGGAATGAATGCCGGAAATATTACTACTGCAGTAGGTGATATCTCTTTCACCGGTGATGGTAATCTTACCTTGGGGGGAGATGGCGCTGGTGTTGCTATCAATGGCACGGTTACATCTACCTCGGGTGTGATCAGTATCGAGGGTAATAACAATACGGGCTCTTCGAATTCAGGAGGCGTTGGAATAAATGGAACAGTGCAGACAACATCTAGCAATATCAATATTGTTGCAAATACTAATTTGGGTTTGGGAGGGATTGCAATTGGCGGAACAGTTGAAAGCGATAGCGGTATAATCTCTATTCAAGCAAATGATAATGTTGGCGGGGGAATTGGATTAAGCGGCTTAATAAATACAACATCGGGGAATATTAGCTTAGATTCGGAAAATAATCAAAATACCGGCGGAATAGGATTATATTCTCCGGCCCAGATTACCAGCACCAGTGGGGATATCACAATTACATCTAATAATCCCGGTTTGGGATATGGGATTATTTCTAGCGCCGCTATCATCAAAACAACAGCTTCTAATGCAGATATTTTAATTGCAGAGCTTGGAGGAAATTCGATAAATAAGATTGCGGGTAATTTCGAAGGCTATAACGTAACCTTGCAAGCCAATCAAATTATTTTAAGCGCTACCGTTAAGGGAAGGCATTCAGTAGTTATGCAGCCGGTTTTAGATACCGATTCTATTGCAGTCATCGGAGGAAGCGGCACTTTGAGTGTCAATGTCGTAGATCTTTCCGCGATAGATAGCTCAACTCCCAATGTTTATATTGGTAGCTCTACAGGCAGCCATACTATCAACGTTGGCTCTGGAAGTGAGAGTTATTTATTGACTTATCCGATTACTTTTAGGGGAGATAGTGTCAATATTGATGCTTCACTTACAGCCGGCAACAGTGGAAATGATGATGTTAGTGCAAATATAGGACAGGTAAATAATGGCGATTTTTATTTAAGACAACCGGTATCATTTTTGATTTTGGGAACCGGCCATCTAAGAGTAAATGGTGGTAGCAATGACGATACATTTCATATTATCACAACTTCAACTCAAAATAACGGGGTTATCAATGGAAATTCCGGCAATAATACTTTGATAGGCCCAAATGCTACCAGAACCTGGAATATTACCGGAATAAATAGCGGTAATTTGGGCTCTTCTTCTCAAATTACCTATAGTAATATTCAAAATTTGACAGGAGGAATAGGTACTGATACTTTTACTTTTTCTGTTGGGGGGCAAATTACCGGAAATATCGATGGCGGAGGTGGAAATGCAACGATAAATGGCCCTAATCAAACTACTAGCTGGACCATCACTGCAAATAATGGAGGGTATATTACTCCAACATCAGTGGGCCCCTCTAATTTTAGTAACATCACTACTTTATCGGGAGGAAGCAGCAATGATACATTCATTTTTAATGGGCAATATTCCTTAACCTCAATTAATGGCGGGGGAGGTTCTGGTAATCAAATCACGGGACCTGATTTTAATACCAATTGGGTGATAACTTCAAGTAATGCCGGTAGTATAACAGCAGCTCCCGCTCTTTTCATGAAATAGAGGGGTGTAAAAAAAAATTTTATGGATAAAAAAATTTAGAAAATAAAATTCTTCCTAATGATTCAACATTAGTTTTTAAAATCTATTTTGT
>JACRNF010000016.1 GCA_016219355.1 Chlamydiota bacterium | reverse complement strand
AAGCACAAAACATCGCGCTTAATAAAAATATTTTTTCAGATTTATTAAAGGATAAAATATCATTTTTTAACTTATTTATAGAAAGTGACATAATAATGCTGAGTTTTAAGATAAAAAATACAAGAAAGATTCTTTAATGTAAAAGGTTTTATATTTTAAATTCGGCTAAAAAAAGTGGCTCATAGGCTCTTGCCAAATATACCCAGTTATTGTAAGTGGCCGGAATGGATGATAGAAGGACAGAAGATTCCGATGCCCTAATGATGCTACGGTTTCGCCTGGAAAGAGCAACATTAAGCTCTTGTTTTTTAAAAGATGAAAACTCCCAGTCCATATCATTTTCATTTTTACAGTGTTTTTTCTTAAAAGCAACAAGCTCTTCTTTAGATATCTTATTTGATAAAGCAATTGCTTTAAAATGATCGGACCGAAAAACAATCTTTTTAGCATCCTCATGCCCTTTATGGCTTTTATCTTTAGCAGCAAGTTGAAGCTCTGCAATCACATTAAAATCATTGGTGGCTAAAAATGGTTCCAACTCTTGTAAGAGCTTTATGGAAAAAATGGTCTGCATGAATCTTCTTAAATGAAAATTAAATGACTTTACCGAAGCGTATTGATAAACTCTTTTATGCATAAAATGTCTTGCCAAGAGAAGCGCTTCACAAGATTCCAATCCATTTTCATCAATTCCAAGCTGTAATTCCTCTTCTTTATTAAAACCGGGAAGTATCCTCAGCATTTCTATTAGCTGCATATAGTCAAAAAGGCCATAAACAATGCCGGTACTTTTGGAGTCTCTTAAAAGATAATCGATTCTATCTGCTCCAAAAAAATCTCCGGTAATGATTTGAGAGACGATTTTTTCCCAAGAAGACAATTTAAGGTTGATGTTTAACTTTTTGATTATTTCTTCACCAAGAGCAATTTTAATCACATCGTTTTTGATCTCTTTTTTATGAAATAACGGGATTTTATTT
The DNA here is from genome assembly GCA_016219355.1 of Chlamydiota bacterium. Lineage (GTDB taxonomy): Bacteria > Chlamydiota > Chlamydiia > Chlamydiales > SM23-39 > JACRNF01. Next base: position 27,278 of record JACRNF010000016.1, on the reverse strand, counting down.
AGTTCGGTAAAAACTTTTTCCAAATAAGGGCTTTCAATAACTTTTAACGTCCATTTTTCATGTCCTTCTTGCAAAAGACTTTTTTCAGCAACATGAGAAAATGGCAAATGACCCAGATCATGGCATAATGCGGCAAGCCTAAGTATTTTTTGCCAATAAATATAATCATTCGAATCTTCTCTCGGGATTAAATGAAATACATCAGGACGCAAGGTTTTGCAAATCCTTTCATAAATTCTACTTGAAAGTTCCATTACTCCTAATGAATGCTCGAACCTGGTATGGGTTGCTCCAGGATACACCATATAGGTAATGCCAAGCTGTCTAATATAATGAAGCCTTTGAAATGCAAATGTATCGATGAGCATCCGCTCAATTTCATCAAAACGGATAAAACCATGGACAGAATCGTAAATCTTTTTATTAAAAAAAAGATACTCTTTGCTCATTCTTTTCCTTCTTTTGGTCTAGGCATGCTTTCAAGTATGTAAGATGATGACACTTTAACAAACTCGGCCTTTCTTTGCAGTTCTTTTATGTTTTTTGCCCCTCCGTATGTCATACCACTTCTTATTCCTCCAAGTAGCTGATTAATGAGGTCTTTAGCAGGTCCGCTAACCTCTCCCCAAAATGAAATACCCTCCGCCGTTGTTTTGTCTTTTAACCCCCCATAATAATCTTTTTGAAAATCTTCACTCGCCTGACCCCGATACTTGGCCTCAATTATTTTTCCATTTTTTCGTTTTGTAGCAGCACTTTCTTCGGTTAAGGCAAAAAGCTTTCCTATCATGACCGAGCTAGCTCCTGCAGCTAAAGCTAATACAACATCTCTACTTGATCGGATTCCTCCATCGGCAATTAAAGGGACCCTTAATCTTTCGGCAATTTTGGCGCATTCAGAGATGGCGCTAAATTGTGGCATTCCAAATCCTGTAACCATTCTAGTTGTGCAAGCTGATCCCGGGCCAATCCCGACTTTGATAGCGTCCGCTCCTGCGTTGGCCAGATCATGGTAGGCCATTGCAGTGCAAACATTGCCGGCAATAATCTCTTTTTTTGGATATTTGACTTTAAGCTCTTCAATTAATCTAAACATTCTATCAGAATGGCCATGGGCGACATCAATGCAAACGCCCAATGCGCCAAGGTCTAATAAAGCTTTTATGTCATCAATAGACTTAAGTCCGACGGAAACAAAAATTTTTCCTTTAAAAATCTTTACCCATTTTTTTTGCTCCTCAATAGTTGCAAATCGATGAAAAATTGGAATAGACCCCTCTTTTAAAAGAATGCTAGCCATTTCTTCATTGATAACAGTATCCATATTAGCAGCTAAAAGAGGAATATCCATTTTGATGTTTTTTGTAAGCCAGGTCTCTAATACCGGATCGGTCCTTGAAGGAATATTATTAAATTGAGGAACGAGGGCCACATCATCAAAAGTGTAGGTTTCTCGCATATAACCATCTCTCATGCTATCTCCAAAACAATTGTTTATTCCCAAGATATATATTAAAAAAAATTTTAAGTCATTGAAATGATTTTATTTTAAGTAATTTTTGCCCATGCTATAATTGATTTCATGATTAGCGTAACCATTCTTGCCAAAAACTCTGAACTTCTCTTGGAAAAAGTTTTAGATTCCATTAAAACTTTTGATGAAGTGATCATTTTGGATAATGGCTCCACTGATAAAACCTTGCAAATTGCAAAGAAATATCCCAACGTTAAAATTTATGAAAACGATTTCATTGGGTTTGGTCCAATGAGAAATATTGCGGCAAGTCTTGCAAAAAATGATTGGATTTTAGCCTTAGACACTGATGAGATCTTATCTCAAGATCTTGCATTAGAATTACTCAAACTTGAGAAAAATAGCAATTTTGCTTACTCTCTTCTACGATATAATTTTTATAATAAAAAACACATCAAATGGTGCGGCTGGCACCCTGAAAGGGTAGTGAGGCTCTACGACAAAAAAAGCGCTAAATTTTCCGACGATCTAGTACATGAAAAACTCTTAACCGAAAATGTAAAAATTCTCAATTTAAAAAATCCTGTTAATCATTATTCTTACCATACCATTGATGATTTTATAAAAAAAATGCAATCTTACTCCTCATTATTTGCCAAACAAAACAAAGCCAAGAAAAAAAGTTCTCTATCCATTGCCCTCTTTCACTCATTTTTTTTTTTTTTTTTAAGCTATTTTCTAAAAAAAGGATTTTTAGGCGGCAAAGAAGGCTTTATTATTTCATTTTACAATGCCAACACCGCTTTTTATAAATATCTAAAACTAATGGAAATCAATAAGGAGCCTCATGAAAAGTAAGCTTAACATATTGAAAAAAGCCGTAGTGGATAATTTAGAAAAGCTTGAGACTATAAGAAGAGATTGTCTTGATACCGGTATGGAAGATGTAGGTAGCGAGCTATACAATGAAATTTATGAACTAACAGCAGATGCCAAAGCTTCTGAGAACATTGAAGAGTTAGAGCAGATCATTGATCAAGCTCAAGTTTTAGAAAAAAAAGTAGACCGTTGGCTTTCAGTCCAGGGGCTCTCTAGCGTTGGGTTAAGTTGGCCTTCTGACTTGGGATAGGATAATTGCCGTTGCTTGAGAAACATTTAAAGACTCCAATTTACCAAACATCGGAATATGAATTTGAAAATCTTGCAGTTTTTTAATTAATGGCTGAACTCCCTCACCTTCAGATCCCATAACTAAGACCATTTTTTCAGGAAAAGAAAAATTGTATAAATTTTCAGATCCTTTCTCCATATCTGTGATAACTACAAAATAGCCCTGTTCCTTAAATTTATTTAAAGCATCGGCCAGGTTAGATACTTTGATCATGGTTACAAGCTCAGACGCTCCTGCTGAAGCTTTAGCAGCCGAAGGAGTTAGATCAACTCCCCTGTTTTTTGACCAAACAACTGCATCCACTTGAAAACACTCACAAGATCTTAAGATCGATCCAAGGTTTTGGGGATCATTGATATTGTCTAACATAACGACTAAAGATTTTTCAGTTTCTTCGTTTTTCATCAAAAAAGATTTTAAATCTACAAAAGGCCTTCCCTCAACTTGAGCTACAAAATTTTGATGAGACTCGGAATTTACCATGGAAAAAAGATTTTGCTTAGAGACAAAAGCAACAGGAACTCCATTTTGCTCAAGTTCGTTTACTAAATCATCTTTAGTCCCTTGTGTAATATAGACCTTTTGTATTGCTATAGGCTTATACCTTAGAACTTCTTTAATTGCATTTTTACCCATGATGAAATCGGTCATAATTTTCCTATTTAAATAAAGGCAATTCTACAAACTTTTTAAAAAAAAATCCAGTAAAAACCATAGTTGACATAATCTATAAATCTCATGTATAAGATTTTAATTAATTTTTTAAACCAAGGAGAATTCCTATGTCACAAGTCAGTCAAGTCTCTGCTAAAGTCAATGTTGATCTAAGCAAAACCGAAACACGTCCCGGTTTATTAAAGATCATTGCCAAATCTTTAGAGATCACAGCCTTGTGCTTAGTGATTGTAGTAAGTGTAGGGTTAATTCTTTCTGCTCTTGGAATTCCCTCAAGCTTGTTCCTTAATTTTTGCTGTATCCTGGTCATTGGCTCAACTCTTACAAACTTTTTTTTCGATATTTATGACCATTGCGCCTCAAAAAACTGATTTGTAATAACCTCAGTTGAAGGATGCAAAAGATTGTGAATTTGGCTTTAGTTTTGGTAGAAATTATTTATTTAAAAAAAGATAATTCTATTTTAAAAAAATAAAAAGCCGCTCTATCTTAATTATGGTGTATTTAAAACAAGGCATGATTTAATAGCATTTTATAATGCTAGATAATTAGTTGTTATAAATTGACTTATTTTTTAATATCAGGTATAATTATTGGATATTAAGGAGAATTCAATGACAGCCGCTAGTCCAGTTTATAGAGCTAAAGTAAATTTTGAGGTTAGGCAAACCAAAACTGATCCTATATTTCTTACTGTATTTAAAATAGGTATTTTGGCTTTTGTGATTTTGGGAGCTGTTGGATTTATAGTTGCTAGCCACGGATTATCCTGTTTCTTATTGATTCCTTTAAGTCCAGTCATTTTTTTAGCTCTCACCGCATTATTTTTTAAAATCCGTTCCAATGTGGGGCCAAGCATTGAGAAAAAAAGTGATGAACAAACTGTCAAAGAATATTATAAAAAAAAGGCAACTGAACAACACGGATTTTGGCCAAAAGATGACGATGGCAATTGGATCGGAAAAAATCCTAATCAAACTCTCGATCAGTTTTATAATGAAAAAAACATGTCAAGAAACCCCCATCAATTACTTTCCATAAAGGATATTGAAAAACTTGGATTAGATCTTAAAGAAACCTATTTTAATGAAAATGGTAATAAACATTTAGTTGAAGAGGCAAAACAAAAAAAACCGATGGTCTTAAGAACTGTTGTTGAACAAGTGGTCAATGTAATTAATGATTCTATCAAAAAAAATCCCAATGAGAGTTCTATACAAAAGCAGCGCTATTTACAAATCGCTTTAAAGAACAATTCATTATTGACACCTGACGATGGAGCTATTTGTCACTTCAAACAGTATGATATCACTACTCTTGGAGAAAAAAAACATGATGTATCATCCGAAGATGACAAAGACCTGTGGTTCCCCCGCATATTAAACGCTCTTGTGGAAAAAAAATGCATTTACAGCTTTAGATTCAACAGTTCTAGAGGCATTTTTATACAAGCTTAAGAAACACTAATTGCAATACAGAAAATAAGGCTTTTCACTATTCAGATAATTTGTAACCACTACTTGCTTAATGGAGTTTCTCTTCTTGCCCAATAATTGGGACCGTAATCATAGGTCAATTCTTCTCCTTTGGTCACATTTTTATTGGTGCGGAAAATTATATGCACAATTTCTTGAGAGTAGACCGCTATGGGGCTCAAATTAGGAGTAGAAGAATGATTAACAAAACGAATAAGGCTCCCCTTTTCTCTTGCATCGATTGTGAAAGGGGTTTTGCTACCGGCTATGGAGTATTCAAAACAATAGGCATTTTTATCATCTAATCGATTATTGTATTTACGAATCTCTCCCGAATAGACTCCCATGAAGCTATTTTTAGCAAAATCTTCGTTTGCAAATAGGCCATACTCTACAATCGGATTAATCCATTTTATAAGCACATTGGGAATAAAAGAAGAAACAATCTCGCTAGCATAAAACTCTCCTAGCCAAAGAGCTTCATTAGAAAATTCTTCATTTTGATAAGCCTTTTTACAAAGCTTTTTAACTTTTTTTTCAATTACTTCTGTTTGAAACTCTAGCTTTGAAATAAATTTAACTTCCAAAAGCTCTTCAAATTCTTCTTTAGATAAAGAGCTGCGAATTTGATCTTTCTCAAGGTTAAAAAATATTTGATTCTCTGGCATAAAAAAGCTTTTCTTTTAAGAATATCATTTTATCGCTTTTGCAAAAAATCTAATCTTTTGTAAGATGCAATTAAACAAAGGATAAAGCGATGTTAAAATTTCCGCTGAAATTCGAAGGTAAGGCTGAGTGCACCTATGGCATTTCAGTTCCTTGGATCACAAAAATTAATTCTCAACCCTCCATAAACATAGCTCTTCCTGTTGAATTTAATGGACCCGGCAATGCCTATACTCCTGAAGATTTGCTTGGCTTAGCAGTATTAAACTGCATTATTGCAACCTTTAAAGTTTTTTGTGAAAAACATAAGCAATTTTTTGAAAATCTGGAAGGAAAAATCATTGTCAACTTAGATAAAATGCATGAAACTAACGGCCTTCATATTTCTTCTTTTGATATATCGCTGCATATAAAAGGCGCTTCAGACAAAAACAAAATAGAGGAACTTTTACATAAATCGCTTGACCACTGTCCTGTTTCAAATTCTGTTAAGGGAGCGAAAACATTTCACGTAAGCTTCTCATAAACAATCACTTGAAAAGCCTTGCTTTCATTATTTTATTGTCTTAAAATTGTTTGGCGTATACAAAGTGAGGTTTTATGAAATTTATTTTAATGGTATTAAGTATTATGGGATTATTTTTTACAAACCCTATTCAAGGGAAAATACAAGATCAAGATAAATTACTTGTAATCATTTTAATGGGCCCTCCCGGATGCGGTAAAGGGACTCAATCGGTAGAGCTAAGCAAAGAGCTTAATCTGCCTCATATTTCAACCGGGGATCTGTTTAGAGAAAATATGCAAAAGCAAACCGAGCTTGGAAAACTTGCTAAAACCTTTATAGATAAAGGAAATTTAGTACCTGATCAAGTGGTAGTCGACATGTTATTTGACCATATCAAAAAACAAGGATACACCAAAGGTTACATTTTGGATGGTTTTCCAAGAACTGTGTCTCAAGCAGAAACTTTAGATAAAAGACTAGGTAACGATGTTATAAAGATCGCAATTAATTTAAGCATTGCCGATGATCTTTTGATCGAACGAATAACAGGTCGTTTAATGTGTAAAGATTGCGGAACCCCTTTCAATAAAACTTTTTCTCCTCCGGCAAAAGCAAATATTTGCGACAAATGCCAAGGGGCTCTTTATCAAAGAGACGATGATACAAAAGAAGTTATGGTAAAAAGATTATCCGTTTATCACAACCAAACAGCTCCTGTTATAGACTTTTATAAAAATGAAAAGGTTTATTATGATGTGGACGCTAAAAAATCAAAGAAAGAGGTTTTTGATTCGATTGTAAAAACAATTGATGAGGTCTTGAGCAAACCTAAAGCCTAAGTTCTGCGATAACAGGAAGATGGTCCGATGGAAATTTTCCATCAAAGGTGTCGGTCAGAATTCCGTGAGAGATAACCTCGATTTTTGAGTTTACAAAGATATAATCAGGTTTGATCCCCGGCTGACCGGCCTCTTTAAATCCAGACCATGAGCCTGTTGGGCCATGATGCGGAAAAATAGTCTTAAATTGAGCATCTATCAAGCTTTTATCCGAAGTCAAAATATTATAAGTTTCTTCTCCACCAAGCTCAGGGAAAATATTAAAATCTCCGGTAACAATGTAGGAATGATTTTTACAAATTTCTAAAATTTTATTTTTTAAAAGAGTAGCGCTCTCATTTCTTGCTTTTTGTGAATGATAATCAAAATGAGTGTTAAAAAAATAAAAAACATTTTGACTTTTTAGATCTTTAAACTTAATCCATGTAACGCCCCTGACAAATTTAGAGTCCCAGCTCTTCATTGGCTCATTAGGATCTTCCGATAGAAAAAAGTACCCTTTTTCTAATACCTCAAATTTATCTTTTCGAAATAAAATAGGATCAAAAAGTCCTTTGTCCTTCCCATTTTCTAAACCAATGCCATACCAGTCGTATTCATTAAGAAGTTCTTCAAGATCTTGAATTTGATGAGAGCAAGGCTCCTGTAATCCAACAATGTCAGCATTGTGAAATCTGATAATGCTAGCAACATATCCCTTTCGATGTGCCCAAGCATTTTCACAGCAATTTTGGGCATCAAGACAAATATTAAAAGACATTATCCGTAGGTTCTTTTCTTTTTTGTATTCGCCTCTAATTAACAATCTCTTAATGTCTTTTACAAAATTAGAAATATTATATGGCGCCATTTTGATAAAAAAATGTTAAATTAATAAACATATTATAACAAAACTTCCTTAAAATATAAACTTCAAACTTAAGCCTTTTATAATTAGTCATTTATATTATAAAATTCCTTGTAATAAGTGAAATATATGTAAAAAATAAATTTTAGCGAAAAAAGAAGCAATTTACATACGCTCTAAACAAGAAATTCTAATTCTATCTCAAAATAGCTTAAAAGAATCCTCTTTTAGACTGTTTTCCTGTCAAAAAGCCAATAGTTATAACACGTTATAGAAGCACACATAATTGTGATTCATATTCCTCTGCTTGCAACTTGGGTGGTGATCCCTCGCCTGGATGCCGTATCGTTTGCTAAGGCTTCTATTCTTGCTGGGATTGACGATGCACCTGCAAGAGGTTAGCGGTATTCTTTGATACCTACTCGCTCTCTGTTTATTTCTTCTGCTCGAATTCTTGCACAGTTTTCTAACAGTGTAGCATTTTCTTCTGCAGGTTGTACCAGATTTCTTGCAAAATTTAGTGTTTCTGTTGCAGGCTCATCTTCGTCCGAATTCCTTGCATTTTGTCTTGCCTCTATGGCTCTACATGAGGCTACCGCAGCTGCTGCAAGCCCTTCTGCCGCTGCAGCCCCATATGCCGCTGCGTAAGCAGCGTCTGCTGGATAAACTTTTTCTTGAAGTGTTCTGTCATAAACATCTAGTGCTAATCCTTTAATAGTATCTGAACTCGGAAGATTTGCTTGTTTTGAGATTTGTATTACCGCATTTAGTGATCGTAAAGTTGCTGAATTATCTGGTTGTCTAAGAGGTTCCTGTAATCTTTCCGAAACTTCTATTGCTTCTATTGCTGCACGTATTCCAACATGTGCACTAAGCCATATATGACGCATTTTTCTCGAGCTTCTTACTACAGAATCATCGACAACCCTCCATCTTGAACTTAACATATTTAATATTCGGGTAGCCATCATGTCTGTAAACTCTTCATCTGAATTTACGCTAAGTTGTGTTATCCCATGACTTACCATATCTTGTCTTGCCGCATCATAAGCTTCTTGAAATCTTCCTGCTGCGGTTGTGGATCCTGCTGCTGCTGCCATAAATTTTCTCCTTTTAAATTAGTTTGTAAAATTTTATTATGTTTATTTTTTTAACCTATTTAATAAAACATATTATTTAGTTAGTAACATGATTTATTTTATCAAATATTGAATTAAAAATCAAATAAAATATTAGAAATGTCACCTTTTTGGTAAGTAAAATTTTTAATTACCAAAATGGAGGCTAATTAAATGAAGGATGCATTGATTGCTATAACAAATATAGAGCTAACAAATTCTTGGCTTCAATTTACGAACGCAACAGGTAAGGGCTTAATTATTAAGACTTAATAGAGTTAAAGAAAAAAGTATATACCTCCTGTCAGGAAGACAGGTGGTATATATATGTCAAAAATAAATTTTGGCAAAATAGAAGCAATTTATAGGCGCTCTAAACAAGAAATTCTTATTCGATCTCAAAAAAGCTTAAAAGAATCCTCTTTTAGACTGTTTTCCTGTCAAAAAGCCAATAATTATAACAAATTCAAACAAACGTTATTGAAGCAGGCAAAATGCTTCAGCTGTTGCTTGGAAGGCTCCTCCGTCTCGCGGTATTGGCGCTTCTATAGCAAGTGCTGCCGCTAGAGCTCCTCTTTCTACTTCTGTTTCTAATCTACGTGCAATTGCTTCGGCATTTTGTGCTATGTCACGTGCATGAGCTAGTATTTCTTGCTCGTGGGGTACATTAGATGCTCTATATCTACCTTCTGCTATATTATAACTTACTTTTGCGGCTGCGGCATTCGCTTCAGCTGTTAATGCGGCATATGCTCTTGTATGAGCTAATTCTTCCGGTGTTCTTATTCGTGCTTCGTTGACAGCTGCTCTTTGGCTTGCAATTGCTTCCGGAGTTGATTTAACTAATGGAAGAATAATTCCTGATTTCGCTGCAAGTAAAACTACTCTTTCGTATGATACCTCTTCTTGCGCATATGCAAAGCTTGAATAGCCTGGTAATCTATTTGACATTGACTCCCATTTTAATGCAGCTACTGCTGCGTATACTCCTGTATATGCATCTAAGGAATCGCGAAATAATTAATCGGAAAACCTATTGACAACATTTTTTTTTATGTTATAATTAACCGCACGGGAGGCTTCATTATAACATTGTCGCTAAAAATGGATTTTGAGAAAATTGTCCGAGAAAAATATAATTCTATTAAACATGTTCTGGATGAGCAACAGAAACGATTATGAATTCGTCGCCCTGGAGCAGGCCGTCCAAGTGTAGAAATTGAAAATCCTTCTATAAAAGATGAATTAAAGAAACTTGTAGAGTCAACCACGAGAGGAGACCCTATGCAGGCGCTTTTATGGACATGCAAGAGCACAAAAAATCTCGCTCAGGAGTTAAAGAAAAAAGGCTTTGACGCATCTGACCGTACGATTGCTCGTCTTCTTCATGACTTGGGATATTCTCTACAAGCAAATTTGAAATCAATCAATGAAGGCAAGAAAAATCCTAATCGGAACGCTCAATTTCAGTATATCAACAAAATGATTAAAGCATTTCAGGAAAACAACAATCCTGTTTTATCTATAGATGCTAAAAAGAAGGAATTAATAGGGAATTTTAAGAATGCCGGTCAAGAATGGCGCCGAATTGGCCAGCCACAAAAGGTTAAAGATCACGATTTTCCTGTAGGAGAAATGAAAAAGGTAACTCCATATGGTATCTACGATTTAACATGGAATACTGGTTGGGTTAATGTGGGAACGGATCATGACACGGCTGAATTTGCTGTTGAAAGCTTGCGGAAGTGGTGGTTAAAAATGGGAAGGCAACTTTACCCTAACAGCAAGCAAATCTTAATCACAGCAGACTCTGGAGGGAGCAATTCAAGCCGAGGAAAACTTTGGAAGTCAGAATTACAGAAATGGGCAAACGAAATCGGAGTAAGCATTACGGTGTGTCATCTTCCGCCTGGAACTAGCAAATGGAATCGCATAGAACATCGTAGATTTTCACTCAGAGAATGAAAAGTGGAATTATACTATTTCTCCCAATACGTGAGCGTAGAAGTCCCCGTAACAGAAATTATAACATAAAAAAATTTGTTGTCAATAGGTTTTCCGAGTAATTATTTCGCGGTTCCTAAAGTGTCTATAAGTCCGAAGGGGAATGACTCTGTAGGTTTAATAACTTTTATTTTTCTAGCGGTTACATTGGCAATATTTTGGGAATTTGATAAGGTTCCGTTATCTTCGGTTACTTTGATCAAGATATTATCTTGGTTGTATTCATAAAAGGTCCGCAACTTAATTTTATCTTGATATTTTATAAATTTGCTTGAGATAAGATTTGTTTTGGGTAAATAGGAAATCTCGGTCACAAGGCCATTTTCATCGACCGTTTTTGTGATTAGATTGTTCTCATTATAGGCAAAGCATTTTACTGATTTTTCAACTCCATTATCTGTAGGAAGGTTGTTGGATAAGGAAATGTTAATTTGACATTTTCCGGAAAATTGGCCATAGAGAGATTCTTGTAAAAGATTGCCTTGATCATCATAGGAAAATTTATAGGCTTTTATCGGCTCATTATTCTCATTAAAGAAAACTTTGCCATGCAAAAATCCTTCTTGAGAGCTACCATTTGAGCCAAGGGCCAAAAGTTCAGTGTCATGCAGAACTTGGAATTCTCCGATTTTTTGATATTTTTCGACTTGTTCAAGTCTTTTTTTATCGGAGTATCGGTAGACGGTTTGATTGTCATAGGCATCTTTAACGATAGTGAATCTTTGATCAAAATGATAGTCAAAAGTATGTATTGAGTGGAGGGTTGTATCTTTGCCTGCAGGAGCTCTTAAAAGCTTAACTTTAAAAGTTTCTGCCTTGTCCATAAAAGTTTCAAAGGATACTTTTCGATCATTTTGTAAATCATATTCTTTTAATGGAAAATGAATTTCTTTGGCCTGATGATAATCCAAATGCTGTTTAAAACCGGTTTGCTCCACATCGTTTAAAACCCAAACGTCATTGTGTTGAGTATTGGGTTTTCTTTTTTTAAAATGATAATCGATTTGTTTGCCCGTATGAGTTTTGACATATACCCAACCATTGTCTTCTCGATTATTTTTTGAATCTTTTTTTCCCGGTTTTGGATTAGATCCTTTAAAATATGTTATATCAAAAGAACCATATACACGACCGGTTTTGCTTTTGCTTTCTATCCGGGAAAGTCTTTTTTCTTTATCGTATGAATAGTAAATTGTGTTTCCATTTAATAATTCTTCCGACTTTAAAAAAAATGGTGCGTTGGCACCTTTATCACGATGATAATTTCTGGTGATTTTTTCGGGAGTAATGACTTTTAGGTCCCTATCGGTAGTTCTTTCTACTGAAAAATTTTTTTGATTTGATTGGGCATTAGTGATAATCCTGCCCATATTCAACCTGTCAGGACATTCTTTTCTAAGAGCTAATTGTTCAGATAGATATTTCTTTTTTTTGTGTTTTTCCTCAAAATCATAAATATAGCCTGTTCCGTTAGAATCAAAAATATATAATCTTCTACCGGTTTTCTTTTCGTAATTATAATATCCGATATCAGCCTGTAAATGTTTATAAAAACTCCATCCGGGGTTCAAAAAAAGACCTAGATCAGGGGTATTCGGGGCATTTTTTATTTCTTCTTCGGGAATGTAAAGATATGTTTTATTAAACATAAGCGGCTCTTTTGCTTCGGCCACAATATCCGTTTCTTTTAAATAAAGATCGCCTGTAATCGCATTTACACAATCATCCACCAAGGCGTTTGCGATATTTTCAAAATCACAATATGCCGAGCTTAATAAAACCGCAAAAATTAATAGATACCGAAGCATAACACCTCTTCATTGTCAAAAAATTTAGAGCATTATTAAAATAATATTAATTATGTGTAAAGTAATTATTTTAAAGCGTTGAAACAGAAAGCTATACTGCTTTTGTAAAATGTCAGACTGGGTCAAGTTGTTACGAAAATTGGAGAAATTTTAAGAATAAGCCATTATTAAAGCAGAGGCTTGGTCTGCTATATGTTTATCTATGCTTTTTTGCAAAAGCTTGGCTTGGAACATCCCTTGTCTTTTATATCCTAAAGCAAAGAGAGCTTTTGCTCGATTTAAAGTGACATCTTGATTTTTAGGCTCAATCATTATCGCTTTATCAAAATATTCCAGGGCTGATAAGTTGCTTCCTTTTTGAAGATGCAAAGCCCCTAATGTGGCAATATCATAAAAGCTTTCGTTGGATAATATGGCTAAAGCTTCAAAAAGAGCTAAGGCCACATCATATTGTCCTTGTCTAATATAGAGATATCCAACATGCCTTAGATCGTCTAGCTGATCTTTATCCCATTCTAATACTTCATTCCAGTTCATTTAGGCTCCTAAAAATTCTGTAAGGGCTCTTCTTATGGCATCTAGATTTTTAGAAATTTGCAAGGCTTGATCGGCCGCTTTTAAAAGGATCTCTTTTTGCTTTGCTTCTTCGTCGGTTGAACAAACTGTAGCTTTTAATACATCTATGTCGTGATTTAAAGTATCGGTATCAAGTTGGGAAGTGAGTCCAAGATTAGATAATATGTTGCCCATATTTCCATGCGGAAGGGAAAATTGAGCCCAAGCAGATTGTGTAATTCCTAGCAAAAGATCAATTTCCGAAGGGGCCGGTTTTACAACCGCAACTTCAGTTCTTGTGGGAAGTCCTCGACCAGGGGCCAAAACCCCTTGTAATTTTTCTAGCTCTTCTGCTCTTTGAGCGTAGCTTACCGATGTGTCGGCTCCAAGATTATCTACTGTACGAATGTTTTCTGCCATTTTTTTCGCCTTGATTAAGTTCATTTTAACATTTGGATCTTTTTTGCAAACCCTTTTCATTTAAAAGTTTTAAACAACAGTTTTTCAAAACTTTTTGATTTGCAAAATTTTTACCAAAAGAATTGAAAGTTAAAAACTTATGTTTCAAATCGGCTTTGAAAAATGGTCTTTTTTTAAGTTAAAACTCTAAGTTTTTGAACAAGTTTTCCACAATTTCCCACAAAAAGATTTTTGTTGTTTATAACTTTGTATAAATCTCTTTATATAAGCTGGTTAAGTAACAATTTTCTTGGTGATAAAATGGGGTAAAAATAAAAATTTTGCTAAAATTATTGCCAACTTTTGAACAAGAATGCTAGTATGTGGGAAAAGGTGGGAAAGAGAAGATAGTTTATGGGTTTCTTTTTCTTTAGTGGATCAACAACTGCGAAATTAGACGAAAAAAATAGATTCGTCTTGCCGCAAGACATGAGATATGGACTTGTGGAAGAAGGTTTATTAGAATTTGTCATTGGGCTTGGTCTTGGCGGCTGCCTTACTATTTATCGAAGATCAGATATTGAAAAAATTGTGAAGAAATTTCAGGAAAAACAACATTTAGCAAAATATCAAAAGTTTTTTACCCTGTTTTTCTCCACTCTTTATAGATCAACTTGCGATAAAGTTGGAAGAGTCATGCTGCCACCTCATTTAAAGCAAATTATCAATATTAAGAAAGAGATAATCATAGCTGGGGTATTAAATAAAATTGAGATTTGGCCAAAAGAAGTTTACGAGCGCAACTTGAACTCCTTGTTAGAAGGAAAAGATACCGAACTTGATCTTGCCAAGATGACTGAAGAAGCTTTTGCTTTGCTGGATGAGAGCGGTGAGCCCAAATAAACATATAAGTGTTCTTTTACAACCTTTTTTAGATTTTTTTAAAGGGTCAAACATACGTACTTTTTTTGATGGTACCTTAGGAGCCGCGGGTCATGCCAAAGCTCTATTAAAGGAGCATCCGGAAATTGAGCTTTTTATCGGGTGCGACCAAGATAAAGAAGCTTTGAGTTTGGCGAAAGAAAATTTAAAAGAATGGGAAAAAAAAGTTAAACTTTTTCACGGAAGCTTTGTAGATATGGACAAATACTTGGATCAGTTAAAAACACCCTGCGTTGATGGGATTTTTATTGATCTTGGCATTTCTTCCATGCAGATAGATTCAGAAGTGAGGGGATTTAGCTTTAGGTTCAACGCTCCTTTGGATATGAGGATGAACACCGAGATGGAATTAACTGCAAGAGACATTATTAACTCTTATTCGGAAAAAGAGCTGGAATTTATTTTTAAAGAATACGGAGAAGAACCCCAATATAAACAGGCGGCAAAAGCAATTATTGCCACAAGACGAAGAAGAAAGATTGAGACGACACAAGATTTGATCGATGTTTTGTCTGGTGTATTAAGAAAAAAAAGGGGACATCATCCTTTGACTTTAGTGTTCCAGGCTTTGAGAATTGCTGTAAATGATGAGCTCAATAGCTTAAAAGCTTTTTTGGCAAAAGGAATTCAAAGACTTTGTGAAAAAGGAAAAATTGGAGTTATCAGCTTTCATTCTTTGGAAGATAGAATAGTAAAAAACTTTTTTAAAGAACATCAAGAGATGATAGAAATTTTAACTAAAAAACCGGTAGCTCCCGATTATATCGAATGTAGAAAAAATCGAAGGGCCAGAAGCGCTAAAATGAGATTTGCAATGAGAGGGAAGAATGAATAGAGGGCTATTTTTAAAGATAATGATTTGTATCTTTGTGTTTAGCCTTTCATTGTTCTCTTATGTTGATAAAAAAAATGGTCTGACTACGTATAAAATTGAAGTACCCAAACTTGCACGGGAAATCAATACTTTAAAACAGCAAATAAAAAAGCTTCAATATGAAGTCGATCAATTTGAAAATCCTACTAATTTAATGCAGCTTGCGCAAAGACCGGAATTTAACCATTTGCGTCACCCACTTGTAGATGAAGTGCTGACCCTCAAAGAAGGGCTCGCTTTAAAAGAAAATGATTCTTATATGGCTATTGGAAATGCTGAATGAAAAAGAAAGACCGGCGATATCAGGTCAAAGACTCTGATCGAAAGAGGCTTGTATCCGTATCATTATTTTTATCTTTATTGTTTTGCGCTTTAGTAATGCAGTTTTACCGTCTTCAAATCCTTGAAGGGGAAAAATGGGCCAAAGAGGCCAATAATCAACATCGCCATGTTGAAAAAGAATATTTTATGCGGGGTACTTTTTATTCCAATACCTCGATAAAGAAAAATCACCCCCAGTCCTTACAAGCTTTTGTAATTGAAATACCCAAATTTCATTTGCATGTAGATTGTGACTGCATTCCAAATGGCTATAAAAAAGAAATAGCTACCAAAATTTTTGAGTTTGTAACTGTAAAAAATGAGGATAAAAATAAAATTTTTGCCGAATTTTTTAAAAAAAGCAGAAGTCGGAAAATTGTTGGATGGTTAGATAGAGATACCAAAGATAATATTGAAAAATGGTGGCTAAGCTATGCCAAATCAAAAAAAATTGCCAGAAATAGTCTGTTTTTTATCCAAGATTATAAAAGGTCTTATCCTTTTGGCTCGTTGTTAGGTCAGGTTTTGCATACAGTGCAGGATGAAAAAGATCCCATTTCTTTTCAGTCTATACCAACTGGAGGCTTAGAGCTTTATCTTAATAATTATTTAAAGGGCAAGCTTGGCAAAAGAGAGATTTTAAGATCTCCAAGGCATCCTTTGGATGTTGGGACGTTAATTCAAAAACCACAAAACGGATCTGATATTTATTTAACAATAAACCATTACCTTCAAGCTATTGCCGAAGAAGAATTGGCCAAAGGGGTCAAGGCTGTCAATGGTAAAGGGGGCTGGGCCATAATGATCGATCCCTATAGCGGCGAAGTTTTAGCCTTAGCACAAACTCCCGCTTTTGATTTAAGACGATATAATGAGTATTTTAATAATAAA
The DNA here is from genome assembly GCA_016219355.1 of Chlamydiota bacterium. GTDB lineage: Bacteria > Chlamydiota > Chlamydiia > Chlamydiales > SM23-39 > JACRNF01. Next base: position 10,711 of record JACRNF010000016.1, on the reverse strand, counting down.
GGGTTGCAAGAACATACCAGGACTCATGCGGTTATAGATGCATTTGAGCCGGGAAGTATATTTAAGCCGCTTGTCGTAGCTTTGTGTTTAAAAGCCAATGAAGAGTTAATACAAATGGGAAAAAAACCTTTATTTTCTCCAACTGAAAGGATCGACACATCTAATGGTCATTTTCCCGGAAGAAGCTTTCCTTTAAAAGATGCTAGGCTCCATCGATCATTAAACATGTATATGGGGATTCAAAAATCTTCCAACGTTTACATGGGAAAAATCATGCATCGGTTGGTAACTACCATGAAAGAAGAGTGGATAAAAAAAACCTTTGCAGAGCTTTTTGGTCTTAGTAAAAAAACAAATATTGAACTTCCTGCTGAAACACCGGGTGTTTTGCCAACTCCAGGAAAACTTCATCCCAATGGCAAACTTGAATGGTCTTTGTCTACTCCTTATTCGCTCGCGATCGGGCATAACGTTTTAGTGACCAGCATGCAGATTGCAAGGGCCTATTCCATCATTGCCAATGGAGGGTTTGAAGTACAGCCCACTTTAATCAAAAAAATTGTTAAAAAAGTGGATGGACAAGAAGTTGTTTTATTAGATAACACACCTAAATTTCAGATGCAGAATAGAAAAAGGCTTTTAAGTGATGAGAGCACTAAAGAGCTTAAAAAAGCTTTAAAATTTACTACAAAACCGGGAGGAACCGCCCCTTCGGCGAATGTTTGGGGCTATTCTGAAGCGGGCAAAACCGGAACTTCCGAAAAAATTATCAACGGACAGTATTCTCATGAGCTATATATATCTTCCTTTGTAGGATTTGTCCCTGCCGATAAACCGAGGTTTGTTTTGATTGTAACTGTTGATGAACCGCAAAAAAGATACGATCCTACCAAAGGTAAAACTTATATGGGGGGAGTTTGCGCAGCTCCGATATTTAAAGAGATTGCTACAAGGGCACTAGAATATTTAGGGGTTGCTCCGGATGATCCTTTCGGGTATGCTAGAACCGATCCTCGTTATAAAGAAGATCAGGCCGATTGGTCTAAAGAGCTCAAAGCCTTAAAAGAACTTTACTCAAAATGGAATGAGTAGCTTAGTCTTAAAAATTATGAAGCTTAAAAAAATTATAAAAAATATTTCCTTTAAAGCAGTTAAAGGGCCAAAAGATATTGAGATTAGCGGTATAGCAAACGATTCTAGGGTTGTGGCCCCTAATAATCTTTTTATTGCCAAAAAGGGTTTAAAAACAGATGGATCTAAATTTATAGCCGATGCAATTTCTGCCGGAGCAATTTGCATTGTGAGCGATATTTTTGATCCGTTTTTAAAAAACATTACTCAACTTATCCATGATAATCCTCAAGAAATCGAGGCAGATATTGCCAAGGTTTATTATGAAGAGCCCTCAAATGAACTATTCACGGTGGGTATTACCGGTACCAATGGTAAAACTACCTCTACTTATTTGATCAAGCATGTTTTGGATAGTTTGGAAAAAAAATGTGGATTAATTGGCACCATTGAATATATTTTAGGCAACAATAACCGCTACGCTTCTTCACGTACCACTCCAGATTGTATATCAGTTCATAAATTTTTTAAAGAGATGATTAAAACCGGTTCTAAGGCGGTAGTGATGGAAGTCTCTTCTCATGGCTTAGAGCAAAACCGTTTAAAGAACATTGGGTTTGACGTCGCCATCTTTTCCAATCTCACTTTAGATCACTTGGATTATCATAAAACCATGGAAAATTATCTTGCAGCAAAAAAAAAGCTGTTTTTTCTTCTTAAGGATAATGCTAAACATGCTGTTGTCAATATTGATGATCCCGCATCTTGTAAAATATTAGAAAATTTGCCTAGCAAAATCTTGACCTATTCCATAAAACAAAAAGCTGATCTATATGCTGATAACATAACTTTTTCATTGGATGGAACCCAATTTTTGGTTCATTACAAAGAGCAAATGGAACTATTTTCTACCAAACTTGTTGGTGAATACAACGTCTATAATGTTTTAGTTGCCATAGCGACCGGATTGATCAACGGGGGATCTTTAAAAGATCTGAGTTTTATTATTCCTTCCTTTCAAACTGTAGCGGGGCGATTAGAAAGAGTTGTAAATAATAAAGAACTTAATATTTTTATCGACTATGCCCACACCGATGAGGCACTAAAGAATGTTTTAACCACCCTTCAAAAAATTAAGAAGGGAAAGATCATAACCGTTTTTGGATGTGGCGGTGATAGAGACAAAAGCAAAAGGGCCAAAATGGGAAAAGTTTGTGAAGAGCTTTCAGATTTTTGCATTGTTACGAGTGATAATCCGCGAAGTGAAAATCCCCAAAGCATTATTAATGAAATTTTACTTGGTTTTTCTTTAAAAAATAGATATCTTGTAGAGATAGATAGAAAAAAAAGTATTGAAACAGCAATTTTAATGGCTAGTACAAAAGATATTGTCTTAATAGCCGGAAAAGGGCATGAAAAATATCAAATTATTGGCAATCAAAGCTATCCATTTGATGACTATAAGGTTGCTAAGGAAATTTGCGAAAGGATTTAAAAAATGTATTTAAAAATCATATTTTTTACCCTTTTTGTCCCTTTTTTCCTTTTTGCAACGCCCAAACATTTAGTTGGGGCCGTCTATCCCGACAGTATCAAAAAGCCTTTAATTGTTTTGGACGCCGGCCATGGTGGACTTGATGAAGGGGCTAAAATCCAATTTCCCTATTGCGAAGAAAAAAAGCTAACTTTGACAACCACTCTTTTGACTAAAAAATATTTAGAGCAGATGGGGTATCGGGTTAAATTAACCAGGTATCGCGATTTTTCTGTTCCCCTGAAAAAAAGGGTCCTTATTGCCAACAATGCTAATTCTGAGATTTTTGTAAGTATTCATTTTAATTCCTGTCCAAATTCCGCAGCTAGCGGAATCGAGATCTTTTTCCACGATACTAAGGAAAATAAACCAAAGGCCGGTTCATCAAAAAAGCTTGGCAGCGAAGTTTTATCCAAGCTTGTCAATCGTACCCAGGCACTTTCCCGCGGAGTTAAAAATAGGGGAGATCTTTGCGTTATCAGAGAAACCCAAATGCCTTCCATTTTGGTTGAAGGTGGTTTTTTAACCAATCCTAAAGAACGGGATAACATTCGAAAAAAATCTTATTTAGAAAAATTGGCAAAAGGTATTGCCGAAGGAATCGATAGGTTTTTTAGAAGTTAATGTATTTTTAAGGACATAAGTTCATGGCCAAAAATATGCAAATTATTCAGTTTATGGCTATTCAAAGAGCGCCACTTTTGTATCGTTTATTGAAACAAGCTCTTTGCCAAGAGTGCATTATTATATTAGACCTAGAAGATACTCTAAGAGATATAGACACAAAAAAAACAAAGAGTTTAAAGGCGTGGGGCCGTTTAGAACTTATTAGATTTGCCCATTCTTATCCGGATATTTTCAAGAATAAAAAAGTGGGCCTTCGGGTAAATGGTCTTAAATCCGGTGAATTAGAACATGACTTAAAAACCATTACCGAAATTTCTCAAATTTGGGATTTGCATTGCATTGTTGGACCCAAGATTGAATCTACAGAAAATATTCAAGAATATCTTTCTTGTCTAAAAAACAAGAAGGTTTGCTACAAAATATTTATCCCCATCGTTGAAACTCTAAAAGGTGTTAATAATCTCTCTTCGATTGCAAGTCATGAAAGCATTAAAGAGGTGGTTTACGGGCACAATGATTACAGTCTTGATTTAAGACATTGGCCTTTTTTTGAGCAAGACGAGAAGGAATTTTGGCAAATAGCTTCTCCTTTCATCCAAAAAGTAGAGGAGGCTGGTATTCGCTACATTCATCCTCCCATTTCACATTTATCTAATGAAGCTTTTTTTACTGAGGTATATCTTAGATTACAAACAGAGTGCCGCTTCTTTTTTAGCATCACCACAATCAATAGCGCTCAAACAGCTCTTTTCAATCATCTCAAGAACGCTCCTTTACAGATAAAACAGAGTGAATTGCGATCTAGCTCTTACTCATTGCAAGAAAAAATCGATCAGGCTCTTTACGTTAAAAAAATTTGCTCTGGGAAAAAAAGAAATTTTGGCATTGATCCTAGGACCAATACATTCTTTTCTCCGCACAAGTACATGGCTGCATTACAATTTTTGGGAGAACTTAATGGATAAGTTTTGTTTAGGAATCATTGGACGATGCCTCGCCCTTCAGCCTTGGATTCAGATATCTGATCTTTACCACAGACAGCTGAAAAACATGTTGGAAAAAGATGGGATTATTCTTCGTGTTAGCCTTGCCGGTAGAAGCGACTTAGAGCCCTCAGAACGGATGAGAGCGCTTCATACGAAGAAATCTTTAGATGGAGTATTGTATCACATGCGGCATGTAGATATGCACCCAAAGCCGCTTCTTTATCGCACCGTAGATCCTTTGGGTAAATTTAGATATTCTCTTCCTCCTAATTTTTTCAAACGCATTTTATCAAAGAAAAAAACAGTATATATAGAGTCTAATGCTGTTCAGGCTGCTCTATCAATGCGAAAAAACAAAGATTCTCAGGATCTTTTTGACATCCCGCCAGAGCAGTTGGTTATCAAAACTTTGCCGAGGAAATTCCTTGGCGTCCCACTTCATCAAGTCAATCTTTGGGCTGGCAAGCTTTGTGGTCTAAATACTTGGGCTCTAGCAGATGAGTGGACTTTTTTTGAAAGACTTCGAACGCTTTGTTTAGAGTTAAATATCCCTCTTTTTGTCCTCGGCCCTATTCCTTCAGTTGATATGTTAGAAACAGAAAATTTTTTTTTATTTCAACAAATTCGCAAGATTATTGAGACTAAACTTTCAAGTCAGGATATTCCATATTATTTTTTCTATTCCCTGCACGATGAAATGGGCAAGGCAATACATAAGAAGGATCGGTCTCATCTAACTCCAGAGGGCCATTCCTTTTTAGCAAGAGAGCTTTATCCAATTATTTCCCCTTGGTTCAAATCGATCTTGTCGGCAAAGCAACTCAAAAAATCTAATTGAAACTTGTTCTTATGGGCTCAGGTTTAGCTGCGAGGTTCAAGAAAATTAAAAATATTTTTATCAATTGCAATTTTTAATTCACTGGAGTAGCTTAGTTAGCTTTTAATCAAAAATTAACATGAGGTGCATATGTTTGCTTTAGATGGATTACGTAGATTAATTGCTTCAGATAAAAATTCAGGCGATTTTAATATAATTTATGGGCATAAAAAACCAGAAGAGATACTTTGCGATGATGTTGCTGTAGCGAGATTAAATACATTTGCTGCGCAGATATGTCCTGAGGCGTTGGATCATTTCGTTAAAGGTGGCCATACTGTTCAAGAGTTATTAGTTTTGAGTGAGGATGTTTTACAAGAAAGAGTATACGCAGAACTTAAAGAGAGCCATCTTAAGTGCGCGCTTCAATTTGCTCAATTAATTCCTGATGCTGAGGCAAGAAGCTATACTTTAAAAGATATAGTTGAGAGCAACTTAGCAGAAGCTAATCGTTATGCATTAGCTGGGAAAAAAGATGAATTTACTAAATTTATCATAGAAGCAGAAAGAGTTGCTAAGTTAATTCCGAGTAACCGTGTAATGAGCGAAGCTTTAGGTAAAATTGCTGATACTAACATAGCAATTGCTGAAAGCTATAGATTGTCTTGGAAACTAGATGAATTTTGTAAATTTAACAAAGAAGCAGAAAGAGTTACAGAGTTAATGACTGATTCTGAGATCAAGTGCCGTTATGATTGTAAAATCGCTAATATTCACAGATTGAATAGGATTATTGTGAATGAATATGAAAAATTTATCAGAAAAGCAAGAGAGGATGCTCATTTTATTGATAATTATGGTCAGTGCCTTGCTTTAATTAATATTGCAGATCTCCAAAGATCAGCTGGGGACTTAGAGGGATTTAATAGCATTATAGAAGAGGCCGAAAGAATTGCTGTTGAGAAACATCCTGCGGCAACTGAATATTTGTGGAGCTATGTTTTATATAAAATCGCAGATAGCCACCGCTTAGCCGAGAATTTTGATAAATTTAATATAATTATCAAAAAAGCTGAAAGTCTTGCTCAAGAACTTTATGATGTTGTGGAAAGGTGCAAAGTTCTAAAAGATATCGCTGATAGTTATAAATTAGCTGGAAAATTAAATGAATTTAATAGAATTGTCCAAGCTATGAGTAAAATTGCTGATAAATTAATTGCTGCGGCTTCTCGACCTGAATTAGCAAGAGCCTCGAAAGGATTTAATGATCTTATACAAAAGGCTACAAGTGTTGCTTGGTCAAATCCTAGTGATTACGAAAAGGGTCTAGCTTTAAGTAAAATCGATCGCTTATTAGAGCCCTCTAGAGCAGAAAAAAGCGGGGATGATCGAAGCAAGAGAGCTAGACATTAAAAAATATTTTTAGAGATGATAGACAGAATGTAATACTTGGTCTTTGGTGGCAGGAATGTATTTCTGCCGCCATTTTTCTATAAAAAAATCTTCAAAATTCAGTATTGTAAAAGATATGGCCAATATACTAATTCAAATTTATCAAGATAAATATCGAAGCTAAGTCATCTCGCTTATTTCAGAAATTCAGCAGAAAGAATTTAATATTAATATCACACCTGATAAGCAGTCTGATTTGAAAGATATTTCAAATTTTTATCAAAAAGCTAATGGTAATTTTTGGATTGCTTTAGATAACAATATGGTTGTTGGAACAATTGCTCTTTTTGACATTGGTAATAATGAAGCTGCCATAAGAAAAATGTTTGTTCATAAAGATTACAGAGGAAAAGGTGTGGCAAAAAAATTGCTAGAAACCCTTCTTCAATGGGCAAGAAAAAAACATATTATGACACTTTTTCTTGGCACAACACTTGCTTTTTTAGCTGCACATAGGTTTTATGAAAAAAATGGATTCATCGAAATTCAAAAAGAAGAACTTCCAAAAAATTTTCCAATCATAGATGTGGATAAAAAATTTTATAAATTTATCGTCTTATAGATCTGGTTTTCTCGGCTCTCCATTCTGGGCTATCAGATAACAAGCAAAAAAAAGAGGTGATAATCATCAAGTTCTCTATCTGTTTGGCTCCCTATGCCGACCATTTTGCCGGTGCCGGCAAAATGGTTTTGGGCGTCATTGCCAAATTGCTCGCAAGACATGATGGCCTTTATGTTTTATCGATGATTTTTTTCGAGAAAACTAAAGAACGATGACTATAAGATTCTTCTGATTTTAGTTGCATTGCCATAGAAAAGATGTTTATGATTTTGGTCATGATCTTTTGAATTTTTATAATAGGGAAACAATGCCTACTTCACTTCTTTTCACACTCATGATAACGATTATCATTGATGTCATGGGTTTAGGCCTTGTTCTTCCCATATTGCCCAATTTAGTTGTTGCATCCAATAGTCCATTTTATGGAAATCATGCCGTTTTTTTCTATGGCTTAGTTCTTTCTGTTTGGTCTTTGGGAGGTTTCTTCGGCTCTCCTTTTTTAGGTTCTTTTTCTGACAAAATAGGAAGAAAGAAAATATTGATCACTTCCCTTTCAGGAAACGCTATTGTTTATGCTTTAACAGCATTTAGTATTTTTCAAAAATTTTTTTGGCTTTTTATTTTTCTCCGGTTTTGTTCCGGTTTTTTTTCCGGAAGTTTTGAAATCGCCCAAGCGGCTGTTGCTGATAAAAGCACTCACTTGGAGAAGGCAAAAAACATGTCATTTATGAATCTAGCCTTTGCTTTTGGATTTATTATAGGACCTCTTTTGAGTAGTTTGACGGTTTCTTTTGGAATAATTATTCCCTTTTTAATGGCAGCAGGGCTTTCTTGTTTGAATGTTTTTTTTCTTTCAGTTTTTTTTAGTGAAACGCATGTTAGAAAAGAGTGCCGCATTGTATGGAGCTCGCTTTTCACCTCATTTACTTTTATCTTCCGTGATCCGAGAGTGAGAAATTTGGGGCTAGTGTTTTTACTTTTTCAATGTGCATGGGGATTTTACTTTCAAGCAATTCCGCTTGTCCTTCAGGAAAAGTATTATTTTACTCCAAAGGACATCTCATATTTTTTTATTTTACTGGGTGTAGGGCTTGCTTTCGTTCCTTTATTTTTACAAAAATTCATGATGAGATATTTTTCATTGCAAAAGATTTCTTTTATGGGTCTAGTAATTAGCGGAATATTTATCAGTCTTTCTTTTTTGCTACAGTTTTTTATCGGGGTACAATGGATTGTTGCTCTCGGTTTTCCCATTTTTGAATCATTAGCTTTTGGGTCACTTCTTGCGATGCTTTCAAATAGGGTTAGTAATGAAGAGCAGGGGAAAATGATGGGAGGGTGCGGCGCTCTTTATGCGATTTCATTTATTTTTATCGGACTAAGCATTGGAGTTTTTTCAAGCTTTTCTATTTGGGTTCCAATAATTGTTTCGGCAATCTTTTTCTTTGTCAGTGGAAGTTTATTGCAAGTCGTTGTGAAAAAATAGTTTAAAAAAATTCTTTACTGCTATAAATTTGACTTTGTTCACTAAAACGTGTACGATAATGAAAAAACGTGATTTGGAAAAAGAGCTTCGCCGATTGGGTTGGTGGATGAAAAGACAGGGCGGTAACCACGAAATTTGGACCAATGGTGAAGATGCTGAACCTATTCCCAGGCATCGAGAAATAAAAGAACATTTGGCTAAGAAGATAATAGAGGTGGCAAAAAATAATCCACCTCCAAAAGAAGTAGTAGGGAGCAAAAAATGATGGAGCTAGAAGGAAGAGTTTGGAAAGATCCAAATAGTTCATGGTGGCTCATCGAAATTTCTTTTCTAGACGTGATGACTCAAGGCAAGACTAGAAAAGAAGCTTTAGAGATGATTAAAGATGCGGTCATGGAACTTTTAAAGGACTCATATGAGGATTTTTTGAGCAAGCGATTTTTGCTTGGCGTCAATCTTTATGAAGATGGTGTTATTGGAATGAGAGCTTCTGATGATAAACTTCTTTTTGCGCTGGGCTTAAAAAGACAAAGATTACGAAGTGGATCAACAATTAGAGATGTTTCGAAGAGATTAAAATCGAAATCTCCCAATGCTTATGCTCGATATGAAAGGGCCCAAGCAAAACCAAGTCTAGAAAAATATGCAGAGCTTCTTCACGCAGCAAATCCAAATAGAAGGCCTTTGTTAGTGAGTTGATTATAATATTCTGTTTTTTGATTTTAGTAGTTGCAAAAAATAACATTCTATAAAAAAATAAAATGTATAAATGATTTTTGCGTTTATTGTCTTACGATCCCTTAGCTTTATTAATTAAAATTTTTACTTTACGTATAAATTGTTTATTTGATAAATATTTAAGCTTAAAAGAGGATTATTATGCTTAAATTTTCACTGTTTTCCATGTTATTTAGTCCTAAAAAAAACAATCAAGGATGTGATTGATAAGGGGTCTAAAAAAAGTTTTTATTTTTTAGCTTCCATGTCAATAATGAACCTGGTTCTTTGGGATGGTCTTAAGATTTTCAAAGAGCCGAACCCTGCTTTTTATTGGAGCTTTATTTGTATGTTAATTCTATCGCCTTTTTTGGGAGCTGTTCAATTCTATATACAAGCCTGGTTATTACGATTTACTGGTAAATGGATCAAAGGCAAAGCTTCAACATCTGATCTTAAATTGGTATGTGCATGGTCTTTCGCTCCTGTAGTTTTTGTTATTTTTCCATCTTTGTTTCTGGTAATGATTTTTCCAAAGATATTTTTTCATTTAGAATTATATCCAATCATAACTCTAATTCTAAGTTTAGGATTAATGGTAACATGGTTTTGGAGTTTTATTTTACTAATTGCCGGCATTGCAAAGGTGCAAAACTTTTCGATTGCCAGAGCATTAGTTAATGCATTTCTTCCACTTCTTGCTTTCATCGGTTTGGTGATATTGGTCGGCATTTCTGTGTCATATGTTTCATAAAAGTGAAATTAAGTTAGCTAATAACCTCAGTTTTGAGTTTAATCCACTCAGAATCCGCAATCTTTTTGCAATTTTGATTTCTTTTTTTTTTAGAAATAGACGCTTTGTCTATTTTCTTCAAAAAAAAGAAACCAAACTCCTCAAAAACTTTAGCTGATTCCGAGGGAAGAAACCCAAAACTGAGGTTAATACTAAGATTTATACCGAAAATTTGGGCGTATAGATTTTATCGTTAAGTATTTATAGTTAAAATTGTTTTGTTCTGGTTATGTTTCAATCTTGAATTTTATGACTCAATTTAAATCGAGTTGTTTTCCATAGATTGTTTAAGCCATTTTTAGCTGCTTTTCCGGGCTGTTTTTGGGAGCTAAAATAATCTTGTAGCCAATCACATCGAGGATTCTTGACAAAGTATCAATAGTGATGTTTGTCTTTTTTCCAGACTTCAAGCTTTGAATAATTGTAGGAGATACTTCAGCTTCTATTGCCAGCTTTCTAACTGAGATATGATCTTCTTCCATAACAGCAAGAAGTAGTTCAGATATTAAGAGTTCTCTATATTCTTTATCGAGAAGCTTTTTTTTGTTTTTTATAAATTTTTAAACGAGAAAACAGAGAAGTCTTTAGCTTCGCTGATGAATGTGCGCCTGTGAACATATCACAACAGTGAGGTGAAAGTCCTCATCAATGTGAGCTATAACATTG